>CAVAQL010000054.1:0-8750 GCA_963590825.1 Bacteroides caccae | reverse complement strand
ATATCGGTTCTTGTAAAGCGAAAGTTTTTGTTTTTAAGCGCTTCTTCTAATGTCGAAAGATTGCCTGCGTACGTCAGTTTATCCAAACAAACGATGCGATCTTCTGGGTGTTTTTTTAACCAGTGATAGATAAAGTTTGAGCCAATAAATCCGGCCCCGCCTGTGACAAAAAGATTCATAGAGAAAACTCCATCGCGCTAACTTTTAAGGTGGGATGCAATTTATCTTTTTCGCTAAGCGTAATCTCACCCACATCAGGCCAATCAATACCGATATCTGGATCATTCCAACAGATGCCGCCTTCGTCTTCTGGGTGATAGAAATCATCACACTTATAGACAAACTGCGCCGTATCGCTTAAAACAAGAAAGCCGTGCGCAAAGCCACGTGGGATATAAAATTGGCGATTGTTTTCAGCAGAAAGCATGACACCGACGTACTCTCCATAGGTCCTAGAACCTCGGCGCAAATCCACAGCCACGTCAAAAACTTCGCCTGAAATCACGCGAACGAGCTTGGCTTGAGGATGTGTCTTTTGAAAATGGAGTCCTCTTAAAACGCCCTTGACGGAAGCTGACTGATTGTCTTGAACGAACGTGGCATCAATACCGAGCGCCTTAAAATCGGCTTCGTTATAGGTTTCCATAAAGTAGCCGCGACAATCGCCGAATTTCCTCGGTTCAATAATCAGGACTCCTTCGATTGCCGTTTCTGTTACTGCAAATTGCCCCATACGAATCGCACCCTTTAATAACTGAGTTTACCCTGAGCGACATTTCTCAAATGGCTTCCATAGGGCGATTTTCCGTAGCGTTCTGCTGCCTTTAGGAGTTCCGTTTGATTAATCCAGCCATTACGAAATGCAATTTCTTCAGGCGCGGAGATTTCCACACCTTGCCTATTTTGAACAATCCGAATGTATTCGGAAGCGGCCGCTAAACTTTCCATCGTCCCCGTATCCAGCCAAGCAAAGCCACGCCCTAACAACTGAACGTTTAAGCGCTTTTCCTTTAGATACATCTCATTGAGCGTTGTGATTTCCAATTCACCTCGCGAAGACGGTTTTACTTCAGAGGCTTTCGCAGAAACGCCCTTTGGGTAAAAGTAAAGACCAGTGACAGCGTAGTTACTGCGCGGATTTTTGGGCTTTTCTTCGATGGAAACCGCATTCCACTCTAAATCGAATTCGACAACGCCAAAGCGTTCGGGATCTTTAACGTAGTAGCCAAATACGGTGGCGCGATTTTCGCTTTCGGCGTTAAGAGCCGCGGCGCGCAAGGCTTTCACAAAGCCGTGTCCATAGAAAATATTGTCACCAAGCACCATCGCGCAAGCATCGTCACCAATAAATTCTTTACCCAAAATAAAAGCCTGCGCTAACCCATCAGGGCTTGGTTGAACCTTATACGAGAGTTTTAGGCCAAACTGCGAGCCGTCTCCCAAAAGACGCTCGAAATTCGGAAGGTCCGAGGGTGTTGAAATCACGAGAATCTCACGAATACCCGCAAGCATCAGCGTGCTTAACGGATAAAACACCATCGGTTTATCGTAAACAGGTAAGAGTTGTTTACTCGTTACCAAAGTGAGCGGATATAGGCGTGTGCCAGCTCCCCCAGCAAGGACAATTCCTTTCACAGTTTTTTCCCTATTCGCGTAAAGTCAAAATCACGAGGAAATCGGAAAATTTCCGTCAGAGACGAATCATAGCAACAGGGAGAAAAGAGAACTTACAAAAAGCGCAAATAAGGACTAGATACTAGGGGAAAAACCCTGTATGATGCGGTCCCATAAAAATTACTACTAAATATAGATGAGGGCTTTATGTGTGTTCTTATGAGTTTACTCGAAGAGCCAAAGGCGAGGACGTGCGCGGCGAAAAAACGCGCACCGATGAAGGCTAAGGTCTCAACAAAAACCGAACCCATCCTCTCGCGAATTCTTCACAATGTCCATCTCGGGCGAGTTCCGGCGGCAAAGTGAAGTTGGCACACTAGAAATGGAGACGGAGGCGCAAAGCCTCCGTTCTCATATTTGAATCCGAATTTTTCTTCTTCGCTTCTTCGATTAGTAGTTTTCAGCGCGAATCTGCTGCCAAGCCTGTGCGTGTCCGCACACCGGGCAAACTAAAGGCGCCTTCTTACCAACGACAAGGTGACCACATTCGCGGCACTGCCACATCACTTCGTCACACTTTTCGAAAACGTGTTGCATCTCAACATTGTTGAGTAACTTCAGATAACGTTCCTCGTGAGATTTCTCGATTGCCGCAACCTTACGGAATTTTTCCGCAAGTTCCGGGAACCCTTCTTCATCGGCAGTCTTGGCAAATCCGGCGTACATATCCGTCCACTCGTAGTTTTCACCACTAGCGGCAGCTTTCAAGTTTTCTGCTGTTGATCCGATGCCACCTAAAGCTTTAAACCAAATTGAGGCATGTTCTTTTTCATTAGCAGCCGTTTCTTCAAATAGTGCTGCAATCTGCTGGTAACCCTCTTTACGCGCAACACCCGCAAAGAATGTGTACTTATTGCGAGCCTGCGATTCGCCAGCAAACGCGGCTTCAAGATTCTTTTCTGTTTGCGTTCCTTTTAGACATTTCATGTCGTGTCTCCTTACATTCAAAATGTTTTATTCGTTTAGGCTTTCGTAGCCTTGAGACCACACTTGGACTCAACAAAATAACGACGCTCAGCGAATTCGCCCTTTTTGCCAACATTGAAAGATTGAACAGGGCGATGGTATCCCATCACACGTGTCCATACTTCGCAGGGCTGACGCTCGCCGTCCTTGAGAACAATCGTAGCATTTTCGTTTTGCATTGTTTTCTCCAGCAATTTAATGCGTCTATTATATTTAAGCATTCGATTGATTTGGTCTATCAAACTTATAGAGAAAATCAAGCAAAGATTGCGGGCCATTCCCGTTAGGAAAGTTTCTCAAGTTTTGCTAATTTCAAGAGTAATTCCTTCTTTTGGCCTCGAAAATCAATCCAAGCCGTCGCGAGGTCTTCGCTTTGTGCGTTCGTTAGGCGTAACACGATTCCCTCGCCAAATTTTTTGTGACGAACTTTGTCACCGGCATTTAAGTTCCACGGATTCGACCCCATGATTCGATTTTTCTTAAAGGAAAAAAGTGCGTCTTTTACCGGCCCGTAAGAAGTCCTCGAAGACGAAACCTCCGTGTTTTTCCGATAACCAGATTGCGGCATAGCCACATGTGCGGGCTCAAAGGGATTTATATTTTCACCGTATTCGTTAAGCCAAACGCTATCGGTCTCAGGAATCTCTTTTAAAAATTGTGATCGATTGAAATCCCTGGATCCACCGTAAACAATTCGATTGCGACACCAACTAATGCGCAAGTGTTTTTTCGCGCGCGTAATCGCGACATATAGGAGACGCCTTTCCTCGGCGAATTTTCTCTGCGGGTCTTCCCTCTCTTCTGCTTTATGCGGGAACGTCCCCTCTTCTAAGCCGCACAAGAAAACCGTGTCGAATTCAAGACCTTTACTCGCGTGCACAGTCATTAATTGAACAGCGTCTGAGCCGACTTCGCTATTTCTTCCCTCGCTTTCGAGAGTGCATTGCGCAAGGAATCCATCCAAAGCGCTTACCCCGTCTTCGGTCTGGACAGACATTGCGCTTTGCTCCTTATCTAAGTCATTTTCTTGTGCGTAAGCGGCCGCCGCTCGAATCAACTCGTCAAGGTTTTCTAAGCGAATGCTTTTATCTTGTTGGGTCTCATAATAGGCATAAAGCCCCGAATCTTTGACGACCCCTTTAACAAGGTCTTCAAGATTACTTTTCGCATAATCGCTTCGCATCTTTTCAATGAGATGCAAAAAATCGATTGCCCGCGTTAGACCCGAGGTTTCTTTGGCATCAATGGCGGTTTTAAGTGCGCTCCAAAGACTAATGCTTCTTTCTTGGGCTCGCCGGGTGATTTTCTCTAATGTTGCCTCGCCAATTCCACGCGCAGGCTTATTAATCACGCGCTCAAAATTGACATCGTCGGGGTGCGCAACAAGACGCAAATACGCCAAAACGTCTTTTACCTCTTGTCGATCAAAAAACCGCAATCCGCCGTAGATGCGATATGGCACAAGGCTGTTTACGAGAAACTTTTCAATGATGCGCGACTGTGCGTTGTTACGATAAAGGACAGCGAAATCGGAAAATCGCGCCCCGAGCCTTCTGCGACTTAAAATTTCCTGTGTAAGCGAACGAGCCTCTTCGTTAGCGCTCATGCACTCATAGAGTCCAATCAGAGAGCCCTCTCCTGCACTTGTCCAAAGGTTTTTTCCCAAGCGATCGCGGTTGTTGGCAATCACCGCATTAGCCGCATTCAAAATATGCGACGTGGACCGGTAGTTTTGCTCGAGTTTGACAACGTGTTTCACATCGTATTCGTTAACAAAATCCGTCATATTGTCAACGCGTGCGCCACGAAATGCGTAAATCGACTGGTCATCGTCTCCGACGCAAAAGACGGCTCCCTCGTTATTTGACGGGCGAGAAAGCGCCTTTATCCAGCGATACTGTAAGACATTTGTGTCCTGAAACTCATCGATCAAAATGAATTTAAAGCGATTGGCGTAATGCTCACGAATCGCCTCGTTGTTATGAAAAAGCTCAACGCTTGATAAAAGAAGCTCGGCAAAATCAACCAATCCCTCTCGCCGACACAACGCCTCATAACTCAAATAAATGGCTCTCGTCTCATCATCAAAACGCGAATAAGGAAAATCTTTTGCCCGAAGGCCGCGCTCTTTTTCGTGATTAATAGTCCAAAGGTATTTTTTTGCGACGTCGTTGTCGACTTCTTTGTATTTTCTCTTGAGAATTCCTTTCACTAAGGAGAGCTGATCGGATTGATCAATAATCTGAAAGGTTTTAGACAGTCCCGCTTCTTCGGCATGGCGTCTTAAGAGCTTATGGCAAATCCCGTGAAATGTTCCAACCCACATATCTTGACTACCCGCCCCGAGCATAGCCTCAAGGCGTGTTTTCATCTCACGCGCGGCTTTATTGGTAAAGGTCACAGCAAGAATTTCCCAAGGCTTGGCCTTCCCTGTCGACAGTAGCCAAGCAATGCGTGTGGTTAAAACCCGAGTTTTCCCAGAGCCAGCTCCCGCCAAAATTAGGGCGTGCTCAGCAGGCAATGTCACAGCTTCTCGCTGCTTGGGATTAAGTGAATCCAAGATATCCATATTTTCTCTATTCCAACAAAAGTGGGAGGGATTGTACCGATTCGAGAGGTCGAGCAAAACCTTTTATTTGGAGGCAAAAATACATGCGGCATACGACAAAATGCCTAGGGAATCCTCTAAAAATGCGGAATATACTTAAGTTTTCATTTTTAAGCTTTCCATCCGACAGGATTACGCATCATGCGCGAGACATATTCACCGCAAGAAATCGAATCTGCTGTCCAAGAAGACTGGCAGAAAAAAGACGTCTACCGTGCCGTAGAGCACGCCCTTGACGCCAATGGCAAAGAAAAACCAAAATATTACGTTTGCTCGATGTTGCCATACCCCTCTGGGAAGCTACACATGGGGCACGTTCGAAACTACACACTCAATGACGTGTTGTATCGCTATCGCCGTATGACTGGCTACAACGTCATGACACCGATGGGCTGGGACTCGTTTGGTTTGCCAGCAGAAAACGCCGCTTTAAGTAAAAAAGTTCTCCCTTCGAAGTGGACCTATAACAACATCGCCGACATGAAGGCTCAGATGAAGCCTTTGGGATTGGCTTTTGACTGGTCGCGCGAAGTCACGACCTGCAAGCCCGAGTACTACCGCTGGAATCAGTGGATTTTCTTAAAGATGCTCGAGCGCGGTATTGCCTACCGCAAAACTCAGGTTGTCAACTGGGACCCGGTTGATAAGACCGTTTTGGCTAACGAACAAGTCATTGATGGCTGTGGCTGGAGATCGGGTGCTAAGGTTGAAAAGCGCGAAATTCCAGGCTACTACCTTGGCATCACACAGTACGCTGAAGAGCTTCTTGCCGATATCGATAAGTTAACAGGCTGGCCCGATCAGGTCCGCCGCATGCAAAAGCACTGGATTGGTAAGAGCACTGGTGTAAACCTCTCTTTCCCCTATGAGCTCGATGGAGAAAAGAAACTTCTCAACGTCTACACAACCCGTGCCGACACGTTAATGGGTGTGACATTCGTTGCCATTGCTGCCGAACACCCGATTGCCAAACGCCTTTCTCGCGATAGAGCCGATTTGAAGGCGTTCTGCGAAGAATGCGCTAAGGGCTCAGTCTCAGAGGCGGATATGGCCACGATGGAGAAAAAAGGCATTCCCACTGGCTTTTATGTTCGTCATCCCCTAACCGATGAACCCATCGAAGTGTGGATTGGTAACTACGTCTTAATGAGTTACGGCGAAGGCGCCGTGATGGGCGTTCCAGCGCACGACGAACGCGACTTTGCATTTGCTAAGAAGTTTGGTCTCAAAATCATTCAGACCTGTCAGGTCGAAGGTGAAACCTTTAGCGAAGACGCCTGGCAAGAATGGTATGGCGATAAGACCCGCGACTTAAAACTTGTGAACTCGGGTAAGTTTAACGGCCTTGGTTTGCATGAAGCCATTGATGCGATTGCTGAAGAACTCGCTAAGAAAGGTCTTGGCCACAAGCAAACACAGTTTCGCTTACGTGACTGGGGCATTTCGCGCCAGCGTTATTGGGGTACGCCGATTCCAATCATTCACTGCCCCAAGTGCGGCCCTGTTCCAGTACCTGAAAAAGATCTTCCGGTTCTTTTACCTGAGACGCTTGTTCCCGATGGTTCTGGCAATCCGTTAACAAAGTGCGAAGAGTTCCTTCGTTGCAAGTGCCCCAAGTGCGGCGCTGACGCGCGTCGTGAGACCGATACGATGGATACCTTCGTGGATAGCTCTTGGTACTACATGCGCTATTGCTCCCCGGATTGCGACACGGCCATGGTCGATGAACGCAATGACTATTGGAGCCCGATGGATCAGTACATCGGTGGTATCGAACACGCTGTGCTTCACCTCTTGTATGCACGCTTTTGGACCAAGGTGATGCGTGACTTAGGGCTTGTGAAGTTTGATGAGCCGTTTACGCGTCTATTTACGCAGGGCATGCTCACAGCCGAATGTTTCTATCGAGACCTTCCCGACGGTCACAAGCGTTGGTACTACCCCAATGAAATTACTGTTGAGTACGACGACAAAGGTCGTCCTTCTCGCGTCATAGCCAACGACGATGGGCTACCCGTGCTTTCTGGTGGCATCGAGAAGATGAGTAAGAGTAAGAATAATGTTGTCGAGCCTGGTGACATTATTAAGAAGTTCGGTGCCGACACGGCCCGTACCTTTGTGATGTTCGCTGGTCCCCCGGATCAGTCTGCTGCGTGGTCAAATTCGGGCGCTGAAGGCACATACCGCTTCTTGCGGCGCCTTTGGGCTTGGGCCTATGCGCATCAAAAAGCATTAATCCCAAGTGCTGAAGTTACCGACTACGCGAAGGCAAGCCACGAAGTGAAAACTTTCCGTCGCGAGATTTATCTCAATCTCAAACAGGCGGAAAACGACTTTGACCGTATGCAGTACAACACCGTCGTTTCTGCCACGATGAAGATGATGAATCTTATCGATGCCTTTGAACCGACTGACGAACTCGGCAAAGCCGCGCTTTCCGAATGCTTTGGCATTCTTATTCGTACGCTTTATCCGCTTGCTCCTCATATCACGACAGTGCTTTGGAATGAGCTTGGCTACGCAAAAGCTTTTGGCGTTGACCTACTCGATGCTCCATGGCCTGCAATCGATGAGAAGGCTCTCATTGCTGACGAAATCAAGCTTGTTGTGCAAGTTAACGGCAAACTTCGTGGAGAAGTTCACGTTGCCGTCGACGCAAGCAAAGAAGCGATTGAAGCCGCTGCTCTTGCTAATCCCGATGTCGCCCGCTTTGTTGGATCACTAAAGGTTCTTAAAACCATTCTTGTTCCAGGCAAACTCCTGAACATCGTCGCCAAGTAATTTAGCGACTCGCAAACAAAACACCGCTTGAGTTTTTACGCTTAGGCGGTGTTTTTTTACCTCTTAAGAAGGAGCCCTACCAATTTTCGCGATACTCAAATCCGATGTACGAAGAGTGTTCGGATTGTGCTGCACGCCGATAGCCAAGCTTTAAATCGAATTGCCAATCTTCGATGGCGTCTTTGCCCGTGTCTTTACCCCCAAAGCCAAAAAAGCCGCCTTCTTTAATGGGAACTTTCTTAGAGGCAGCAATATTGAGTCCAATCTCAGCGGCGACTGACCACAACGGGGTTGATTGGAACGTCGCGTAATCAGGAGCGCTCGTTTGTGTGGCAAGCGTTGAAGCGGCCTTCCATTTTCTATCGCCAAAGGCCACCTTGCCGAGTAGTGCCACTCGAGGCTTCACATAACAATCAACAAAAGGCTCCCATGTCGCATCAGCCGTAAATCCAGTGGTGACGTCTCCCCAAATGCGTTTGTTCGCTGTCGTCTTAAAGCCAACGCCATAAAAGCCCGAGCGTTCAGCCTGATCGGTGACGTCACCATCGGAGAACTTTGCTGTGTATCCATTAAGGGCAATAAAGGGCGTAATTGACGTTTTCTGTCCGCTATAGCAAGTGGAATAACGAGCTCCAAGACCGAGCATTTTGATTACGGGCTCAGTTTTTACCGTGTGTCCGAGAACAGTGCGTTTGGCTGTTAGCTCTGCGCGCCCTACAGT
>CAVAQL010000053.1:0-8794 GCA_963590825.1 Bacteroides caccae | reverse complement strand
GAAAATTGACCGTCTCCCTCTTTAGGGGGTTGTTTTAGAAGTCGAAGGATAGCTGCTGCGGAATTTGGCTTTCTGCTGATTCTGCTTCGTTTTCTTCTCTGTGCAGAACCTCCTCAAGCTTTTGGTAGCCCCACAAATTCTGACGTATAACCCAAGCAAGAGTTTTATATGACCAAGGTTGTTGCGTACGGCGTCGCACAAGTTCAAGTAACAAGGTCGCCGTGAAGGCTATCCATATCTGGCAGTAAACGGCATTAGCCGTAGTCCCATAGAAAGACTTCACAACGAGGTTTTGCTTTAGCTTTTTGAAAAACAATTCCACCTTCCAGCGTTGGCGATAGAGCTCGGCAATAACATCTGCACTAGCCTTGAAATCGTTTGTGAGAAATTCGAACCAACGTCCTGAATCTTCGTCTTTCCATTGAACAACACGCCACTGAGTTTCTCCGCAGATTTTCTTTGCTGTAGGTGATGTAAAACGCATTCGATAGTCACCCCAATTTTTCGAACGAGCGACCTCGTTTTTCATGAGTGGTGTGTGTTGTGCGTTCTTCTTTAAGCGTGTGACAAAAGTTGTTCCGCGTTCGTTAAACCACATGAATAAAGAGTAGTCGTTGTAGCCACGATCCATCACAACCGTGCAATAGAAAGGCAGTTGCATAACAACCGCTTTTGCCCACTTAACATCAGCTTTTTTAGCGACAGAAATGACAGTTACGGATGGCATTTCTGTCTCGTTTGAAAGTGCGACATGAAGCTTGATTCCCGCCTTCTCTCTTTTGAAGTTTGCCCACCCGTAAAGCTTGCAGGCCAAGGTGATTGTTGTCGAGTCAACCGAATAAAGTGGTCGAGTAAACCGTGCGTCAAGTTTCAGACCGATTTCGTTTTGCACTCTGCGAAGAAACCGAAAATAGAAATCCCGATATAGCTGAGGATTCGCGATATTGTTGTTGTACGCCAGCGTGCTAAGTTTCATAGGCTTGCCGCCGGTGTGAAATACTTTTCCTCCTGCCGACTTAAGGCCAAGAACCAGTTCACGTAAAGACGTTGCTCCCGATAGTTGTCCGAATAAAATAGCCGTGAAATAATCACGCTGTGTGAACTTACGAGAATTACAAGCCGTTGTTGCGTACTGAGAGGCAAGCTCCTCAAATTCATCGATTGGCAATAAACGGATTAGCTGAGCAAAGACACTTATTCCTGCAGATTTCATGGTGGATGCGTTTTGAAAAGTTTGGAAGCTTTCAATATACGCATTCACCGTGATGCCGTCATCTTCTAGAAATCAAAGCCGCTGATTATTTTGAGTTTTCTCTTTCTTTACAGCCCTTTACATTCGCCGAATTCTACGAATTTTCGTTTTGGACAGTAGTGTTTCTAAGGGGAAAGAAAGCGCAAAAAAACGCCTTTGAACGTTTACATTCGCTTTGGAGTGTGCCAAAATCGCCATCCTGAATTTTTTCAGTCCCTTTTTGTCATGGGTATGGCACGAAGGGTATTTACACAAACCAATCACAAAGGATCAGGTGTTTATACATGCCCACCATTCGCGTTAAGGAAAATGAGCCGTTCGAAGTCGCCATGCGTCGCTTTAAGCGCACCATTGAGAAGTCGGGCTTACTAACCGAGCTTCGTGCTCGTGAATTCTACGAAAAGCCCACAACGGAGCGTAAGCGTAAGAAGGCGGCTGCGATTAAGCGTCATTACAAGCGTCTTCGCAGTATGATGTTGCCGAAGAAGCTTTACTAATCTACGGTTCGTTTTAACGCCAAAGCGGCCTCCTCGAAGTTAACCCGAGCCGGCCGCTTTTATTATTTCTGGAGATCAAAAAAATGACTCTCAAAGAACAAATTGTCTCGGATATGAAGTCTGCAATGAAAGCACACGATACGGCAAAGCTCTCATGCATTCGCTTACTCTTGGCTGCCATCAAGCAGCGCGAAGTCGATGAAAGGGTTGAACCCACGGACGAACTCGTTATCGGAGTTATCGGAAAACTCATCAAACAGCGTCGCGATTCTGTTGAACAATACAAAGCGGCCAATCGCACAGATCTTGCCGACAAAGAAAGTGCAGAAATCGCTGTGCTCTCAACGTATATGCCTAAGATGATGGATGAGGCGGAGATTGAAGCGGCTGTGAAAGCGATTGTTGCTGAACTTGGCGTCACGGGAATGGCCGCGATGGGTAAGGTGATGGGTGCTGTCAAAGGTAAACTCGCTGGTAAAGCTGAAATGGGTAAAGTGAGCGCCATCGTAAAGAAGGTCCTTGCTGGCTCGTAGAAAAAAGTTTTTCCCGTGATTCCGCAAAGCTTCATTCAAGAGTTATTAAGTCGCCTTGATATTGTCGAGGTGATTAGTCGGCACGTGCCTTTAAAGAAGACGGGAAAAAACTACATTGCTTGTTGCCCCTTTCATCGGGAAAAAACCCCTTCGTTTACCGTCACGCCCTCAAAGCAAATCTACAAATGCTTTGGGTGTGGCGCTTTTGGCGATGCGATTCGATTTACGATGAATTACGAGGGGCTCAATTACCCTGAAGCCATTCGAGCGCTCGCTTCGCGCCTCGGGATGGTCGTACCCGAAGACGAGGAGGGGAAAAAGCGTAGCGCGAAAGCCAAGACGCTTTACGATCATATGAAAGAAGCGGCCGACTTTTATCGCGTCAATCTCTCAAAAAGCACTCTCGCTATCAATTACCTTAAAGGCCGAGGCATCACGGGAGAAACGGCAGCTCTCTATTGTTTGGGGTATTCGCCAGAAGCGTGGAACGCATTAAAAGAAATCTATGGCCCTGCCTACGAAAGTAAAGTCCTGCAAGACGCCGAAGGCTGTGGCTTAGTCATCTGTAACGAGAATGGTCGCGTCTACGACCGCTTTCGTGGTCGCTTAATGTTTCCGATTCGAAATCCTCGAGGTCAGGTTATCGGGTTTGGAGCACGCACATTAAATGGCGACGAACACCCGAAGTACTTAAATAGCCCAGAAACGCCGATTTATCACAAGGGTGTCGAAATCTATGGCCTCTATGAGGCGAGCGACACAATTCGTTCCAAACACCGCGCGATTGTCTGCGAAGGCTACATGGACGTGATTCAACTCGCGCAAGCGGGATTTCGCGAGGCTGTTGCCGCTTTAGGAACCTCTGTGACAAGCGATCACGTGCGTAAGCTACTGAAAATCACCGAATCGATTTACTTTTCCTTCGATGGTGACGCAGCGGGCCAACACGCCTTAAGGCGTGGCTTAGAAGCTGCGCTTCCCGCAATTTCCGATGGGCAATCGGCTTACTTTATCGTGCTTCCCCCTGAGCACGACCCAGATAGCCTTATTAAAGAAAAGGGGGCCTCTGCCTTTGAAGAGGCGATTGCTAAGGCGCTTTCTTTGAGTGAATTCTTCGTTAAAAGCGTTGGAGAAGGAAAAGATCTTCGCACGCCTGAAGGGAGGAGTGCCTTTTTAAAAGAAGCAAAGCCGCTTGTTGTTTCGATGCGTAGTGCCCCGTTTATGCGCACGCAGCTTGTTAACTTCTTGGCGATGAAGACTCGTATGAGCCCAGACGATTTGAAGGTAGCCTTTGGCCTTGCCAAACCCCGAGAGAGCGCTCAAAAGATTTCTTACCGAGATCGCGTAAAGCCCATTGCAGGGATTGGCGAATTTTCCGAACGTATTCTCGTTGACTTCTTAAATTACCCAGAACTTTGTTCGGAATTCTCAGACTCTGTTGAGGAGTATTTTGTTGGAGAAGAAAGTCGTCTATCGCGCGAGATTCTCGAAGTCTGGCGCGCGGCATTAAAAGAAGAGTCTCCGATTACGAAACCTCAGGTGTTACTCGAGTCATTAGCCGCCAGTGAATTTATTGCCGAATACAGCGAAGCCGTCACAAAAGAAATCAAATTGGATACAACGCTTGAGAGCGCAAGAGCCGAGGTTCGAGCGGCATTTTTGCGTCTTGAATTGGCTAAAGTTCAAGAAAAGGCTCGCGATGTGGCTTCTTTTGAACCTCTCGATGCGTCACTTTATACGCGACTGACACAACGCGAAAAAGAAATCAAAAGCCAGATTCGCGAACTCGAAAAAAGTCAAATCCAAGAAAATTAAGGCGAAAAGCGCGAATTTTGCTCAAAATTTTCTTGACAATTCCGTCTTACGCAATAAAATCCCCGCTGAAACGAATTTGGATTCACGCTTAGGGTAACTTAAGCAACGCTCAGGAGACAATGTGTCGGTAGCGGAATCGATTTTCGGCCCTACTTTTTGGCGCCATAAATTGGGGAACCAAACCAAAAATAACGGTGTTTCCATCCATCAAAAGGAACGTGTAAGAGCGCGAGTTAGGGGTTTAAATTTTTCCTGAAAGGAATCGTCCTTTCGGGACGTTTATTTTTATCTTCTCCATGACAGAAAAAAAGAAACTCTCGCTAGAGGATATGCGCCTCTGGCTTAAGAAAAATAAGCGCATCCAGATTGAAAATAAGGGTGGATTTTCCGTCGCTGAACAAACGGACGATAGTGAACCTGATTTTGCCCAACCCGTTGAGGTCGATGAAAATGAGGACCTTGAAAAGTTAGCCGATGAAATTGAAGCTGCAGAAGGTGATGCGGGCAGTGCTCCGAAGGCAAGTGGCTATAGCGCTCTTGTAAAACTTGGTCGCCAACGCGGGTGGGTGACGATTGCGGAAATTAACGATTATCTTCCTGAGAATGTCGTTCGCACGGAAGAAGCGCTCACAGAAATTAGTGAGCAATTAAACCGCATGAGCGTGCAGGTTTTTGAAACCGCTCCCACGCAAGACGACATCATCATCCCAGAGCCGATTCCTGACGATGAGGAAATTAGTGAAGAAGACGCGGCCGCTCTTTTAACGCCAGAAGAAAGCGCTGGGCTATCAAAGGATCCCCTGCGTGCTTACTTGCGCGGTGTGGGCGCTCATAAATTACTGACACGCGCAGGAGAAATCGCCGTTGCGAAATCGATCGAACAGTTCACAGCAAAATTGCTCACAGCAATCATTCAACACCCGATGGCTGTCGAAGAACTCGTTCGAATGTCCGAAGGTCTTAAGAGCGATGAGATTCCCATCGATCAGGTCATCGACGGCTTCACAGACTTAGAGGCTCTTGCCGAAGTCGATGACAGTGAAGTCATTCAAAAAAATGAGGTAGCTACCGACATTGGTGCTGCGGCTATGACAACCGAGCAGCTCGATGAGATGAAAGAGCGTGCGATTAAATTAATCGATAGCTGCAAGAAACAACTCAAAATTATTCGTGAAAACTTCGGTAAGCCCGAAGGCCAAAAGAAGTACGATGCGGCTCGTCGTTCGATTATGAAGACGTTGCTTCCTGTGCGTTTTGCTGTAAAGGCTGTAACGCAATTTGCCGATCACATCACCGAGCACATGGATAAAGTCAATTCCTTGACGCATCGCATGCGTGACATCATGGTCGAGCGTAGCGGTATGCCAATTGAGGCATTTATTGAAGGGATGAAATCTCGGGCTACCGATAAGACATGGATTGTTGAGCTCGCAAAAAACGGCACCCCTTGGGGCGAAAGAATCGCGAACAACTTAGCACTCTTAACGCATATCCAAGAAGGCATTATCGAGTGCGAACAGACGGCAGCCTTGACCTTAAATGATCAACGCGACTTGGCTCGTCAGGTGAAGTTAGCACAAACCAATCTTGCCAACGCAAAAGCCAAGATGATTGAAGCGAACCTTCGCTTGGTGATTTCGATTGCTAAGGGCTATGTCAACCGTGGACTCGCGATGACTGACCTCATTCAGGAAGGTAACCTCGGGTTGATGAAGGCAGTCGACAAGTTCGAATACCGTCGTGGCTATAAGTTCTCCACCTATGCAACGTGGTGGGTTCGCCAGTCTGTGACGCGTGCTGTGGCCGACTACGGCAACACGATTCGTATCCCTGTACATATGACAGAGTCCTATAACAAGATTCGTCGTGTGCGTCAGAAGTACCTGCAGGAAACGGGAAAGAACCCGACCGACCAAGAGCTTTCGAAGCTCTCTGGTGTCCCGCTTCCAAAAGTGCAACTCTTAACACAAGCGATGCGTGGTGTTGAATCCATCGACGCTCCGATTGGTGACGATGAGGATGCAACACGTCTTGACTTCGTTAAGGGTGATGATGAGGACGATCCGCAGAAGCGCTATCTCAGAACGGCTCTTGAAGAAGAAATCAAAAAGAGCTTAAATGAGCTAATGCCACGCGAAGCGCAGGTCTTGCGTCTACGCTACGGTATCGGTACCAATCACGACCACACGCTTGAAGAAGTCGGGCAGGCGATGGGGCTTACCCGTGAACGTGTGCGTCAGATTGAGTCAGCGGCAATTCGTAAGTTAAGAAGCCCAGACTTCCAAGAACGCTTACGCGATTATCTAGCTGTAGCCAATCAGCTCGATTAGGCGGTGTAGATAATTTGTATGGATTCGGAAGACTGAACTAGTTAGAAAATATTTTGTAAAAATATATTGTTTTTCAATTTGTTGTAGTAGAATACACACAAACCGAGGAACGGTGGGTGACATATAACAGACCCCTTTGAGGGCCGACCTGCCATAACCTCCTTCTTTTTCTTCCTCCCAAAAAATATGAGTTCGTGAATTTCCGGCAAACCGCTAACACGCCTCAATAAAAAATTCATATTTCCCCATATTTTTATTAGTGGAAAACGCTTGAAAACAAAGGCGGATTTCCACTATATTTTCTTTGGAAATACTACGCGAAATACTGTATAATTTGTGTTAGCATAGCTAACACAAATTAGAGGCAATATATGAGCCATATATTTCGCGAGCTTGAAGAAATTCCGATTCCCTCTTTTGCACACGTCAATCACGGAAACGCTCGTGTGTTTCTTTTGCGTCGAAATGAGAGAAATAAACGTGAACAGATTGTCATCGGTCGTGCCACCTCAGATACAACGATGCATCCCAATGACAATTTCAAATACATGTACCCAAATCTTTGGGCAGAACACTTCGGCAGTAAAGAAAAGTTAGCGCATGAACTTCATGTTGGCTTGTACGGGCTTTTTCTGAGCGCTGGGTATTACTGCAATCTTTATCCCACTCTGTGCAACTCTTGGGGAACAGCAAACGCAAACGCGGCTTTGGATTACGCGATGTTTTGCACACGAGAGAGAACGACAGCGACCTATCTGATGTCGGACTTTACGCGAGAGCAAATGATTTTTTCTGAGAAGGCTTACGGCGACAGTTTTTACTCAGACTTCTTTGAAAACAATCTGCCAGCAGAGAAGCTCCACCAATTCAAAATGGATTGGATTGCGCAGTGCGCTGCAACAGGTCACGATAAAGTTTGGTTATGTATCGATGGATCGAACAATGAGTGTTCGGTTCAAAATGGAAATTTAGCTGAACCTGGAAACTCCAAGACACACAGAGCCGTCAACATCTACAGCTATATTTGGGCTGTCAGCGCCAAGGACGGTCGACCAATAACGTGGTTTCTGAATAACGGTAGCCGAATCGACAGCAAGGCAATCGAGAAGATAGCCCAGTTTTTGGCGAGCTCGAAGATGCAAATTGAAGGCTTTATTGTTGACCGAGGCTTTGCTACAGAAGAGATTCTTCAACTCATTCGAGACTGCGGATATCAGTACGTTGTCATGCTCAAATCGAACGCAAGCGCGCACAAAACGATGTTCGAGCGATATGCGGCAAGCATCCGATGGAATGTCAAGTATTTGGTTGGGCGAAAAGCGCTCTTTGGCGTAACAGATAAAGAAAAAGTCTTTGCCAATTCCAAATCAGAATCTTACGTTGCACTTTTCTTCAATGGCATTATCAGTACAAGGAAATCCGTTGACGTTATCGAAGCTGTTTTTGATGCGCGAGAAAAAATCGCTACTCAGCTCGAAGCTGGACGCACTGCCGACGAGATTTACATCGCCGATGAAGTTAAACCCTATCTACGAATCGTAAGCACTCCTGATCAGAAAACACAGGTTGAATTTTGTGCTGATAAGCTACAGCGAGTCATCAATGATAAAGGCTACAGTACGATAGCTTCCTCCCAAAATCTTGATGCGCGACGCATCAGTGAAATTTATGATTTGCGAGACGTATCAGAAAAACAATTCAGCATTTTTAAATCTCAGTTAGGTGCCGATGTCTCACGAGTACATGACGATGCACGCATTGAGGCTAAGTTTGCCGTCTGTTTTATTGCGGCGATTATCCGTACAGAAATCGAGATTGCCTGCAAGGGATTGCGGTTTGATACAAACAAGATGCTGCGCGAGGCCGATAGGAGCGTTTTGGTTTTAATGATCAATGGAAAGTACAGCGCGATTCATGACCAAAGCGACCGAATGAAAAAACTCTTTAGCTTCTTTGGATTGAAGAACGATCACTTGGATTTCTTTGCTGAAGAATTCAATCGACGTCAATCGCCCATACACACGCAGAGACGTTCAATGCCATCACTTGAGCCAGAGGTAAAACGTAAACGAGGACGGCCTAAAAAAGTTAAGGACAAAGAAGAAGATGACAAGCCGAAACGCAAACCAGGAAGGCCAGCGGGAAGCAAAAATAAGAAAACGCTGGAGCGTGAAGCGTTAGAGGCACTACAACCTCAAAAGGTTAAAAGAAAACCAGGACGACCAAAAGGAAGCAAGAACAAAAAGACACTTGAACGAGAAGCGCGTCGAAATGCTCCGAAGCGAGGGCGAGGTCGACCAAAGGGAAGTAAAAACAAGAAAACTTTAGAGAAAGAAAGACGCGATAAAATGACGTCAACGTGAAAAA
>CAVAQL010000052.1:0-8819 GCA_963590825.1 Bacteroides caccae | reverse complement strand
CAGTACAAAAGAGCGTTCGCATCCTTAGTAAGACGCCCACTTTCGTAAGCGGCTATTTCCGCCTCAAATGCTTCAGCCGCTTTGCCTGTAACGAGGCGTCCAACTAAGTGAGCGCCGTTGAGCATCAATTGAACATCGTAAATCGTTTCAAACGTCTCTTTTTTCTTTTCAAGAGAACCTAAAAGCGCATCCTCAGAATCATCGGCTAAAAGAAGAACGTGGCTTAGTTCAAGAGCGGCTCCTCGACGAATGGCAACACGTGGCGGAATTCGCGATGTCACCGTCTTTTCTGTGGCGCGAATTGCTTTCGTGGTCTTTGGGGAATAGTCGTATTGCTCTAAATCAATCACCCCAAGAACGCCGCGACGAATTCCTCCTGTTGAAAGCGTTCTTTCCACATAAACGAAACTATGGCCAAATTTTTTGAATAAATCGCTCTCAAGATAACGATCCATAGCCGCATGAATCTTTGCGATGCGAGCCTCTTGATTGCTTCCAAGCCAAACCTCAGGGTAAACAAGCCTTAACGTACTTGGGGATTGGTCCACAAGCTTTTCAACTTTCTCCCAATAATCGGGCTCACTTGTGAATTGGTCACAGGCAATGACAGGCCACGTCGGGTGAACTCCTTTGTGTGGCAATAAAAAATCCATAGCAAAAAAGGCAGCCATAGTTTCCTCAGCAATGTGCAGTGTGTACGGCATTTTAGCGGGGAATACGACCGAGTCTTTTCTCCCAATTTGGATACGACCGATTTCCCGCCTTCACCTCGAATTTGAACACCGCATGTTCATTTCTTTAATTTTGTTCGCGAAAATTAAACAAAACCACTTCTTTCGTTTTATACTGCGCCAATCCAGTTTTTCTATTGATAAATCTCCTATTTTATAAATGAGGATTCGATTCTCATGGCGATAGAGCTTACCCGTAAGCAGTTCAATTTACTTGTCACGCTAGCACAGGCGCAACAATCCTTATCTCAACGAGAGCTTGCCAAGCGCTCAGGATTTTCCTTAGGGACTGCCAATCGCATTCTCGGCGAGTTAACCGAGGCAGGTCTTGCGACCGACAACCGCATCAGCGCTTCGGGCCTTGTAGCTCTTGAGCCATACCGTGTTAAACGCGCCATTTTCCTTGCCGCTGGTTTCGGTAGCCGCCTAGTTCCCGTGACGTTAAACACCCCCAAACCCCTTGTGCGAGTTAACGGTAAACGTCTTATCGACGGTCTACTCGATGCTGTTTTAGCCATCGGAATCACCGATATCACCATTGTGCGAGGCTATCTTGGTGAACAGTTCGATCAACTGCTTTACAAGTACCCGATGATTCATTTCTTGGAAAACCCCATCTATAACGAAGCCAACAATATTTCTTCGGCTCTTGTTGCGCGGTTTTCTCTCGCCAACGCCTATGTACTTGAGTCCGATCTCCTTATTAAGAACCCCTCAATACTTCGAAAGTACCACTACAACTCAGACTTCTTAGGCATCAAAAAAGAACGCAGCGACGATTGGTGCTTTACCGTCAAAAACGGCACGATTACCGAAGAAAAATTCGGTGGTCTCAATTGCTATCAGATGGTGGGCATCTCCTATTGGGATGCCAAAGACGGCGCCAAGCTCTCAGGCCACTTAAAAGAAGCGTACGAAAGGCCTGGCGGCAAAGAGCGCTATTGGGAACAAGTTCCCTTATGCGACTTCAAAGATGACTATCAAGTCGACATCATTGAATGTGCCGAAAGCGATATCACTGAGATTGATACTTTCCGTGAATTAAAACAAATCGATAAATCCTACGAAATTTAACTTCATTCTAAAAATAACGATGACAGAAGAACCCCATTTAAAACGCGCACTTAACCCGTTAAACGTCTGGGCCTTAGCCTTTGGCTGCATTATCGGCTGGGGCTCGTTTATTAACCCGGGAAAGAAATTCCTCTTTAACTCGGGCGCGGCAGGAACAGCGATTGCCATGGTCATTGGCGCCATCATCATGGTGATTATTGCGTTTAACTACGCCTACATGGTTCCAAAATACCCCAAAGCAGGCGGCCAATTTACCTTTGCCAAGATTTGTTTTGGACGCGTAGCTGCCTACTTTTGCGGATGGTTTCTCGTCGCGGCGTATCTAACGAACGTCCCGATGAATTCAACGGCTATTGGTCTAATCGTTGATGGGCTTTTTGGTCCTATCCTTAAATTTGGCTTTAGTTACACCATCGCTGGCTTTGAAATCTATATGGGAGAGATGCTCTTTGCGATGGCGATTTTGGTTTTGTTTGGTATCTTTAATATCAAAGGTGTTCACGTCGCGGGAGTTATCCAAACAATTTTGGCATTTTCTCTCGGCAGTTCTGTGTTGATTTTGACAATTGCAGCTCTCGTAAGCGACGTCGCGACTCTTGAAAACACGGCTCCCATTTGGGGCTTTGATAAAGTCGCGGCAATTGCTGCAGCAAAAGCGGGCACCTACACCACGGTCGATGCCTTTGCGCATCTTGGAACAGTGCAGATTTTTGGCGCAGTGCTTGCTACTCTGGCGATTGCTCCCTGGGCTTATGTGGGTTTTGACACAATTCCACAGGCCGCAGAAGAATACAAATTCTCCCCGACAAAGGTAAGCCTCATCATGATTGTCGCCATCGCCTTTGGTTGCTTTGTGTATGTAGCCAATAACACAATCACGGCAGCGGCACTGACCGACTGGGGTGACCGAATCGTCTATAGTGAAAAAACACCTTGGCTTTTGCTCGTTGGTGCAGAAAGACTTCTTGGCATTTACGGAAAAATCATCGTGGGTATCGCTGTCTTTAGCGCTGTCCTCACAGGAATCATGGGCTTTTATCTAGCGGCTTCACGACTGATGTATTCAATGGCTCGAGACGGCTACCTACCGAAAGTCTTTGCTAAGGTCGACCCCGTTCACAAGACGCCGAAAAACGCCCTCCTTTTTTGCATCGTCATCTCTCTTTCGGGGCCCATCTTAGGGCGTGAGGCGCTCGGTTGGTTCGTGGATATGTGCGCCATTGGGGCTTCGATTGGCTTTCTCTTTACCTGCTTAGCCACACATGTGACGATGCGTAAAAATGGGGACAACTCTGCGTGGTTGGCTACTGCGTCAATCCTTGGTGCAGCGTTCTCGCTCTTTTTCATTGTCTTACAGTTAATTCCCATCCCAGGGCTCGAATTCGTACATTTTTGCAATGAATCCTACTGCTTACTCGTTGTTTGGATTTTGATTGGTGTGGCCTTTTATATTGGAAAATTTGGCTTGACACTGCGCTAATCGTTAGGATTTTCTTTTCGGCCAAGCAACAACTGAAGTCAGCGCTTGGCCTTTTTTTCGGAGATTCCGAGAGATAAGTTTTACAAAAACTTATCCCTCGCGGTTCGCCAAACGAGCCACAGTCTGATAAAGTTTCTTAGTTTTTCTAGAGTTTTTGTTCTTTTATGACCGACGAAAGCATTTTCAAAATCAATACTGAAATTCTTGGACAAGCACGCTTTGATTCAAACCTCGCTAGTGGCGTCTTTCCAAGGTCACACAACGTACTCTTGCACCTACCCGAAGATTTTGCTCGAGATGCAGGTGGGCACAGCGATTGTCTATTTGAGGCGGCCGGTCCGCATGAACGGCTTTTTTTCGATCCCAAGCAGACGCGAAGCGCTATCGTAACCTGTGGTGGTTTGTGCCCAGGTCTTAACGATGTCATCCGCTCGATTGTGCATGAGTCGCACTATGCCTACGGAGCAGACGACATTCTCGGCTTTCGATTTGGATTGGCTGGCTTTATTGAAGAAAAAGGATTTACTCCTGTCGTTCTTCGCTCATGCGACATCGGGAACATTCATCACTTTGGTGGAACAATTCTTGGCACATCGCGCGGCGCGCAACCGATTAGTCGTGTCGTTGACCGTTTGGAAAAAGAGCACATTGACATTCTCTACGTCATCGGTGGCGATGGCTCAATGAAAGCGGCGATTGCCATCAAAAATGAAATTGCTAAGCGTGGTTTACGCATTTCCATCGTTGGCATCCCAAAGACCATTGATAACGACATTAACTATGTGCCGAAATCTTTTGGATTTGATACGGCTGTTGAAAAAGCAACTGAAGCCATCGATTGCGCTCACGCTGAAGCCACAGGCTGCAATAACACCATTGGCTTAGTAAAGCTCATGGGCCGCGAATCTGGATTTATTGCTGCGCAAGCGGCCTTGTCGATGAGCGATGTGAACTTTGTTCTCGTTCCTGAACTGCCCTTTGAGCTCGAAGGTAAAGAGGGGCTTCTTGAAGCAGTCTTTAATCGGATTGCCGCACGAGGCCACGCTGTGATTGTTGCCGCTGAAGGTTCAGGCCAACATCTTCTGCAAGGAACAGGCAAATACGATCCCTCTGGCAACATTGTCCTAAGCGATATTGGCCTATACCTTAAAGAGCGCCTTATTTCCTACTTTGCGGAAAAAGGTGTCGATTTGACAATTAAGTACATCGACCCGAGCTACATCATTCGCTCTGTTCACGCCAATACGTCTGATTCGGCTTATTGCGGGCAACTCGGGCAGCACGCCGTGCATGCCGCCATGGCAGGGCGTACTGGCGTTGTGGTTTCTAAGATTATGGACGAATTCGTGCTTGTTCCCTTGGAACTTGTCACTGCACGGCGTCGCAAGATGGATCCAAAGAGCGAACTCTGGCGCACAGTACTTGAAAGCACAGGTCAGTGGGCCGTCAAAGGAATGCGTGTGGAATAAAAAATCCACGGCTTTTACACAAGAGGCAGAATCGAAAGCGGTTCTGCTTTTTTTATACTTGCGCGGCAAACCGCGATAGTGACGCAAAAGTCAAGAATTCTCCTTTATGTTGACCGAATTTCTGCCGATTTTCGTCATTACGAAGGAGATTTCTTGAAAATGTTCTTTTTCAGAGGATTATTCGCACGCGTTGTTCACAACCTGGGTCACATCCACCAAATCCGAAACCGAGCGCTCCTTGTTTAGTCGTGCTAACGTTGCCTAGACAAACAGGGGCCTGAGACCTCAAAAGGCCGCAACACAATTACCGAGCGTCGGTAAATGATATTCAAAGATACTAGATTGAAACATCAATAGAGGGGAGTTGAATATGTCACTACCAGCAAAAACAGAAACACTGCCTTTTGAAAACATTAAGCAACTTGATGAGAACGGCGTTGAATATTGGTTTGCTCGTGATCTTTATCCTTTACTCGGATATAGCGCTTGGCAAAACTTTCAGCCAGTTATACAAAAAGCTCGTCAGGCATGTTTAACATGCAACATCAATGCAGACGATCATTTTATGGAGAAACATAAAATGATTGATGCTGGCAAAGGAGCCAAACGAAAAATCGAAGATTTTGCTCTTTCTCGGTACGCATGCTACCTAATTGTTCAAAACGGCGACGCTAGCAAGCCTGTTATTGCTGCTGGACAAACTTATTTTGCTATTCAAACACGTCGGCAAGAACTTGCCGATGAGCAAAATGGATTTAACGAACTCAGCGACGATGAGAAACGCTTATTCCTTCGCCAGGAACTACGAATCCACAACAAGCAATTAGCAGATGCGGCTCACAATGCTGGCATCATTGATCCTAAGCAGTATGCGATTTTTCAAAATTATGGTTACAAAGGTCTTTATGGCGGTCTTGACGCAAAAGCCATACATAAACGAAAGGGACTAAAAAAGGGCGAACAGATTCTTGACCATATGGGCCATACCGAATTGGCAGCGAACCTCTTTCGGGCAACACAAACAGAAGAAAAACTGAGAAGAGAAAATGTTAGAGGCGTATACAAGGCCAACCAGACTCACTACAAAGTAGGGAAAGCAGTAAGAGAAACAATCCAATCCCTCGGCGGAACAATGCCTGAATGGGTTTTCTCATTTTCGTGACTGCGTGTTCTCACACACATGACTTTAGGGATTTCTTATTTGCGTGACCGATTTTTGGCCTTTTCGCAACAATCCCAAGTCTCTTTTTTTCCACAGTTTTAGCTGCAGAAAGTTTTTAAAACCGCTCGCCGATTTTACTCGACGATGCGGCTTTACGAAGATCCACTTCGCGGGGACACGGAGTCGGACCGCTCCTATCCGTGCACAGCGAAGTATATCCGCTAATCAGATACCACGCGATGATTTTTAGCCACTTTGCGGGGTAAATAAACCGCGGGGTGAAGCTCGCAAGAGCGAGGGGCAGAGCCCCTTAGTTCTTACTGTTTTCTTTGAGTGCTCCGTATTTTGCATTCTGTCTCATTGACTCACCTTTCATTTCTATCCGATGAGCGTTTTGAACGAGCCTATCGAGAATAGAGTCAGCATAAGTCGCATCATTGATGTACGCAGCCCAGGAACTGACGGGAAGAACACTTGTGATTAACGTACTGCAATTGCCACAACGATCTTCGATAATTTCAAGCAAATCCGATCTCCCAATCGCATCGATTTGACCGATTCCCCAATCATCGAGTATCAAGAGATCCACATTTCGGAGCTCCCGTAGTTCCTTCTCAAAGCCACGATCAATAAGGTGAGTTGAGCTCAGTTTTTTCAGAAATCTTGGTACTCGTACAAATCGCGCAGTAAAGCGAAGTCGGCAAGCTGCATTGGCAAGAGCGGAGGCCACATAGCTTTTCCCGCATCCTGTTGCTCCTGTGATGATGCAGTTTTGGTGGCATTTAATCCACGAGCAATCTGCGAGGCTTTTTAATCTAGCTTTGTTAAGTGCTCGTGGTACTTTAAAGTCAATCAAGTCTATCGTCGCATCAGCATATTTAATGCAAGCCTCCCTTGTACGGCGCTTTAATGCATTCGTGTCACGTCGCGCTATCTCAGCATCTAGCAAATCTGAGAGCCATTGGAAGTGGCTATCCTCAAGGCTCTCAGGGTTATCAATGAACTCTTGGAGTTTCGGCGCCATACCACCAAGATGCAGACGATTAAGTTTGGGAAGGATGTTTTCAAAAAGTGTTTTTTCGGTTTTCATAGTTTTTCCTAGCGATAGTTGTTCCTGATATTGCTATGTGAAGTCGTCACATAATCCGGGTCAGGGTCGGAATCAGGGTCAAGATTTAGACTGCTTTGTTTGCGAGAAGTCTCTTCTTCCTGCTCAACAAGGGCTTTAATAAAGGAGAACCGCGGATTCCCCACCTCAAGGCTCTTATCAATGCACTTGTTAAGAACGGCAGGAGCATGTTTTTTGCGGAGCCCAATAATTGCACCGCATTGCTGGCGCGCAGTGAGAGGGTTCTCTTTAAAGAGCGTATTAACGAACTTTGTGGCTACTTCCCGATTGATTCCCTTTAGAACAAAGTCGTCGATAAATTGTGTTGGGCTTCGACGCAACTTCTTTTCTTCTTCGCTTAAGTGTTCCTCAAGTATGTGGGTCTTTAATCCAGTCGTTTTGTAGCAGCGCTCGTGCACACCGATTAGCGCATTGTTTGTTGTGTCATAGAGACGGATTTCATTTGTTGAGAGTCGCACACAAATACGCGCGCGGACGTATGAAGGAGGCACGCTGTAGCGGTGACCGCCATCGGATGCAATACGTACGCAGTGCGCCTTATCTGCTACAAGAATTCTCCATTCTGGGGCACTGAATGGGGTCATAGGCAGGGGTTTTAAGCATGGCTTTTCCTCGCGCAGGAATAAACTTCGCCGTGAATCGTGGCTTGTGTCAGTAAAGTTTTGATTGTTAAATTTGTCGCAGGCGTTCTGAATCGCTACATTCAGAGCTTCGAGATCGTCGTAATAGATTTTTGCGTCCAATTCGAAATCCGAATTCACAAAACGCTGAGCTTCATTGCAACCATCTTCGACACGATTCTTCTGTTTAGGAGCTTTTACTCTGCAGGGTACAGCCGTCATCCCATAGTGCTCGCATAGCTCAACAATGGCCGACTGAACAATAGAATCAGTCCATTTGACATGCTTTACAAGAGCCTTAGCGTTATCCATCACAAGATATTGCGTCACCCCGCCAAAATAGTTGATTGCGCGAGTAATCCCCTTAATCCAGCTTCTTTGTGTCTCGTCTTCCATGGCACAGGCAAAAATTAATGAACTGTATGTGAGAGCCGCAACAAAGATGTGTGCTTCATGCCTTACACCTCTTTTATCAATCCACTTGAATTTGTCTCCGCTGAAGTCAATTTCCATTCTCTCGCCAGGAATGCGAACAGCGTTAACAATGGGTCTCCCCCTGCCTTGTTCTTTCAATTTGAGCGATAAAAGACGACAAAATGACGAATATGAATACGTAAGAGAATCTTCGTCTTCTGCACAGTATCGTACGTAGAGTTGGAGCGCCGTAGCCTTTCTGACCTGCGCCTTCTGCGACAGAATCACATCCCAATTCGGTTCCCGTCGTCGTTTGTCTGATGGTGGATAAATAATGTCACGGATCTTTTTGTCATCTAAGGCAAGAACTTCTGCGGCTGTCTTTCCTGTCCCATTGACAAGTCGACAGACTTTGCCCACAAATCCGTGAGAGACGCCAGCCTCTTTCTCAATCTGCTTGTAGCTTTTGTGATCTTTGAGTCCATTAAGGACAATCTTGATTGTTTCCATAACAGTCTTCTTTGTCATGTTTAGAGTTTCCTTTAAAAAAGAAAACTCTCAGATTAAGGCTGTTACGAAAAGGAGGGAAAACTTCGGTTCCCATCCCTCCTAAAAAAGTCACGTGTTTAAGAAATCGGCAAAGTCACGCAATTGAGAACACCGGACACGCAATTAAGATTTCCCACATAAATAAAGGCTTTGTCAGTCTTCCGCTACCTAAGCGGCAAAAACGTTGCTAA
>CAVAQL010000051.1:0-8985 GCA_963590825.1 Bacteroides caccae | reverse complement strand
GGAAAATTCCCGCAAGCGAAAGGAATAGAAATGGCAAGCACAAAGAATCGCGAATTAAGAAGGAAAGAGAGGGCACTTAACGAAGAACAGGCCTTCGAAGTCATTGCGGCTTCAGATTATGCTGTCATTAGTACAGCAGACGCTCAAGGCGTTCCTTATGGCGTGGCCATTAGCCCAGTTTTCTTTGAAGGGGCCTTTTACTTTCATACGACAAATGCTCCTGAGTCACGGCGCAATGAAAATATGCTCGTCAATCCAGAAGTGAGCCTCTTTTTTGTCTCCAAAGCGGTTACCTTGCCTGAAATGTACTCTGTGGATTTCGCGAGTGCCCTCGTCACAGGACGTGCCTCTTTAGTGAAAGACCCCGCTCTTCGTGTGCGTGCCATGATGGCTCTTGTAAAACGTTATGCTCCAGAAAATAGCGACGAGCGAAACGCGACACAAATGGGTGAGCGCTTTTCCGAGGCACAAATTTGGAAGGTTGAAGTCGAGCATATCCAAGGGAAAGCCCGAGCTGCCTCACATTGGGTCAAGGGACAGACAGCGACAGAAAGGACCGATACGGGAGTCTCCCCTTGGCTCGTTGGCGTCAAATAACGCGCTAGAGAGGCTTCATTTTCTTCATTGCGCGCGCAAGTTCAGCTTCCTCTGGCGCTAAGTAACGGCTCGTTGTGCCAATCGAGGCGTGTCCCATCGCGGTTTGCACGATGTTAATGTCCATCGATTTAAGAGCGGTCATCGCAAAAGTGTGACGCAACCAGTGCGTGGATCCTGCGCGCAGTTTTTCTGCATCCGCGGGACTCTTTTTTTCTACGCTAGCGGCAACCTCAGAAAAAAACGCAACGAGCGCTTTATATAGCCCTGAGCGAGAAAGTTTTCCTGAGGCTGTTTTCTTATTTCCACCGAGACTTGCTAAAAGCGGGGTACCTGATGCACATTGAAACGTATTTTGTAGCCCACGGCGCGCGAGATAGCGATTGATTGCTGCAAGCGCTTCTTTTGATAGAGGAAGGCGCCGCACTTTATCTCCCTTACCAACAATCTCAATAACGGTGATTTCTTCGTCGCCTACACGCCTTTCGGTAATCCAGTTTGTCGTGGCGTTAATCATTTCAGAGGCTCGCATGCCAAGCCCTTTCCCTAGGTGCAGAACCACGCGCATACGTGATTTTGCTACGCTCTCAGGCATTGTCTCGAGATGCTCCAAGATTTCATCCCATTGCCGCAAACTCAGAGAGCGGTCGGCAAAAGCCTTTGGTGCTCCTTCGCCAGCGAGGAGCCGAATCTTTGAGGAGACTTGATCGAAGGGGTTGCTGCGTAGGTAATTGGTTTTTGTCAGGAATCCAAAAAGAAGCCTCACCGCTGTTGTGGCTGCCTTGCGGCTTGCAGGACTTAGTGGCCCATTAAACGGTTTCCACGTTTCACTTAATCGGGGGGCATTTTTGGGTCCAATCCACGTCGATTGCGGCAGTTTCCAGCGAGCCTGCCAGGACTCTTCATTCTCGCGTCCAAGTTCTTCGAGCCATCTGTAGTAAGAAGAGGCATCTTCCGCTGTTGCAGAACTTAATGCCTTATTTCTTTCCATCGTAATCCAAAGAAGGAAGCGTTCAGCTTCTTTGCGGTATTGCGAGCGTGTGTTGGCGTTAGCAGCACGCGCTTTAAGCCAAGACCCAATCGCTTCCAAGTCATTTCTCGCCTCAATAGAGCAGGAGCTTTCAGCTCGATTGGTCCCAAAAGCGCCAGAAAGTGTTTCGGGAAGTTTGGCAAGCACCGGGGAAAAGTCTTCTTTATCCTTACTTAAAGAAAGTGTCGGAAGATGCGTTTTTTCTGGATAAAAACTCGGCACAATCTCCCCGACGCAAGGAGCATTTTCTTTTAGCCAATCAAGAATGCAAATGGCGTCTTCTTTTGTTAGGCCCTTTATAGAATAAAACCAAGCGCTTTTCTGATAAGCGATATGTTCGTAGAGGTCTTCAAGCGTTATGTCGCCGTAAATTTCGAGCGCAGCAATCACGGCCTCGCTAACGAGCCCTGTGAGTGCATCGCGTGTTGGTGTTTGGCCCTCGTAATTCACAGTAGAAATCTTTCCTGATTAATCGAAAAGAACGCTAAAATGCGACGTTCGTTCGTGCAATTTTAGGAGAGAAAGAATGGCTTTGGCCGTTTTTGACGTTTCATTTAAAGGATTGCTCAAATCTGGGGCTGCAGCCGAAGATCATTATGTCTCGGAAGCTGTTGTTGGTATTGATACCGTTCTGACAGCGTCGGCTTCTGAGTTGTACGGTCGAATTGTGGATCCGGAAATCGATATTCGTCGTGCTCCAGGTTCTGACTTGTTTGAAGTCGATTTTGGTTTTGGCATTAATCTTGGGATGGCGCGTCGTGCCGCTCTCGCGCAAGATGAACATCTCATGAATCCTCAGCCGTTACTTGTTATTGACGCTTTGGGGTTACGTCCGCGTGACTTGGCCGATCCCCCTCCTAGCGAAGATGAAGACGGTGACGTCGATGGCCTATTTCAATTGCTCCTAGCGATGGGAGGGCGCGAGGTCGATCGCGTCGATTTATTGGGCGATGTTGTCGATATTAAGTGTGGCATGGATGTTTTTCATGTCAGTTACTGCACCTATCGGCTTTTAAGGAATCGTTCAGTGCGCCGTGCGATTGCCGCTTTGGCCGATTCTCTTAAAAATAAAGACCTGCAATGTATTGTCTTTACAAGCCGAGTCACAGGTGAAGTTATCCTGGAGCTCGATAGCCGCCATATCGTTGCGCTATCGATGCCCGCCGAGCGTGATGTGCTTCTTGTCAATGAAGTGCGTACGATGGCGCTTTCTCTTTTGGCTCCTGTTTACGGGCGGGAGGCCGAGTGGACATTTTCCACGGGTTCACAAACACTGCAAATTAAAATGTGCGATGAGCACTTTTCGTCTCTTGTTGACAATGGGGTGTTCTCTTTGTATCCAGGAGACATTTTGATTGCCAATGTGCGCATTACGACTTGGCAAACAGCCAAGGGCTTAGTCAGTGAATACGCTGTTTTAAAGGTGGTTGACATGCGCTGGCCCAATCGCCACATTGCGCTTGCAGGAGCCTAAAAAATGAAGTCGTTTGCGCGAAGGGTTTTGCGGCTCGGGCGCAACGCACTTTTTGCTTTCGCTCTCGCTTTTCCAATCGCTTCTTATGCTGTCCTTCTAGAGTCGCCGACGTTGCCGCAAATGGCAGAGCAGGAAAGAGAGCCTGTTACGTTTGTTGTTGCCATTGAAACCAATGCCGACATGAGGCCCTATGAAAAGGCGATTAAGGAAACAGTTAAGGCACTGAATAATCAGTTTGGAGCAAGGCGTCTTATATTGCAACACTTAAACGAAGACGAATTGCGTCAAGAACTTGAAAAACAGAAAATCGATTTCTTGCTGACGACAGCCGATTTCTTTAGTCGCTCCAATACGGCGGATACGCAACTTTTCCCGATAGCCTCTCTTTGGCCTCAGTACTCATCGAGTCCTTCGGAAGTCGAGGGCGCCCTTTATTTTGTCAGAGCCTCGAATCGCGCAGCGCGCTCTGTGGAAGATTTGGTCCACAAAAACATCGCACTGACTTCCACCAAGAGCTTTCCAGGATACCTTGTCGCACGTCGCGATGTGCTTCGTCGCGGAATTGACCCGAATACATTTTTTGAAAATGTGACCTTCTACGGCGATGACCCAATGGATGTCGTTACGGCTGTGGCGCAATCACAGTCTTATGCGGGTATTTTGCCTACGGGAGCTTTTGAGCATCTCGCAAAGGAAGGAAAGGTCAATCCCGATGACTTTCGTTTCATTGGTGTGAAAAGGATCGGTTCTCGCCCTTATGCTTATTCCACCGAGCTTTACCCATCACTTTATTTTTCTCGCACACTTAAGGTTAGCCAACGCAGAGCGAATCTCGTTTTAGAAGTATTGCGCTCGCCTAGGGTTTACTCCTCGGGATTTCGCTGGGGGCCGCCCGCGTCCGATCGTGTGATTCAGGATCTTTTTTACGATTTGCGCATTGGGCCCTATGAGAAATTGGTGCGTTGGTCGTTTGAGGGCTTTATTAAGGAAAATAAGTTTGCCTTCTCCGTTGGAGCAAGCGCAATCCTCCTGATTATCCTTTACTCGATGATTGTTTCTTACGCCGTTCGTAAAAGAACACGCGAGTTGCGTTTAGCACTTCGTGAGCGTGAGAGGATTGAGCGCGATGCCAACGCGAGCCGTGACCGTATTGCAAGCCTTGAGCGCGCTGGCATGATTGGTCAGATGTCAACCATGATTGCCCATGAACTTAAGCAACCAATCGGAGCGATTACAAACTTTGCGCATGGCATGCTTCGTCGCGCTAAGCGTGGCGACATCAATACGGAAGTCTTGATTAATGTGCTTGAAGAAATCGTTGATCAAGGTACGCGCGCGAGCGAAATCGTCAATCGTGTGCGCTCTTACGCGAAACAAAAAATACCGAAGCTTGTGACCGCAGACTTAAGTGTTTCCGTGGAGCGTGCCGTTGAAAACTTCCAGCGTTCGCGTCGCAGCAAAGCGAAGATTGTTAAAGACATCTCGCCTTATTTATGGGCAGAGATTGATGACTGGGAAATCGAGTTGGCGGTTCTCAATCTCTTAAAGAACGCTGATGATGCGACGAAAGAGTTGGATGATGCGGAAATTCGTGTGCGCGTTTTCCAAATCGAGCAGTTTTGGCGCATTGAAGTGAGCGACAATGGGCCATCTGTCAAGCAAGAACAAGTCGACCAATTCATGATGCTTTTCATGACAACAAAAGAAACGGGATTGGGTTTAGGACTTTCGCTTGTCTCAACGATCGCTGAGCGTCATAAGGGGCGCCTTATCGGGCGCGCCAATCCGACCCGTGGTGTCACATTAAGCCTCGATGTGCCACGTTCTGGCATCGAACCCGAAGACGTTTAGGGTCCTTTAACATGCTCTTAAAAGATTTTCATCGCTATTTTGGGCGCGAAAAGGGCTCTTTTTTGCCATTTTTAGTCAATTTTAACTAATTGTCGCAAGTTAACGAAAGATAGCTACAAATACGTGCAAGTTCGCGTAAGTTAATAGAATTTAACAACAATTAAATCATAAAGATTCGTATGTGCGACTTTTTTGCACGAAAAAGGCCTTGTTTTTCCTTAAGAATGCCAACATTTGCGCGTAGGAAAGCCCTCCCGCCTATAATCCGAACGATGTTGTTTTTGAAATTAGGTGAAGCTATGTCTCAGACGATTTTGCAGTCAGTCCCTGTTGGGAAGAAAGTCGGTATTGCGTTTTCAGGTGGCTTGGATACAAGTGCTGCCTTACGCTGGATGAAAAATAAGGGCGCTTTTCCTTATGCCTATACGGCCAATTTAGGGCAGCCCGATGAAAGCGATTACGAAGCAATTCCGCGTCGCGCAATGGAATACGGCGCTGAGAAAGCGCGCCTTGTGGATTGCCGCCATCAGCTCGTTGCCGAAGGCATCGCTGCAATTCAATCCAATGCCTTTCATATTGCCACCGCAGGCCTCCCTTACTTTAATACGACGCCTCTCGGTCGCGCTGTTACGGGAACAATGCTTGTTTCAGCGATGCGTGAAGATGGTGTTGACATTTGGGGCGATGGCTCGACTTATAAGGGTAACGATATCGAGCGTTTCTATCGCTATGGCTTGCTCGTGAATCCCAACCTTAAGATTTACAAGCCTTGGCTTGACACACTCTTTATTTCTGAATTGGGTGGTCGCGCTGAGATGTCCGCGTTCTTAAACGCTGAAGGCTTTGCCTATCGTATGAAGGCAGAGAAGGCCTATTCGACAGACTCGAATATGCTTGGTGCCACGCACGAAGCCAAAGACCTTGAGCAGTTAAGCACCTCAATGAAGATTGTCGAACCGATTATGGGTGTGGCTTTCTGGGATGAGGCCGTGAAGATTGAACCCGAAGAAGTGACAGTGCGTTTTGAAGAAGGACAACCTGTTGCCTTAAACGGGAAAGAATTCGAAGACTCCGTTGAGCTTATGATGGAAGCCAATCGTATTGGCGGACGTCACGGTTTGGGCATGAGCGATCAAATCGAAAACCGTATTATTGAAGCCAAGAGCCGTGGCGTTTATGAAGCTCCGGGTATGGCACTTCTTTATGTGGCTTATGAGCGCTTGGTCTCTGGTATTCATAACGAAGACACGATTGAGCAGTATCACATCAATGGGCGTCGCTTAGGGCGTTTGCTCTACCAAGGTCGTTGGTTTGATAGCCAGGCCATCATGCTTCGTGAAAGCGCGATGCGTTGGGTTGCTCGCCCCATCACGGGTGAAGTGGTCCTTGAGTTGCGTCGTGGTAATGACTTCACGATTCTTGATACGAAGTCGCCGAACCTGACGTATGAGCCCTCGCGCTTAACGATGGAAAAGGGCGATTCGATGTTCACAGCCGTTGACCGTATTGGCCAGTTAACGATGCGTAACCTCGACATTACCGATACGCGTGAGAAACTTCGCACGTACGCCAAGACGGGCCTTTTAAGTTCGGATGCCTCAACTATCGTTCCGATGTTGGGCGACGCGCACAAAGAAGAAAAGTAATTTTCTTTTTAGAAGGTTTAACGAAATCACCAGAACCCCGAAACGGTCTGGTGATTTTTTTTTGCCAAACTGCGATAAACTAAAAGCATTTCGGGGGAAAAGCCGTGGATAAAGAAGTTAGTTTCACAGTCAAGATTTCAGCATCGGATAAAGACGAACTCTTTCGATTGTCCGAAGAACTTGCAATACCTGCCGATGAGATTGTTCGCTCGATGATTCGCAAGTTCGTTTCTGTTGGAGGCTTTCCGTACGAAGTGTGCGTGAAGCCTTACCCAATCGTGAATTGGGATTCCCCGCTGATTCTTAGGGCTCGAGAGGAAAATGGAAAACTCGTGATGCCTAAAGAATGGCGGGATGAAGATGATTCGGTATCTAGCGAAAACTATTAAAAGTTTCGCAATGCCATCGAATAGTTTTAGTTTTTGCGCTTAACACAAGGAGAAAAGCGATGTCAGATCTCTCTCAATATGCTAACGAAGCCGTTGCCATTCGCCGCGCGATTCATAAGCGACCCGAAGAAGGGTGGACAGAGTTTGAGACAACGTATCGTGTTGTAAGCACCTTAGAAAAGTTAGGTTACACCGTTCGTTGTGGGCGTGAAGTGATTCATCCAGAAGCAGTTCTTGGAAGAAATGACGCCCTTGTGGAAAAAGCACAAAAGAGAGCGCTCGAGCACGGTGTCCCGCAAGCGTTTCTTGACCGCTTACAAGGTTATACGGGAGCTGTTGCAGAGCTCGATACCGGGCGCGCAGGACCCGTAACGGGTTTTCGCTTTGATATGGACTGCGTTCTCGTCACCGAATCCACAGATCCAAATCACGTTCCAACAAAGGAAGGATTCGCTTCCGAAATCCCAGGGCTGATGCACGCTTGCGGTCACGACTCACATACAGCAAGTGGTCTAGCGTTTGCGCATTGGCTTAAAGATCATGCTTCAGAACTATCAGGAAAAGTCTGTTTAATTTTTCAACCCGCAGAAGAAGGCACACGAGGAGCGGGAGCGATGGTCGCTGCTGGCGTTGTTGATGGACTCGATTGGTTCTTTGGCGCACATGTTGGCGTTTCTTCTAAGTCTGGAGAAATCGGAATTATTCGTCATGGCTTTTTGGCCACAACAAAAGTGGATATTGAATTCGATGGCGTTGCCTCTCACGCAGGGTCTGACCCTGAAAAAGGGCGTAGCGCCTTAATGGCAGCTGTTGCATGTGCCATGATGCTTCAGGGGCTGCCGCGCCACTCCGCAGGCGATAGCCGTGTTGCTATTGGAACACTTCACGCAGGCGAAGGTCGCAATGTGACACCGACGCATGCGAAGATGCAAATTGAAGTACGCGGTGAAAACGACGAAGTGAATTCGTGGCTTTTCGAGCGCATGAAGTCGATTGTCGAAGGCGCTGCAACAGCCTACGAGGTTAAGGGGCGCTGGATTAAAGCTGGCGAAGCCTCTGTGATTAATTCAGACGCTGAGGCTTATCGCTTTATTGAAGAGGCCACAAAGAAAGAGGGGCTCAAACTCACTTACTACGATAAGATGGGCGGAAGTGAGGATTGCTCTTTGATGCTCACGCGTGCGCAAAGTCAAGGAACAAAGGCAGCGTTTTTCTATTGGGGCTGCAATCATCACGGTCATCACCGCTCTGACTTTGATATTCAGGATACGGAAAATCTACCACGTGCCTTGGCTATCTTTACCGATATTGTTAAAGAGACGAATGCCATTAAGTAGCAGGTTTTGTGCCTGATTTGCCTTATTGTGCGAAAAATTGTGCTAAAAATTAGCATAATTCGCACAATAGGGAAATTTCCCAAAAGATTTCTTATAAAATCCTTAAAAAACAGATTTGTGCTAAAATTGTGCTAATTTCGCACAATTAAGGGATTTTTGAGATGGAAAATGTTCTTTTGCCCGAGTCTTTGCAACTCGAATACAAAAGAGAAGTCAATCTTAGTTCTGAGAAAAAGAGACTCTTAAGAACGGTGATTGCTTTTGCCAACGGTAAAGGCGGAAAAATCATTTTTGGCGTTGACGATAAAACGCATAGCGTTATTGGCTTTTCTGAAGACAGTAATCTTTCGACTTTAGCAGATGCGATTACCAATTCGATTATGGACAACTGCACACCGCAGATATCACATCGCATTGGCATCGAAGAAATCGAAGGTAAACCTGTGATTGTCGTGGAAGTATTTCCAGGCAATTTCACGCCGTATTACTTGAAGGAGGCTGGCCCTCAAGATGGCGTCTTTGTGCGAATTGCTGCCACAACGCGTCAAGCTGATGCCACGACTTTAGAAGAACTTCGATTTCGTGGAGTCAGAAGAAGTCTTGATACAACGCTTTCGAATCGAGCCAAACCGATTTCCGAAAAACGCCTAACAAAGTTTCTTAC
>CAVAQL010000050.1:0-9021 GCA_963590825.1 Bacteroides caccae | reverse complement strand
TTAATCCCTGGATAAAACGCAAACGGCACTTGCATAATGCTCGCAAGAATCCAGGAAGCGATTGCGGCAATCACAATTCCCAAAAGTCCCCCTAAGCAACCAAGCACAATCGATTCAATTAAAAACTGCAAAAGAACTTCGCGTTCGGTCGCGCCAATGGCAAGTCGCACGCCAATTTCTCTGGTGCGTTCGGTCACAGAAACAAGCATGATATTCATAATGCCGATGCCACCGACGAGAAGACTTACGGCTGCCACCGCCCCTAATAGTGTCGTCAAAACTTTCGTCGTGGAAGTCACAGTATCGGCGATTTCAGCCGTATCGAGAATCTGAAAGTTATCCGCATCCGCGCTTGATAGCGAGCGTCTTTCACGCATCAATTCTTTTAAGGATGCTTTAAGCATTGTCCTATCGCTATCGGAATCCACGGCAACGACAAGAGAACTCACTTTGTTGTTGCCCACGAGGCGGCGAGCCAATGTATTAAAGGGGATGACGACCAAATCATCTTTATCGCCTCCCATTGCTGCGCTCCCCTTTTCAGCGAGCAATCCAACAATACGGCAAGAAAAACTTTTCACGCGAATCATTTTTCCGATGACGTCGGCCCCATCGCCAAAGAGCTCTTTGCGAATCGTTTCACCGATGACGCATACGGCTGAACCTGATTTTTCTTCGGCGGTTTCAAAGTAACGGCCCGCAGCAAGCGTGCGGTTATCCGTCGTGAAATAATCGTTCGTGGTCCCGTAAACAGTGGTTGACCAGTTCTTGCCTTCAGCAACAACCACCGTTGACCGTGTCGTTTGTGGCGCAACAGAAATCACGCCGCCAATCTGGTTTTCGATGGCGCGAATATCAGCAATCTTAAAAGAGGGGGCGCCTGCTGACCCCCCGGGTCCCATACGTTGTCCAGGACGCAGCACGAGTTGATTACCACCTAGGCTTTCAATCTGCTCACGAACCGATGTTGTTGCGCCGTTTCCGACTGTGACCATCGTAATCACAGCCGCTACACCGATGACGATACCTAAAACCGTAAGCAAAGAGCGCATCGGATTGCGCCAAATCTGTCGAAAGGCAAGTAAGAGTGCATTAGCGAGCATGATTTCCCCCTTGCAACGTATCGCTTTCAATTTCCCCATCAACGCAACGAATACAACGGCTCGCATAGGTTGCCATCTCAGGCTCGTGCGTTACAAGAACCACAGTGATGCCCTCTGTTTTATTGAGGTCAGTTAAGAGCTCCATAATCTCAACACTACGATGGCTATCTAAGCTTCCTGTCGGTTCATCGGCAAGCAGCAGCAAGGGGTGCGTGACAATCGCACGAGCAATCGCGACGCGCTGTTGCTGACCGCCAGAGAGTTCGGCGGGCGTGTGGTGTTCCCATTTAAGAAGCCCGACGCGATCGAGCGCGGCGCGGGCGGCCTCGTGGCGCTCGGCTGCTCCCGTTCCACGATACAAAAGAGGAAGCTCGACATTTTCGAGCGCTGTCGTGCGTGCCAATAAGTTAAAGCCCTGGAAAACAAATCCCATATAAAGGCGTCTTAGCATCGCGCGTTCGTCACGATTGAGTGTCTCAACGTGTACGCCATCAAAAAGATATTCGCCGTCCGTTGGGCTATCGAGGGCTCCGATAATGTTCATTGTTGTGGACTTACCAGAGCCCGATGGCCCCATAATCGCTACGAATTCACCGCGATTGATTGTTAAGCTAATGCCTTTTAACGCATCAAACGCGGCCTCCCCGGCTCCGTAGCGCTTACGAATCGATTTCAGTTCAATTAAAGGCGCCGCTTCTTTCATACGCTTTTAATCCTATTTAGTTTTCTTTCTTCTTAAGTTGCGTTGTAATGACCTTGTCGCCAACCTTGATTTCGCCCGAGACAATCTCGGTCATACTGCCATCGGTTAATCCTGTTGTGACGGTCTTTTTTACGGCATTACCCTTAGCGTCCAAGATGTAGATTGTCTTTTGTTGGCCCGTAACCGCGCGAGCTGTTTCTTTTACGATCTTTTGCTGCTCGTGGCGCGGCGGTCCCATCATGAGACTGACGCTGGATTTTTCCTCTGTTGCCGCTTCGGGTTTAAAACGTAACGCGGTATTGGGAACAAGCATCACGTTTTCGCGTTTTGCCGTTTCAATTGTCGCCGTTGCCGTCATTCCTGAACGCAATTTCAAATCGGGGTTCTTCACATCAAGGTATGTCGTGTAGGTCACAACATTGTCTGTTCCTGAGCTAGAGCCGTAAGCGACTTTTGTGAGTTCGGCAGGGAAAGGTTGATCAGGGTAGGCAGAAACCGTAAATGTCGTCTTTTGCCCAACTTTTACCTGACCAACATCGGCCTCATCAACGTCAACCTTCAGTTCCAATTCGTGAAGATCTGTGGCAACGGTTAAAAGTTCAACGGCCTGCAGACTCGCAGCCACGGCGTAGCCTGGTTCCACAGAGCGTGTAAGGACGACGCCATCGACTGGCGACTTGATTGACGCTTTCGAAAGATTGGTTTCACTCGTTTCCAATGTGGCTTTCGCATCATCGATGCTTGCGCGCGCTGTGAGAATTGCCGCTTCGGCGCGTTTAACCGTGGCCCGTTGCACATCCAATTCAGTGCGTGAAGGAAGTTTTCCGCCCGAGGTTTTATTTAATTCCTCGTAGCGGCGCATTTTGGCTTTGGCTTCCGCGGCGGTAGCTTTGGCTTCCACGAGTTTGGCATTTGCCGTCTCAAGAGCGGCCTGTGCTTGTTTGCGTGCACTCTCGAGCTTGGCCTTATCGAGTTCGATGAGAACGTCGCCAACCTTCACAGTCGAATTCACATCGACATTGACTTTGGAGACAATCCCCGAGAGTTCCGAGCCAATCGAAACCGTTCTCACGGGATTGAGCGTCCCGTCGGCAGAGACTGTGACTCGAAGGTCTCCGAGAGTAACGTCGCGGGTCATATAGCTTGGCTTAACAGAGCCTGAACTCATCGAATAGGCGACTGCGCCAAGGATAGCCAAGACGGCAACCAAAACGACTGGACGCTTAAAGAGCTTTTTCTCGGAACTCAGGCCAAGAAGTTTTTTCTTTTGATTGTTCTCTTTCTCATTCATGTTAAAACTCCTTAGGAGTCTTCATCTTTTGGTGCAGTCCAACCGCCACCTAAAGACGTATAAAGTTTGATGTAATTTGTCGAACGGTCTGCCCGATTGGATTCAAGCGTCTCTTGAGCAGAAAAGAGCGTTCTTTGTGTATTAAGTACGGTCTGGTAATCAGACAAACCTGCCTTGTATTCGATTTGAGCAAGATCGGCCGCGCTTTGAGAAACCTCAAGCGCCTTCTTTAAATCCGCCATCCGTCTTTCTGAAGCACTGATTGCTTCAAGGGCGTTCTCGGTTTCCTCAAGTGCCTTGACAAGTGTTGCGGTGTAATTGGCCTTGGCCTTATCGAGAGAGGCTTCTTTTTGTGTGACAGTGCTCACCTGATCTGCCCAATTAAATAGCGGCATTGAAAGCGCCCCAATGAGCGTTGCAATCCCTGTGCCGCTTGCGCCAAGAGCACCGATTGTTGCCGCTTGTGTGCCGAGGTTGCCCGATAGTTTCAGGCTTGGGAACCACTTCGTTTTCGCTTCGTAAACACGGTCGTAAGCGGCAAGCACCGCATACTCAGCAGAACGCATATCAGGGCGCTGGCGCAGCGTATCGGCTGGGACACTGACGGCGATGTTACTTGGCGCCTCTGGAATCACTTCGCTCGTACTCTTTTCAACCTCTGAGGCATTTACAACACACAAACGCGCAATGGCATTGCGGTATTTGGCAATGGAACTTTCGCAGACCGGAATCTGCGCTTTGGCTAAATCACGATTGGAATCAGCCTGATCGGCTTCAGTCTGCGTGGCTAACCCAGCGGCCAAACGCCAGTGCGCAATTTCGGAGAGTTCTGCGTAGTTTTGCGCTGTCTTTTGGGCAATTGCGAGCTTAACTTCGGCAAGTTTGAGATTAATGTAGTTTTGCGCAACTTCGCTTGCCACAGCAATTTTGGTGTCTTCCAATGTCATCGCGCTAGCCAACGCTTCACGATTGGCGGCGCGCTGCGCGGCAATATTGCCGCCCACTAGAGAAAACGACCACGTCACAGAGCCCCCAGCAGAGTAGGTTTCGGTTGTTTTGTTATTTTTCCGACTGCGCGTCGCATCTCCTGAAAGCGAAGCGCTCGGGAAAAGATTAGCGGTTGCTTCATCGGAAAGCGCTGCGGCAGCCTTTAAGTTCGCCTTTGCAACACCAATGTCCGTGTTGGCTTCCAGGGCAAGATTAATTAAACGCGTCAATTCTGGGTCGTTCCACGAAGCCCACCAGGTCTTAGCATCGCTCACGCTTGGTAAACGACTCTCTGGCACAGCAGCATTCCAGCTCGTTCCCACCGCCTTTTGCTCGAGCTCTGTCATTTGTAGCGACGTTGCGCAACCTGACAGAAGAAGCCCCACTGCGGCAAGAGCGACAAGTGTTTTCGAGAATTTCGGTTTGTCCATCGTCAGTCTCTTTGAGGTGTGTTCTTTCTTGTTTCGACAATCTAAACACTAACGACGTAAAGACGCGTTTTTCGAATGTAAAGAAGTGAAAAGAGATGCTCCTATCCGTGTGTCTTGCGGCTAAAGATCTTTTTTCGTGCAATGATGCTTCTCGAAGTTTTTGGACACTTTTATTTCGTCAATTTTTTTGAAGGGAGCATCGTATGAGTTTGGAGAGTCCGAAGGTTTTGATTGTTGACGATGACAAAGATTTAGTTTCCCTTTTGGTCGACTACTTGATGCTTGAAGGCTTTTGCGTCAGCTTCGCAGGCGATGGCAAAACAGCGCTCGAGCGTCTTACAAACGAATGCTTTGATTTGATTGTTTTGGACGTGATGATGCCTGGGATGAGCGGGACGGAGGTCTTAGCTGAGATTCGCCAGAAGTACGACACCCCCGTTTTAATGCTCACCGGTAAAGGCGATCCCGTTGACCGCATCGTAGGGCTTGAACTCGGTGCAGATGACTATGTTCCTAAGCCCTGCCCACCCCGCGAACTCGTCGCACGGATGCGCGCAATCCTTCGGCGCGTTCTTACGCCACACGGCCAAACAAAAAGTTCAGTTCTTAGCGTTGGTCCTTTAACGATTGACCCCGCACACCGTCGTACAAGCATAAACGGAAAAGAAATTGAATTAACAGGAACTGAAATGGCTCTTTTGCAGATGCTTGCGCAAAACGTAGGAACTCCCGTTTCGAAAACCGACATTTACGCCAAAGTCCTACACCGCACAATGGGACGTTTTGATCGAACCATCGATGTTCACGTCAGTGCAATTCGCCGTAAACTTAACCAAGCTTGCGAAGGAAAATTCACCATCGATAACATCCGTGGCGTAGGCTATCAATTAATCATAAACGAATAGGGCTCTCAAGCTATGCTACAAAAAAGAAGACGCTTAAGCGGCATTTTCCTAACGCTCTTTACAGGGCTCTTAAGTGTTTTCTTACTCTTGGGATTTTGCGTTTGGCTTTTGAGTGCAAGTTATCAAAAATATGCCTCGAGCGCCTTTGAAGGCATTGACTTCGAATACCCTGGACAAAGGGCAGTGAACACCGCCCTTGGTGTGGCGCAATGGGGTGGAAGCGATGTACTCATTAAATGGTTGTGTGATAGCAAGATCAATAACCATCCCACAGTCTTTGTTTTAAATAAAGAAGGTAAAGAAATCTCAGGGCGCGCGATTCCAGAAAAAGCGCTAAAACAAGTGGCGACAAACGACTCGCGCGTTACAACAAAAGCCATTGACGGACAAGACTTGCGCTTTTTTGCCGTGCGCCTAGATCGCCCAAAGCACATTTGGTCGTTGACTTTCTGGCGCACCCCTTGGTGGGTTCACGCCTTACTGGCTCTTTTTTCAACAGCGATTGTCGCTGGTCTTTTAGCCTGGAATTTTGCCAAGCCCATCCAAAAACTCGATTGGGCTATGAGAAGAGCAGCCGAGGGAAATCTCGAAGACCGCATTGCCACTGTCGTAGGCCACAATTACGATGAAATCGGTGATTTAGCCAAACAGTACGATGCGATGGCTGAAAAAATCACAGGGCTTCTTGCGCGCCAAAAAACACTTTTTCATGATGTAAGCCACGAATTGCGTAGTCCCTTAGCCCGGATTGATGTTGCTCTTGCTCTCATCGAAAAAGACCCCAAAAATAGCCAGCGTGCCATCAAACGCATTGAAACTGAAGTTGAGCTACTCGACTCCTTAGTTGAAGCGCTTCTCACCTACGCTCGTCTTGATGAAAATGCCCCAATTTCTTTTGAAAAAGCCGATCTCTCTTTAGCACTCGAAGCCATTGTTTCGGATGCCGATTTTGAAGGCAGCGCAAAAAATGTCCGCGTCAGCCTCGAAACCGATGAAACGCTTTGGGCTAAGGTGCATCTTGAGTCAATTACGAGTGCACTCGAAAATCTTATTCGCAATGCCCTGCGCTTTTCCAAGCCAGGAGATACCGTGAAAGTTGTGGCACATAAGGAAAACAATGTGATTCGCATGACCGTGAGTGATGCGGGGCCTGGCATTCCTGCCGAAGACCTTGAACGGCTTTTTGAGCCTTTTGCGCGCGGCAAGAATCAAGCCACAGGAAGTGGCTTTGGCTTGGGGCTTGCGATTGCTAAGCGCGCCGTCGAGCGTCATAACGGGACGCTTTCAGCATCTAACTTATCGCCTCATGGCTTAGAGATGCGTATCGAGCTTCCCGTTACCCTGGGATAAAAAATTAGTTGCGAAGCGTGAATGTGACAGGACCGTCGTTAACGAGACTGACGCGCATATAGGCGCCAAATTCCCCTGTCTCAACACGCAAGCCACTTTTTCTTACCTCTTGAACAAACGTATTAAAGAGTTTTAATCCCTCGTCGGGAGGAGCCGCTGGCGTAAAGCTCGGGCGATTGCCGTGATTGGTATCTGCGGCAAGCGTAAATTGCGAGATTAAAAGTAGGTCTCCAGCAATATCCGTGACCGACTTGTTCATCTTTCCGGCGTCATCTTCGAAAACACGATAGCGCAGAAGCTTTTGCGCTAGTTGCACGGCTTTTTCTTCTGTATCACCCCGTTCGGCACACACAAGCGCCATCAAGCCTTTGCCGATAGCGCCAATGGTTTTCCCATCAACATCAACGTGCGACTCTGTGACGCGCTGCAAAACAACAATCATGGTGCGACTCCTTTAAACGAGCGTGACTTTAGCCCAACGGCGCTTACCGACTTGGATCGTGTAGGTAGCGGGCTTAAGTTTCAGCGTCTTGTCGCTTACACGTTCGCCATCGATACGAACGCCGCCTTGCTCGATGTTGCGATTGGCCTCACCGTTACTCGGGACAAGACCGGCTTCTTTAAGTAAACGCGCCACACCGATTTCACCATTTTCACTTTGAACTGTCACCGTTTGGATATCCGTTGGAACCGCTCCCGCGCGGAAGCGTGCATTAAACTCAGCCTCGGCTGCCTCGGCTGCCTTCGCATCGTGGAATCGCTCGATGATTTCTTTAGCAAGAGCAACTTTCGCATCACGCGGGTTGCGTCCGTTTTCGCACTCGGCGTGAAGTTTGGCAATCTCCTCGTTACTCTTAAGGCTCAAGAGGTCATACCAATTCCACATCAATGTATCGGAAATGCTCATCACCTTACCGAACATTTCATCGGCCGTATCCGTGATACCGATGTAATTGTGTTTACTCTTACTCATCTTATTGACGCCATCTAAGCCAACAAGAAGTGGCATCGTCAAAATGCACTGTGGCTCTTGGTCGTACTGGCGTTGCAACTCGCGACCCACAATTAAATTAAAGCGTTGGTCAGATCCCCCCAGTTCGAGATCGGCCTTTAAAGCCACTGAGTCATAGCCTTGCATTAAGGGATAAATCATCTCGTGCATCGCGATAGGGATGTTTTGTGCGTAGCGTTTCGCAAAATCTTCGCGCTCCAAAAGACGCGCCAATGTGTAGCGTGAGCAAAGACGCACAAAGTCTGAAGCAGAAAGCTTATTGCTCCACTCGGAGTTATAACGTACCTCGGCTTTATCAATATCTAAGACAAGCCCTGCCTGCGTCAGATAGGTCTTGGCGTTTTCCATAATCTGTTCGCGTGACAAGGGCGGGCGCATCGTGTTACGTCCAGATGGGTCGCCGATAGCCGCTGTGAAGTCGCCGATTAAGAAAATAACAGTATGACCGAGATCTTGCAGTTGGCGCAGCTTATTTAAAACGACCGTATGACCGACGTGAATATCGGGCGCTGTTGGATCAAGACCTAATTTGCAACGAAGAGGAACCCCAGTTGCTTTAGAGCGCGCTAATTTTTGCTCAAGTTCACTTTCGATTAAAAGCGTATCAACACCGCGGCGAATCGTTGCCATCGCCGATTCAATTTCTGGCGTCACTTCGTACTTCTTTTCTTCGACTTTTTCTTGCTCAGACATAAATTCTCTCGTGAAAATATTGCCCGCAAACACGTTTGCGGGGCTTTTCTTTCCAATGCAAAAGATTCTTTTCTACGTGGCAGGAATCGACTGGTCTTTCACGCAAATCGCCCTGCTCATTCGTATCCACAAAATTGGATTCAGAGACGATGCCTTTTCGTCACTCTCTAACGAGAACTTTCGCTATAATGAGAATGCAGATTACCCATGGTAACTGCGTCACATCTAACGTAAAATCTGATAGTATGTGAATCGAGATATTTGTTACCGTCATAACAAATCTCCTAATCAAAGCTCAGGTTGCTCCCTGAGCTTTTTCGTTACTGCTAGTAGTTAGCAGTACCTACCCATGCTCACCGCATGAATTTTTTACAGGCTCGGCGAGCCGCGCGGTCTCCGCATAAGAAATAGGAGAATATTACGAACAGAACGAATATCGCATCATCCCTGAACGAAATGAGTATACCCGACTTTGCTTTGTTTCCATAGGTTTTGCAGGGCGAACGCATGAAATTAAGCTGGCGAAGTTCCCAAAATGTTATAAAC
>CAVAQL010000049.1:0-9265 GCA_963590825.1 Bacteroides caccae | reverse complement strand
TAGCAAGCGAATACGACTCTCTAACTGAATTTGAAGTAGGTGACGCGGAGAAGCATCGAGCGGATTTGTGGCTTTTCTCAAGCAACAAGAAAAAACCATCGTATCTTTTTGAATTGAAGTATTTAACAAAAGAAAAAGGGACAGACGCTGCTGTAAAAAAAGCATTTGACAATGCCAAAAACCAACTTAGTGCGGAAGCCGAAGGTCTTGCTCTTAAGAACTACGCCACTGTTAAACGGGTTGTAGCCGTTTTTGTTGGCACAAAACTTGCTGCTTTTAGCCAAGAGGGATAGCTAAATTTTTAGAAGCTCGAGAGATGAAAAACGCGTGTTTGGATTCTCTTGTTTTGGGTATATGGGAAGCTTCTCTAGGTGGTTTTCCTAAGAGCTCTTAGCGAAAGACAGTAGCTAAGCATTCGCGACTTGCGCTATCCTTTGGGACTGGCAAAATACCTTCTGTCCTTCGGGTTAACCGAAGAAAAAAATGTATTTCGTATTTATCTTGAGATTTAAAGAAATGTTTGCACGCACTCTCGTTTGCTACCATCACCACCACACCTGAAAGCGGTCTTTCAGGCGTGCTCGCGCGGAAGACCCTTGAAAAATGGCTTCCGTCGGTACGGCAAAAAGCGTGACACATTTCACAGTCAGACCCCCGGTAAGCCAGAAACTTCCGAGGGTTTTTCTTTGCTTGATAGTCGCCTCAACTCAGTTCGTGCATAAAGAGATTTAAGAAAAAGGAAAGAAAAAATGACTGAATCGAATCGCCTTCGTATTGCATTGCAAAAAAGCGGACGTCTTGCAGATGACTCCGAAGAATTAATCGAGCGCTGCGGCATTCGCGTGCGTCTAACGGGACAGCGCCTTTTAGCTGTTGCTGAAAACCTTCCTGTCGAATTCCTAAGAGTACGCGATGACGATATTCCGGGACTTGTGATGGATGGTGTCGTTGACTTGGGGATTGTCGGGGAAAACGTTTTAGAGGAAACCGTGCTCTCGCGCAAAGCGCAAGACATGACTTCCGAGTGCAAGATACTTAAGCGCTTTGATTTCGGCGGCTGTCGTCTTGCCATTGCCATTCCCAATGACCAAGCTTGGAACGGCCTTGAGGATTTAGCCGGACGCCGCATCGCAACAAGCTATCCGCAACTATTAAAACGCGCTTTCGCCGAGCGGGGAATTGCATTTAAACCCTGCCTTTTAACGGGGTCAGTCGAAGTCGCACCGAGAGCGGGACTCGCCGACGCAATCTGCGATTTGGTTTCAACGGGAGCGACATTAGAAGCCAATGGCTTAAAAGAAGTGGAAGTGATTTATCGCTCCAAGGCTTGTCTTATTGCCCGTAATGGCGAAATCAGTCAGGAGAAAGCCGCTTTAATTGAAAGACTTCTCGTTCGTATGCAGGGTGTGGCTCGAGCTCGTGAGTGTAAGTACATTATGTTGCACGCTCCGAAGACAAAACTTGATGCAATATCGAAGATTTTGCCGGGAGCCGAACACCCGACGATTTTGCCTTTGGAGGGCGATGAAACAAAGGTTGCTATGCATATGGTCTCCAAAGAAAACCTTTTCTGGGAAACGATGGAAGAGTTAAAAGCCTTGGGCGCCTCTTCGATTCTTGTTCTTCCGATTGAGAAGATGATGGAATGATTTTGATACGGAGTTGATGATGGCAGAAATGAATACATCCTATTTTTCCAATCCGATTGATTGGAATGCGATCTCAGAAACAGAGCGCGAAGCTATTTTAAAGCGCCCTGCTGTTACTTCAGGTGAAAAAATTACAGAAACAGTCACGGGGATTTTGGCTGACGTAAAAGATCGGGGAGATGCGGCTTTACGCGATTTGTCCGCAAAGTTCGATCGCGTTGAAGTAAAAGACTGGCGCGTTTCTGAGGCGACTATGAATGCGGCTTGGGAAAGAGCCACACCCGAGTTTCGAGAAGCCTTACAAAGAGCAGCCGATAACATTCGTCGCTTTCACGAGAAAGAAAAATTAGCTCCCGTCTCGGTTGAGACGATGCCTGGGATTACTTGCACTCAGGTGACGCGTCCCATCGAGAAAATTGGACTATACATTCCTGGGGGCACTGCGCCGCTTTTTTCCACGGTTTTAATGCTCGGGATTCCCGCCTCAATTGCAGGGTGCTCGAAGGTTATTTTGTGTTCGCCGCCTCCTGTCGCGGATTCCATTCTTTGCGCTGCAAAACTTTGTGGTATTCGTGAAATCTATTCAATCGGTGGTGCTCAAGCAATCGCTGCGATGGCCTTTGGTACGCAATCAGTGCCGAAGGTTTCGAAAATTTTTGGTCCTGGTAACGCCTATGTCACGGAAGCCAAACGTCAAGTCTCCTGTCGCAGCGATGGCGCTGCGATTGATATGCCCGCGGGTCCTTCTGAAGTTTTGGTGATTGCCGATGCTGAGGCGAATCCCGCTTTTGTTGCAGCCGACCTTTTAAGTCAAGCCGAGCACGGACCCGATTCTCAGGTGGTTTTGGTTACTCCTTCAAAGGCTCTTGCTAAGGCAGTTGCCGCTGAAACCGCCCGTCAATTAGAAGCTCTCCCGCGTAAAGCCATTGCCCAGAACGCTCTAAGCCAAAGCCGCGTGATTTTAGTGAGAGACCTCACTGAGGCGGTCGCCGTTTCCAATCGCTACGCACCAGAACACCTTATTTTGCAGGTGAAAAACGCCCGTGAACTTGTGAACTCCGTTCAAAACGCAGGATCTGTTTTCCTGGGCGAATTTTCTCCTGAGTCTGGCGGTGACTACGCCACAGGAACCAATCACGTGCTTCCCACTTACGGCTGCGCGGCAGCCTATTCAAGCTTGGGGTTAGCCGACTTTATGCGTCGTATGACAGTGCAAGAAATGACGCCCGCTGGCTTTAAGAGCTTAGCGAACACAATCGCCCTTTTAGCGCACACCGAGAAACTTGACGCTCACAAAAATGCGGTTCTCGTGCGTCTTCAAGCACTGGATTTGGAGAAATGATTATGACAAAACCAGAAAACTTAGCCCGTCCTGAAGTGATTGCTCTAACCCCTTATGCATCGGCTCGCCGCATCATCGCTCAAGCTGGATGCACAGGAGAGGTGTGGATGAATGCCAATGAATCCGCTGAAGGAAATGCTCTTAGCGCTTTGCGTCTTCCTGATGCCGTTCTTGCAAGCTTTAACCGTTACCCTGAACCGCAACCCGAAGAAGTGATTCGGCGGTATGCCGCTTACGCAGGAGTAGACCCTGAAGGAATCCTTGTGACGCGAGGCGGTGACGAAGGAATCGATTTACTTGTGAGAACTTTCTGCAAAAGAGGCGTTGATGCTGTGATCGATTTCCCGCCAACCTATGGGATGTATTCCGTGACAGCTCAAACTACAGGCGTGCGCCTCATACGTCTTGAGACGAAAAAGGAAAACGGCTGGACGCCAGATACGAAACTCCTACGTAAAACTCTTGAGAAGGACTCGGGCGTTAAGGTCGTTTTTGTTTGCTCTCCCAACAATCCAACAGGCGGCGTTCTGACAAAAGAGACGGTCGATGCGTTAATCGAAGCCACTCGAGAGAGAGCGATTTTAGTCATTGATGAAGCCTATATTGACTTTATTCCTGAGGCCTCTGTTGTAGGTCGCTTAAAAGACGCACCGCACTTAGTGATTATTCGGACGCTCTCGAAAGCCTTTGCTTTAGCCGGTATTCGCTGTGGGTTCTTACTCGGATCTGCAGAAGTGATTGGGATGTTAAAAAAGGTTATCGCGCCTTACCCAATCCCTGTGCCTGTGGCGTCGATTGCTGAAAACGTCCTTACAAAAGAAGGAATCGCTTCGATGAAAGCGCGAGTTAAGACACTTATTGAACGTCGCCAATCTTTAACCGATGCTTTAAAGGAAATTGAAGGCGTAAAAGAAGTCGAGCTTGGTTTGGGTAATTTCATCCTGGTTCGTTTTACCGATGCACATGACACCTATCTTAAGTTACGCGAGCGTGGCATTATCCTTCGCGAACAAACATCACAGTCGGGACTCGCGGACGCCTTGCGCATTACCGTGGGAACTGCTCAAGAAAACGAGAGACTCTTAACATCACTAAAAGAATTAGGAAGGGGAAAGTAATGAAAGGAACAAAAAAGAACACGAAACCAGAAAAAGTTGTCTTTGTCGATCGCGATGGAACGATTATCGAAGAGCCAAGTGACTTTCAGATTGACTCCTTTGAGAAGATGAAGTTTGTCGATGGGGTCATTCCTGCGCTTCGTGCGTTAAAGCTCGCAGGTTTTCGACTTGTCTTAGTGACCAATCAAAATGGGCTAGGGACACCCTCATTTCCGAAAAAAGATTTCGTGGGCCCTGAGCGTTTGATGGAACAAATCTTAACGAGCTCAGGAGCAGGCCTTGATGAGATTTTGATTTGTCCACATATGCCTGAAGATCACTGCAAGTGCCGTAAACCTGAGACGGGGCTTGTAAAGGAGTGGCTTAAACCTGGGCGCTTGGATAAAGCCCATTCTTGCATGATTGGTGACCGCTTAACAGACCTTGAGCTGGCGCGTCGTATGGGGATTGACGGGTATCGTGTGGGCCCAGAAGGTGAGTCCTGGGACATTGTCGCAAGACGCATTATCGGTTCTCCTGCAAGTGTCGACCGCTACGGGGAAGTCACTCGTAAAACAAAAGAAACCAACATTACCGTCAAAGTCTGGTTGGACCGTCGCGGCGAAAACAAGATTGCAACAGGCATCGGTTTCTTCGATCACATGCTCGAGCAAATCGCTGTTCACGGTGGTATTCGTCTATATGTTAAGGCTAAGGGAGACCTCAAGGTCGATGACCATCACACTGTTGAAGACGTCGGCTTGGCGTTGGGCGAAGCGTTAAGAAAGGCGCTTGGCAATAAGTGTGGCATCCGTCGCTTTGGATGCTTTTTGCCGATGGATGAATCGTGCGCGAAGTGCGCTTTGGATATTTCAGGTCGCCCGTGGCTTACTTTTAAAGCGAAATTTAAGTACCAAAAAGTTGGGGACCTTTCAACCGATATGATTGAACACTTCTTTAGGGCTCTGGCGACAACGATGGCAGTCACTCTTCATTTAGAAGCCAAAGGCGAGAACGACCACCACATCGCAGAAAGCCTCTTTAAAGCTTTCGCTCGTAGCCTAAGAGATGCGGTCCGTGTGGAAGATACGGATTTGCCGAGTTCAAAGGGAGTGCTCTAATGCGTGCAGTGATTGTCGATACGGGGTGCGCGAATTTTTATTCGCTTGCCTCTGCGATTCGACGCCTTGGTGTGGAGCCCGTGATTTCAGCTGATGAAAAAGTGATTCGCTCGGCCGATAGAATTTTTCTTCCTGGCGTTGGTACGGCGCGTGCCGCGATGGAAGCCCTTCAAAAGCGTGACTTGGTCAACGTGATTCGTGAAGCGACGCAACCCGTTTTAGGGATTTGCTTAGGCGAACAGCTTTTAGCGAGAGAAAGCGAAGAGTCTCCAGGCGTTTCCCTTTTAGGTGTTGTTTCTGAGAAGGTCCGTCTTTTAAAAACTGGAGACCTACCTCTTCCTCACATGGGGTGGAATCGCGTCACTCCCGATAGATTAAAAGATTTAGCAAAGACTTTATTTGCAGGAATTCCCGATGGGGAATGGTTCTATTTCGTGCATAGTTACGCAATCTTGAGTTGCCCTTTAACGCTCGCGAGAACCGAGTATGGTGAGTCTTTTAGTGCCGCTGTCGGAAGTGAGAATTTTGCAGGTGTCCAATTTCACCCAGAGCGCTCTGGGAAAGCAGGCGCCAAGCTCATTGCGAACTTCTTAGGAGTCGCACCATGATTATTCCTGCAATTGACTTATTAGAGGGTCGTGTGGTTCGCTTGCGTCAAGGCGAGTACGGGGCTTCGACCGATTACGGGGATGATGCCGTTAAGCGCTTAACAGAATACGCTGCAGCTGGTGCCAAGCGACTTCATGCTGTCGATCTCACGGGAGCGAAAGATCCCGCAAAGAGGCAACTTAAGTTAATCGGTGAGATTGTGAAAGCCATTCCAGCGGGAGTTGAGTTGCAGGTCGGCGGCGGAATCCGAACTCGAGAGGACGTGAAAAATCTTCTTGATGTGGGTGTGACTTCAGTTGTTGTGGGCTCTCAAGCTGTGAAAGCGGCAATTGAAGTTCGCTCATGGTTTAAGGAATTTGGTCCCGAACGAATTGTCTTGGCTCTTGATGTGAGATTGGATAAAGACTCTAAGGCGCGCGTAGCGACTCATGGCTGGCAAGAAACCTCGAATGTTCTTATTGAAGACGTTGTCGAAAGTTATCTCACAGTTGGTTTGAAGCACGTGCTTTGCACCGACATTGCTCGTGACGGCATGATGACAGGACCATCGATTGCTTTGTACGAGAGAATCTCAAAGAAGTTCCCATCGGTTCGCTGGCAGGCTTCTGGCGGCATTGCAAGCCTTGAGGATATTCGTGCGGCTCACAGAGCTGGGGCAAGTGGCGTTATTGTCGGAAGAGCCCTATTAGAAAAGCGCTTTACATTAAAGGAGGCTCTCGCATGCTAGCCAAACGCATTATTCCGTGCTTAGATGTTAAAGACGGTGTCGTCGTAAAGGGTGTGAAATTTCGGGGCCACGAAGTCGTTGGTGACATTGTTCCCTTGGCGCATCGCTATGCCGAAGAAGGGGCCGATGAGCTCGTCTTTTATGATATTACGGCATCCCCCGCTGGTCGTACGGTGGACCGCACTTGGGTATCAAGGGTGGCTCAAGCTATCGATATCCCGTTTTGTGTTGCAGGAGGTATCCGAACGGTTGAAGACGCTGCGGCAATATTGAGTGCCGGGGCAGATAAGATTTCAGTCAATTCCCCAGCACTCGCGAATCCTGAACTCATTACGAAACTTGCAGACCGCTTTGGCGTTCAGTGTGTCGTCATCGGCATTGACTCCTGGAAAGACGAGCAAACTGGACGCTATTGGGTCAATCAATTTACAGGAGACGAAAAGCGCACCCGCGTAACGGGACGCGAGACACTCGACTGGGTAAAAGAAGTACAGGAAAGGGGTGCTGGCGAAATCGTTTTAAACATGATGAACGAAGACGGTGTACGGCACGGTTACGATATTGAGCAGCTTAAAGCCGTGCGGGCAATCTCGCGGATTCCGTTGATTGCAAGTGGCGGAGCAGGCGAGATGCGGCACTTCCTGGAGGCTTTCCGCGATGCGCAGTGCGATGGCGCCTTAGCGGCTTCGGTTTTCCATAAAAAAATTATTAACATTCGCGAATTAAAGAATTGGCTCTCAGAAAACGGGACGGAGGTAAGAATATGTTAAGTGCTGAGCAAATCAATGCTCTCGATTGGGAAAAGGTTGGGGGACTCATTCCTGCCATTATTGAGGATGCAACGAGTGGCCGCGTTTTGATGCTCGGATATATGAACCGTGAGGCGCTTGAGAAGACTCTTAAAACACGCCAAGTGACGTTCTTTTCCCGAAGCAAAAAGCGCTTGTGGACAAAAGGCGAGACATCAGGAAACTTCTTAGACCTCGTAGATCTAACTGCCGACTGTGATAACGATACCTTGCTCGTTTTAGTCAATGCTCAAGGACCGACGTGTCACTTAGGGAAAACGAGTTGCTTTGGAGAACTTCAAAGTCAATGGGAGTTTTTGAGAGACCTAGAAAAGCTTCTTGCCTCTCGGAAAGGAGCAGATCCTGCCACTTCATACACGGCCAGCCTCTACGCTCGAGGCACCAAACGCATTGCGCAAAAAGTCGGGGAAGAAGGCGTCGAGACAGCGCTTGCTGCGACGGTGCACAATCGAGAGGAATTGAAAAATGAAGCCGCAGACTTGGTCTATCACCTTCTTGTGCTTCTTCAGGCAGAAAACCTCGAGTTGGCTGATGTCATCGGCATTTTGCGCGAGCGTCATGCTGCACGTGAAGCGAAAAAGGCCTAATTGATCTTTTGCTAGGAAAGAGGAGAGGCCTCTTTTCTAGCTACTTTCAAAGGCTAAAACCCATTAGTCTTTGGCTCAAAAAATCTCAAAGAAAACCTCCCTTTGATTCTTATCAAGGGAGCGACCTAGGTTGATCTAGACACGACTCACAAATACTGCGTTTGCTTAGCCTACTTCTACTAGATTTAGTGGAAGGGCAAAGGCGTCACTCAAAACTGAAAAGATCATTTCGTGATTCTCAAAAATGTATTGTGATATAAGGCGAAATAGTGTGAAATTCTCAGTATCATTAAATGATCTAGTGAGGTCCTTTCCCCTAAAATTACGCCTATAAGAAAAGCGTTTTTTAAGGACCGAAAATGATTAAGACTGTAGGGTTTCGCCAGCTTGTTTTTTCTCCTTTCTCTCGTTTTATTGCTGAGTTTGAGTCCACCGACAGGATTCAGCTTCCAACGCGAGCTCGTTCTCTGATCCGCTATGGATTAAATCCACGGATTGCTGAGAAGTTAGAGGACTTGGCTGACGACGTTGCCGAAGAAGCCCGTCTCGTGGCCACTTTTATTTTGGTTGCCTATGAGGGTCGAGATTTGGCCTCGCGCGAAGACCTCGAGCGCTGGATTGAACGCAAAGGTGGCGTCATGGAAAACAAGGTGCAAAAGATTTCCCAACTTTTTATTGAGTTTGCTCAGAACGACGTCTGGAACACTAAAGACTTCTCTTTGGGGTACGCCTTAGAACTCTTGCGCGTAAAAGGCGGGGCGCATGAAGTCGATCTCTCTGGGCATCGCACCAAGAGAGCGGGCGATTTCGTCCCAGCTGTTAACCGTACGCAAGACGGTCATCAAAGTTTCCTTTGCTTCTCGCGCGCTTAATCCGAAGTAGCGCGCAACCGAGAGTGCGGTTTGTGGGTTCGCTTGAATATCCCTTCCATAAATCGCAATAGGCAAAGACCGAATCGGGGAATCGGAGCTGCACAGGGGGAGTGCCATAGGGGCTAGTCTCCAACCTCCGTTTTCCCGACTAAACCAGATTCGAGTAAGTGTCGAACGTTTATTGCAGATTAAGGTATCGAATATGAGTCGCTTAAAGAGTTCTCGCAAGTCCGCTTTGGGTGTGGTCCCTTCGCGATTGATGATGTCAGCGATATCGAGCCAAGTCGGGGCGCTTGACGTGTTTCTCACAAGGGTTCTTGCTGATAAACAAAAGAGCCTTTCTCCGTTTTCTCTGTCCCAGCGTTTTTGAGCGAGTCCCACACTAGGAAGGTAAACAGGACTATGAATACGAATCCCAGCGTTTTTAGCAAGTGTGGCGCAAACCGTAAGCC
>CAVAQL010000048.1:0-9676 GCA_963590825.1 Bacteroides caccae | reverse complement strand
GTTTTTGCTCACGGCTGAAATCAACGAGTCTTGATTTTAAGAGGGTCTTCTTTGGAATCGTTTGTTTTTTCCTTTTCTTTCGTCCCTTGTCCCGTAAGACAGTCACAGTAAATTACTCTAAACTTCGAGCCATGCATTCACCTATTTATGGCCCTGAAGCCACGCTATTACTTCGACTCGCCAGTGAACGAGAAACGCTCGAATTCGCTAAGCAATTTGGCCTCTCTCTAGGCCACATCAAAGAGAGTATCCGTAGCGAGGGCTTTAACTTGAGGCTCACAGGAGCACTTGGCGCGGGGAAAACCACGTTTACACGTGCCCTACTTCGAGCTTTAGGCTTTCAGGGGCGTGTGAAAAGCCCCACATTTGAGCTATTAAACGAATATCCCATCTTCGAAGGGATCACATTGCGTCACTTTGATTTTTATCGCTTCGAAAGCCCCATTGAATTTGAAGAAGCGGGGTTTCGTGATCTTTTCGGCCCTGGTTCGCTCTGTGTGACAGAGTGGAGCGATAAAGCCGAAGGCTTTTTGCCCGCGGCCGATTTAGAGATTGTTTTGAAAATCGACGATCTTTCTCGCGACGCCTCGATTGCTGGCACTACAGAAGCAGCAAGGGCTCTTATAGAAACTCTTCGAAAGTCACGTCTATGAATACCTCACGTCGCCTTTTGATCTTTTCTGGAGTCAGTCTCGGGGCCTCTCTTGCAGCGCCGCTACTTGCCGCCCCTGAGGCAAATCCCATTCGTCTTACAGCAAAAGGCGCTGGTAATGATTGGACGCTTACGATTGACATCACTTTGGCGGTGCGCTATCGCACCTACTATCTAGGATTTTCTGAGAATCGGCGATTTGTCATTGACCTTGAGCCGATGGTACTGACAGAGTCACTTAAGAAAACGGTCTCAAACTTCAAAGTAGACAACCTTTTTGCTCGAGCGCTACGCGTTGGTCAATTTAAAGACAACACGGTGCGTCTTGTCATTGACTTAGCCGATAAGGTCAATGCCGCAGCAACAAGTCCCACCGTAGGCGCAACTAAGCGCCTCACGGTAACGCTCAACAACCCGTCGATTCTCGCTTCTTCAAGCCTAAACTCTGACCCTCTTGAGAAGATCCTAAAAGAAGAGCCAAAAGTCACACCCAAAAAAGAAGTTGCCAAACCTGCGCCACAAAAGAAAAAGTCCTCACCCAAAAAGAAAACGCAAGAAACGCTTGTCGTTGTCGTTGATGCTGGTCACGGCGGAGCAGACCCAGGGGCTGTGGGTCGCAACAAAACAAAAGAAAAAACCGTCGTCCTTGCCATCGCAAAGCAATTGGCCGAGCGCATTAATGCGACAAAGGGCATGAAAGCCTACCTCACGCGCAGAAACGACGTTTTCTTACCGCTACACAAACGCGCGGCGCTAGCAATCACACACCACGCCCATCTTTTTGTGAGCATTCACGCCGATGCTTGGACAACACCCCGAGCCAATGGCTCCTCGGTTTTCACATTGAGCACACACGGAGCCTCCTCGCTACAAGCACGGTGGCTTGCGCAGACGCAGAATAAATCCGATGAAATCGGCGGAATGGATTTTCGTGATGTCGCTAAAGAAGCGCGAAGCACCGTCGTTGACATGCTTGCTGAAACAAAATTGCGCTACGGCATCCAACTTGGAGACGCCGTCCTTGAAGAGCTCTCTCGGCTTGGTCCTTTGCATAAGTCTACAGTCGAGTACGCTGAATTCGCCGTTTTAAAGGCGCAGGGAGTCCCTTCAATTTTGGTAGAGACTGCCTTTATCAGCAATCCCAAAGATGAAAAGAGGCTCAACAATAAAACAGAGCAAAAGAAATTTGCGAACGCGATTTATAAGGGCATTCTTTCCGCTATCGAGAAAGACCCCTCTTTACTAAAACAAAGCTAAGGAGCACATCACTATGCCACTTCCTCTTGCTCCCCAAAAATTTGACGATGCTGTCCAACTGAAAGCTAAGAAAGTAGCCACAAGAAAAAAGAAAGAAACGGCTGCCTTACTAAAAGAACCCGCAGCGCGCGTAAGTGCCCCCACCAAAGAGGCAAAAGAAAAGAAAGCGATTACGAAGAAGCCTCAACCCGAACCCAAGTCAAAGAAAACTGCCGTTTCAAAAGAGGCCGCTATAAAAGAAATTCTCAGTAAAGGAAAGGACTTTAGGCCAGTAAATTCGCGGCGCCCGAAAGACAAACCCTGTCTTTTTGTGTTGGATACGAACGTGCTGCTGCACGACCCAACGTCGTTATTTCGTTTTGAAGAACACGATGTCTTTTTGCCAATGACAACTCTCGAAGAGTTGGACAATCACAAAAACGGCACAACGGACATTGCACGCAACGCTCGCGAAGTCAGTCGCTCCATCGATCGCTTAATCGAAGCCTCTTCGAGCGCCATTTCCAAAGGCTGTCCCCTAAATGGCATCGGAAATAAAGAAGCCACAGGACGCCTCTTTTTCCAAACGCAAAGCGCCTCAGAATCCATTGACGAAACCTTCTTACAAGCCAAAGCCGATAACGCGATTTTGCTTGTTGTGCGCGCGCTTCAAAAAGCCAATCCCACCAAAGATGTTGTTCTTGTCAGTAAAGATATCAACATGCGTATTAAGGCTGCGGCCTTGGGACTGAATGCCGAAGATTACTTTAACGATAAGACAATCGATGACGCAGAACTCATTTATTCGGGGAGAACTCTGCTACCGGAAACCTTCTGGGAAGAGCACGGGAAAAACCTAGAAAGCTGGCAAGCCGATGGCCACGCCTACTATCGCATCAGAGGCCCCATTGTCGCTAACCTACACGTCAATGAATTTGTTCACACGGCGGATGCGAGCTTTGTTGCCCAAGTGACAAAAACAAGCGCCAAAGAAGCAACACTTCGTACGATTCGCGACTTTACGCAAGAGAAAAATGCGCTCTGGGGCATTCACGCAAGAAACTTAGAGCAGTCTTTTGCGCTAAACCTTTTAACCAATCCCGAGATTGACCTAGTCACTCTTTTGGGCCCAGCGGGGACGGGAAAAACGCTTTTAACGCTAGCGGCTGCCCTTTCTCAAACGCTTGATGAGCATCGTTACTCAGAAATTGTCTTTACTCGAGCTACCGTGAGCGTCGGAGAAGATATTGGCTTTCTCCCTGGCACCGAAGAAGAGAAGATGACGCCATGGATGGGAGCACTAGAAGACAATTTGGAAGTGCTTTTAAAAACCGATCGCAGTAACGGCAATTGGCGAAGCGCTGCAACACTTGACATTATCAAGAGCCGCATTCGTATTAAGTCGATGAGCTTTATGCGAGGCCGCACGTTTTTGAATAAATTCGTGATTATCGATGAGGCGCAGAACCTATCGCCCAAACAAATGAAAACTCTCGTGACACGCGCAGGTCCTGGGACCAAAATCGTTTGTCTCGGAAACATCGCACAAATCGATACGCCCTATTTAACAGAGGGCTCCTCGGGACTCACCTATTTAGTCGATCGCTTAATGGGCTGGGCTCACGCAGGTCACATCACGCTCGAGCGAGGAGAACGTAGTCGCTTAGCGCAATGGGCAAGCGAAACACTCTAAAAACTCATTTCCGCTGGCGTATCGGATTTAGGCGGTGAATCAACAGGCACCTCGCTAAAGTGAGCCATAAGGCTCATGGCGAGGATGCCAATCATAATAAGCCCCAAGACAACCTTCACTACGGCTCCCACAAGCATCCCGAGCCACGTTCCCAATCCCACGCCACTTGCAGCGAGTAACCCCTTTTTGGCAATGAGCTCACCAACAATCGCGCCAATCAATGGGAAAAAGAGAATCCCGATTAGACCAAAAAATAGGCCAATCACAGTGCCCACTAAGGCGCCTGCAATTCCGTAAGGGGAAGCGCCTGTCTTTTTTGCGCCTAAAACCTGTGCAAGCCAATCAACAGCCACGCCAATGAGTGTTAAGAGCGCGAGAAAGATAAGTTTTAGAACGCCGATTGCCTGAAAGTCGCCAAGCCACGCGGCAAGTAAGCACGCAGCAAAAATAAGAGGCAGCCCTGGAACAGCCGGGACCACAGTTCCTGCTAAACCAATGATAGCCAGAGCAAACACAACCCACCACAGACCAAAGGAAGCCCAATCCATCGTTGTCATCATCTCAATCATGGATTGTTCTCCTAATTGCGTAGTTCAGGCGGAAGTTCCGCTTCTTCAGCCAAATTATCAAAGCGCGTAAATTCACCATCAAAGCGTAAATCAATCGTTCCAATCGGACCATTACGTTGTTTACCGATAATGATTTCTGCCTTATTGGGTTCAGCGCAGTCCTTGTTGTAAACCACATCGCGGTAGATAAACATAATCACATCCGCATCCTGTTCAATAGCGCCCGATTCACGGATATCGCTCATCATGGGGCGCCTATCGCTACGCGACTCCACCGCACGATTGAGCTGCGAAAGTGCGATGACAGGTGCGTTCATTTCTTTAGCGAGGTTTTTGAGGCCGCGCGAAATTTCACTAATTTCTGTGGCGCGATTTTCTGTTGACGAACCCGCACGAGCCGAACCCGACATGAGTTGCAAATAGTCGACCACAATTAGCGACAGTGGCCCACTCTTACGCGCCAAGCGTCTTGCGCGAGCTCGCACTTCGTTTACCGTCAGAGCCGATGAATCATCAATATAAATGGGCGCCTTCGACATCTCAGCGACCGCATCGGTAAAGCGCTGCCAATCCGAGTTATCCAAACGCGCGCGGCGAATCTTTTGTGCGTCCACGCGCCCTGTGGAACTAATAAAACGCTTGGCGAGCTGATCGGCACTCATTTCCATCGAAAAGATGGCAACGGGTAGCTTTAAAACAATCCCAACGTATTCGACAATGTTTAAAGCAAAGGATGTCTTACCCATCGAGGGGCGTCCTGCGACAATGACTAGGTCGCTTGGGTGTAGCCCCGTGAGCATGCGATCGAGCTTAATAAACCCAGTAGGAAGCCCCGTAACATCGTCGTTACTGTGCTCTTCGTAAAGCGCCTGCACCTCTTTTGTCACATTGGCAGCAACTTCGGGCAATCGGACAAAGCCTTTCTTACCACGGTTGCTGTTTTCATCAATGGCGAAAATCTTCGTCTGAATTTGATCTAAGAGCTGCGAAACATCCGCTGCTTCTGGCGAATAGGCCAAAGAAACGATTTCATCACCTGCGCTGATTAACTGCCGCAGAATCGAACGCTCACGCACGATTTCTGCGTAGCGCCGAATATTCGCAGCCGACGGCGTCGAATGCACGAGAGCATCCAAGTATTGCATGCCGCCGACGTCCTGGACTTTTCCAATCGCTTGGAGCTCGCCTAAAACCGTCACGGCGTCCACGGGTTTTGCGTTGATGGCAAGACGCTCGATGGCCTCATAAATAATCTGGTGCTCCCGACGATAGAAATCATCCACACTCAAAATATCGGAGACAATCTCAAATGCATTCGTATCGAGCATTAAGCCGCCTAAGATGCTTTGTTCGCTTTCAAGCGAATGAGGCGGACGGCGCACGGCCGCAACGGCTTCGTCTTTCACGTGCTCTGGGAATTCTGGAATCGAATCTGTCATAAATCACGCATCAGCCCCTATCAAAGGAGCTCTCTTTCTCTTATTGACCAAAGGAAAGTTACTATAGCGGATTTAACGAGACCCTTTTTAGCTTTTTTGCAAAAATTTGTCTTAAGAAAAACCCGAACTCCGTTTCCGAAATCCGGGTCTTCGTTGCGTTACAGGCAACCGAAGTTACCTTTCAAAGCGACTTATTTTTTTGTCTGCTTGTAGTTTTTTTGAACATAGCGAACGCCAAGGTCCGGGAAGTCCGTAAAGAGCCCTGTTGCATAGCCCTTCTTGAACATTGCCGCATAGAGTTCGTCAACCGTCTTGCAACACTTCGGGAGCGCGTCCTTACGGATGGTGTAGGGGTGATTCTCGAGACCGGCCTGATGGATTTCTTTTGCCATCGGCTTCATCACGAGCTTACCGGGCTTGGAAGCTTCCTCGTCAAGCAACATATACCAGCCTGGTCCAACACCGTCGGCGTATTTGGCAATCTCTTTCATCGCACCAGGCTGGAACATCCAGTCGTAGCTGTAGTTAACCCATTTGCCTGTCGCATCTTTTTCTTCTGTCTCATGCCAATCGGTGTACGCGATTAACTGCACGAGTTTCAAATCCATGCCGAGTTTGGGCATCAATTCGGTCTTAACACGCTTTAATTCGTTAAAGTCAAAGGTTTGGAAGTAGATGCGTGAATCTTTCTTTGTGTAGCCATACTTCTTTAAAACTTTAAGAGCTTCAAGAGCGATATCTTTACCGGCTTGATGGTGCAACCACGGCGCCTTGATTTCCGGATAGATGCCGACTTTTTGGCCTGTACTCTTTTCCAATCCCTGAATGAACTCGATTTCATCTTCAAACGTATGAATCTTAAAGTGGCTCTTCCAGAGCGGGAAGCGTTTCGGATAGACGGCTTCTTGTTTGCCGTTGACGGTCTTGAAGTTTTCCGTCATATTTAGCGTCTGCAGTTCGGCATACGTAAAGTCCATCACATAGTAACGGCCATCGGCACGAGCGCGTCCTGGGAACTTCACATCGACGTCAGTTAACCCATCCAAGAAGTGATCGTGAATGACAACGAGCTTATCGTCCTTTGTCATCGCAAGATCTTGCTCGAGATAGTCTGCACCCATAGCAAAAGCCAAAGCCTTAGATTCCAAGGTATGTTCCGGCAAATAGGCACTCGCGCCGCGGTGCGCGATGATTAACTTCGGATTCATTTTTCCAATCGGATATCCTGCGTAGGCGCTTGAAGCAAGCACGGTTGAAGCCAATGCTGACAAAACAAGAACTGTCGTTTTCTTCATAGTGATTTTCCTTTTTTTGAAAGAGGTCCTTTTCTGCTCCCTCTAGGTAATAGTACCTAGCTAAAAAATGAAAGTTCGACTTGTTTCGATTCCTTTTGACAAAAAGCAAAATTACGGGAATTCTGCGTTTGGCGAGCCCAAAAAAGTTAAGCCCGCCATCCGAAACGGAGGCGGGCCCGACTGTCCTTATTTACCGCTAATTATTAGATGTAGCCGTAGCACATGCCGAGGAAGTAGCCAAAGCACGTGGCGACACCCACACCGATCAATCCCGGAACGATGAACGAGTGGTTAATCACGAACTTACCAATGTGCGTCGTACCAGAGCGGTCAAATGTAAGAGCCGCAAGGTCTGACGGGTATGTCGGAAGAATGTAGTAGCCGTAAGCGGCCGATGCCATCGCAAGCACGACTCCAGGAGGCGTACCAATCTGCAAAGCAATGGGCACCACAATCGCGATAGCCGCAGCCTGAGAGTTCACCAACTTGGAAACGAGCAAAAGCACGATACCGAAGGCCCATGGAGCCGATCTCACCCACTCGGTTAATTCCGCCTTCAAGGCAGGCAAGTGGTTCGAGAACAAGGTATCAGCCATCCAAGCCACGCCATACACGGAAACGATAGCGACCATACCAGCGATAAACACGGGGGTGACGCTAACCTTCTTCTTTGGCTTGCAGGTGGCGAGCATAATAAACGCCGAAGTAATCATGAACATCTGAATGACAAGTGTCATCGAGAGACGTTTTGTTCCAAAGAGCGGACGCAATGTTGGAATAGCACCTAAAAGGGCGACTAAAGCAACGGCGCCCAAGAAGATATAAAGGCTAATCCAGTTTTCCTTCGGGAACTTCACGCCAATAAGCGTTGTCGTTTCACCGTAGACATACTTCTTTTGCTCGGGATCGGCAATCAAAGCCTGGAACTTCTCATCCTTATCGAGGTCTTTGCCGCGGAACATTGAGTATGTACCGACGCAGAACAAACCAACGATAGCGGCCGGCCAAACAATTAATCCCAAGTGGAACATGTTAAAGGGCTGACCAGCGATGATGTAGTGGCCTTTTTCCATAAAGCCGACAATCGAGACGAATGCCACAGCCGCGGGCGAGCAAATCACGCCCATCTGAGCAGCAATCGTTGAGGCGGCCATCGGACGCTCGGGACGCACACCATTCTTAATAGCGACGTCATAAATAATCGGGAGCATCGTGTAGACCGTGTGACCCGTTCCGCAAAGGAAGGTCAAGAACCAGCAGATGTAGGGAGCCAAGTAGCAAACATAGCGAGGATGCTTACGCAGTATCCTTTCTGCTATTTGCAGTAAGCAATCCAAACCGCCACAGGCTTGAAGTGTTGCTGATGCGCAGACCACGGCCAAAATCGTGAGAATCACATCAACGGGTGGTTTACCTGGCTTCAAATGGAAGCCGAAGATAAAGATGATTAAACCTACGCCACCAATCATACCGAGTGTAAAACCACCACGCGGAGCAGCGTAGAACAAACAGGCCAATAGAACCAATAGTTCTAGCCAAAAGTCAATTCCAATTTCCATAAATTTCCCCTCCGAAATTGGTAAAAAGGACAGCGGAAATTTAAAAAAGTCATAACCAAGACTCAATACTAAGATTGAGAGAATTTGATTTAAAGCGAAGATTTAGCCTTAAGGACTAAGTAATACACCCAAGGTATCAGTCAAACTATTTAAGGGAAAACCCTAGTATTGAGGGTAAAGAGGGGTTTCGTAGCACCCGCGAAAGAGCATCAAATAAAGTCTTACGACATAAAAAGAAGGCGAAAAAAAGCCGACAAGGATTCCCCTGCCGGCCCACTTTAAAGAACAGAAGCCAATCGACTACGCTTCAGGCACAACCTTCACAACGATGTCGGCTGTAATCTCTGTCATCAAGCCAATCGTGATTGTGAAATCACCAACGGCCTTAATCGCACCAAGCGGCGTGCGAACCTGACTCTTCTTAATTTCAAAGCCAAGCTTATTGAGAGCTTCAGCAATATCGGCATTCGTGACCGACCCGAAGAGACGGCCATCGACACCGACCTTGCTTGCAATCTCAACGACTTGACCATTAAGTTTGTCAGCAAGAGCCTGAGCTGCGGCGATACGTTCTGCCTGAGCCTTTTCAAGTTCAGCGCGACGTGCTTCGAATTCCGCGATAGCCGCCTTCGTTGCACGCTTGGCATGGCCTTGCGGGATCAGAAAGTTACGAGCATAGCCATCCTTGACCTTAACGATGGCACCGAGCTCGCCTAAATGATGAATCTTTTCAAGAAGAATAACTTGCATGATTATCGAGCCCCCTGGTTATCCGTGTACGGAAGCAACGCAAGAAAACGCGCGCGCTTAATAGCCGTGTCGAGCTGGCGCTGATAGTGCGCCTTTGTCCCTGTCAGACGTGCGGGCATAATCTTGCCGTTATCCTGAATGAAATCACGCAACGTCTCAACGTCCTTGTAGTCAATCTGTTCGACATGTTCGACCGTGAAACGGCAGAACTTCTTACGCTTAAAAAGCGCATTCTGTTGGTTGCTACGATGGGGTTTACCCTTTGCTTTTGCACCAAAAGCCATTTTGTCAACTCCTAAATTTCAAATTCCGTGATATGAACGACCAATTTTGTTCTCTTCATCGAACGAGGAGCTAAAAATCCAACGAGATGGATCTTGGAAGGGATTTGAACCTTATCCAACTTAATCGCGGAATCGGCAAAAGCCACGGCGAAAAAATTAAATTCAAGTTTTCTCATCGCTCCAGCCTCATAGACTTCAC
>CAVAQL010000047.1:0-9676 GCA_963590825.1 Bacteroides caccae | reverse complement strand
GGCTTATTCTTCCTGTCACACGCGTAAGCACGGCACGAATTCCACTCGAGGCCTACAAAGAAGTGGAATACTTCAAGCTTTTTCTTTTCGATATTGGGCTGCTGCGTGTGCTCTCGAAAATGCCAGCCGAGATGCTTCTCACAGAAAATCCAAACTACAAAGAATTTAAAGGCGCTTTAACGGAAAACTGTGTTGCCATTGCTCTTTCTCGAGCGCTGGGCTACCCCCCGAATTACTGGGCAAGCGAAAATCGCGCTGAAGTCGACTTCCTGATTCAAATCGGTAGCGACGTATGCCCTATCGAGGTTAAAGCGGGGACAAGTGTGCATGCTCGAAGCCTTTCGGTTTTTGCAGCAAAATATTCTCCACGGCTTTCTGTGCGCTTTTCGATGTTGCCACTTTCTCTAAAAGGAAGGCTACTTAATATCCCTTTGCCATTGGCCGATTGGTCCGTTAAATGGATCAATCAATACCTCGCGAAGTAAACATTTTTAGCGTAGAAGTTTTGAGACCATGCTTATCCCTGAGATCCTCACAACAAAAGAAAACAAAGAAAACGGCATCCTTGTCGTTTTGATGCCAGGTTTTTCTGAGCCTATGAGCTCTGGTCCACGGAGTTTTCTTTCCGATAGGACACTTCTTTTGGGTAAGACGCTTTCTTCCTTTTGCGACTGGTTTACGCTTTGGGGTATGCCGCTAGCGAGAACCTCTGGGACAGAAGGCGCCTTTGAGAGAAGCTTTTCGGTTGCCGTTTGGCCCGAGAAGCTACCTGAAAAAGCGCATGGCCCACAGTTAGTTCCTCGCATCGCAGAAAGCGCTTTTGACCTCAATGCCATTCTCGCCAAACGCAAGCCACGCCTTGTCATCTTTTTATCGTGTTACCTTTGGGAAGCGATGAATGTCGCTAAGGGAGCATTTACCCATACGGCAGGCGCCCCACAAGAAAAAGGTCGACGCCTTACAGATAAGAGGCTTGGCGCCTACGCACAGCGCTGGGAAAATCTCACAACAGTTGCGCTTCCCATTCCAGGGAAAAACACCACTAAAGAGTTTGTCCTAAGTTTGGCCTCTCAAATGCAGGGAATCTTTCGTGACTCGGGGCTCCTTCCTGCCTTAATCCAAGATCCTCTTTTGGTGAAAGCTTCTCAATCTCTTATTTTTGACCGTGAGGCAAGCATTCAATCCATTCATGCACGACTACACGTCAATCGCGAGCGCGCCACCTCTTTATTTGAGGCATTAAAAGGCCGCTCCTACGAAATCGATGAGAGCGGCCGAGCAGTAATCTTAAAAGGGAAGAACTAATCTTCGCGAAGCGCCTTAATGCGATCTTCAATCGACGGGTGCGAAGCAAAGAGTGAACCGATACCGCCAGAAACACCCATCCCCTTCATTGAGGCAGGAAGTTCTGCTGGCTTCATCGTCCCCAAGCGCTGGAGGGCTTCGATCATCGGTTCTGCGCTACCCATAATTTGTTTAGCACCCGCGTCGGCCCTGTACTCACGATAGCGACTAAAGGCTGCCACAATCATGCCCGCCAAGAGCCCTAAGACAATGTCCATAACCATTGAGGTAAGAAAGTATCCCATACCAGGGCGATCGTCTTCGTTACGCAAAACATTGCGATCGATTACCCAACCCACGATGCGACTAATAAAGACAACGAAGGTGTTGACGACGCCTTGAATCAGAGTCAAGGTAACCATATCGCCATTGCTGACGTGTGTCATCTCGTGAGCCAAAACTGCTTCCACTTCTTTTTTATTCATTAAGCGCAAAAGACCCGTGGATACCGCAACTAAGGCGCTATTTTTAAAAGCCCCTGTTGCAAAGGCGTTGGGTTCGCCTTCGTAGATTCCAACCTCAGGCATGGCAACACCGACTTTCTCTGCGTGAGAACGCACGGTAGAAACGAGCCAGCTCTCTAAACCTGGAGCGGGATTTTCCGTGTTAATTAACTGCACACGCATACTCATTTTCGCAGCCGACTTGCTCATCAGAAGCGAAATGATTGATCCCGTAAAACCGATGACCAAAGAAAACACAAATAGAGCCGTTACATCCAAATCGGATCCGACCATCTGTCCGAAGTTCAGTCCCGTTAGAAGGCTCACAATGTTGAGAACGATGCCCAACATAAAAATGATGGCAATGTTCGTAAGAATCAGCAGAGCAACGCGTTTCATAGCAGTAAGTTCTTTTGTCTTTCAAATCGTTGAAACAAGAATCCTAGGGCTTACGCCCTAAATTCTGATTTTGGAGTTTATCGCAGATAATCGATTATCTTCACTTCAGATGCGAAGGTTTTTCTTTCAGAGCGATAGGAATTGTTAGCAAAGTTTTCAGAGCTCTTCTCAGTGGCTCTTCTTGAAAGAAAAACCGCTCAAAAACTTCACATGAAGCCCAAAGAGCGCTCAAAAAAATTCGGCTATGATGCGATGCATGAAAAAACAGTTCTACAACACGCACGAAGCAATCGATGACGAGGCCGAAAGCCTTTACGATGGCCCATCGAAATCTCAGAAAAAACGCGATGCCGAAGCGCTTCAAGCCCTCGGTAAAGAGCTAAGTGAACTCTCAAGCGAACAACGGGCCCAGATTGAGCTCCCAGAGCACCTTTCTGAAGCAATCGACGATTTATCGAAGATGAAAAGCTTCGGCGCAAGGCGTCGTCAGTTGCAGCTCATTGGAAAACTGATGCGCACCATGGATGCCGCGTGTGTCAGAGAAGCCATCGATCGGGCCACAAGTAAAAGTAAAGCGGCCGTTGCCGCACAGCACCGCGCTGAAAAAGCGCGTGATGCGATGATTGCAACCGATGCGGCTCTAACAGAATTTGTAGAAAAGCATGCTGATGTTGACGTACAGAAACTGCGTCAACTCGTGCGAGCGGCAAGAAAAGAAGCGAGTTTATCGAAGCCTCCAAAAAGCGCGCGCGAACTCTATCGACTGCTTTACGCACTCTTTTTACCCAAACTTGACCTTCTCGCTAAAGACGAAGAACCCACTGACTCATAAGGACGCAAGATGCAAACCGAACGTCGTTATCTAGATGAACTTTTGATTGGTATCGTTGGAGTGGCTGAAACTCCCGAGCAGTCGGCTCGCGTAATGGGCGCCGTTGAGACCTGTTGCAGAGCCTCATTCACAAGCTCGATTCGCATCATTGCACGCCCAGTGATCAACGAACTCTATAGCGTTGAGGATTGTTTGCGTGAACTATCGGATAAAACGCACTGCGACATTATCTTCACCGCTGGCGCCACAGGACTTTCGAAAGCTGACATCGTCCCGCAGGCAACACGGCTTGTCGCGACCTATGAGTTGCCTGGCATTGCCGAGCAAATGCGTCGCCTTCAGTCGTTGAAAAATCCTGCGGCAATGTTGTCGCGCCAAATTGCCGCGCTTCGCGAAACGCCTGAACACGACACGCTGATTGTGAATCTACCCTCGCACGCCTCGGACATTGCCGACGTTTTGCGTGGCATCACACTCGAAAATGGCGCACGCCACGAAGCAGGTGTCTTCGATTGCCTATGTGATTATCTCGAGCAGATTGGAGGCCCAGCGATTGCCTTACGCGACGCAATTGAGGACGATATCAGCGAAGAAAAAGAAGCCTCTTACGCCCCAAAATCGAGCGCAGCCGCTTTGGAACCCGCGGTTTCTGCTACGCCTCAGCAACCACGCTACCCAACATATTCGCAAGCCGCCGCTGCTGCGCGCGAAGCGCACGTGGCACAAGCGCCAAGCACACCCGAAATCACGCGCTTAAATCCGAGCGCATTCGGTCACACGGCGAATCAAAGAATGAGTGAGCAAGCCATTGCGCGTCGTTCCGTGCAGCGTGGCGTTAGGCTCGTTTCCGATACAAACAAACACCCCTTTGAAGCACTTGATGTCTTAGTGAAAGACCCCGAAAGCGGTCGCACACCCGAGTGCACCATCGTGTGGCTTCACGGCATGGGAACGCAGGCTGAAGACTTTGCTCCCTTTGCACAAGAAATCGTTGATTTCGGTGGCCCCGAATCGCGCTTTATTCTTCCCCGTGCTCCGCAACGCTCGATTACCGTGCAAGCGGGAGCGACAACAACAGCGTGGTACGACGTCTTAACACGCATTGGCGAACAACCCGAAGACCTTCCCGGATTGAAAGCGATGCATTTGAAGATTTCGCAGATCATCAATCAAATCGTCAGCCAAGGAACGCCAGCGGAAACGATTTTCTTAGGCGGCTTCTCTCAGGGAGCCGCGATGGCGCTTTACTCTGGCCTACGGCAAGCTCGCACCTTAGCGGGTGTCATTGCCTTATCGGGTTACCTACCAGCGCCGGATATCCTAGAAAATGACATTACGCCCGCGGGGAAAATGACGCCCTTCTTTGTGGCGCACGGCGCTTTTGATGCGGTGATCAATCCCGTCGTGGCTCGCAAGTCGGCTGACTTTATCGAAAAGCATATCGATACGCTTGTCTGGCGCGAGTACAACATGGAGCACGAAGTCATTGCCGATGAGATGAAACACATCGTGCAATTTATGAGTGCAGCGCTTCAAAGCTAAATTGCTTTAGCGTTTGAAGCGCCGTAAGTTCAATTAGGCTTTTCCCTCGACGAGGATGCGAAGCATGCGACGCAATGGTTCAGCAGCGCCCCAAAGGAGCTGATCGCCCACTGTGAAAGCACTGATGTAGTTCGGTCCCATCGCAAGCTTACGAATGCGGCCAACAGGAATCCGAAGTGTTCCAGAAATCTTCGCCGGAGAAAGTTCTGCAATCGACTCTTCCTTATGATTGGGAACCACATAGGCCCATTCGTTAGACGTATCGAGCATCGATTCAATCTCTTGGCAGGAGACGTCTTCTTTTAATTTGATGGTAAGCGCCTGACTGTGGCAACGCATACTGCCAACACGCACGCACAAACCCTCAACCGTAAGGGAACCGGGCTTTCCGTTTTCAGGCAAACCCAAAATCTTATTGGCCTCCGCTCCGCCCTTCCATTCTTCACGCGACTGACCGTTACCTAAGTCAGAGTCAATCCAGGGAATAAGAGAGCCTGCTAAGGGAGCGCCGAAAGCGGCTTTCGGGAAATCGGGCTTTGTAAATGCTTCACTTACCTTTCGATCGATATCAAGAATCGACGAGTGCGGGTCAGCCAGGGCATCGGCAACCGTCGCGTTCAAGTACCCCATCTGGCTTAAGAGTTCGCGCATGTTTTTCGCGCCCGCCCCACTAGCGGCCTGATAGGTCATGGAGCTTACCCACTCAATAAGTCCCGCTTTAACCAAACCATCTAACGCCATTAACATCAAAGAGACGGTGCAATTGCCGCCAATGTAGTCTTTGATGCCTGCCTTAAGGCTCTTATCGATAACCGAGCGATTCACAGGATCGAGAATAATGACGGCATTTTCTTTCATGCGCAAGGAACTTGCCGCATCGATCCAGTAACCATCCCACCCGCTTTCACGAAGCTTCGGGTGCGTTGCTTTCGTGTAGTCGCCACCCTGACAGCTGATAATCACGTCGCAAGAAGAAAGAGCTTCGACGCTTGAGGCATCCTGTAAGACGGGATTGGCGTTGGCAATACCACTCGGTGCAGCGCCCCCTGCGGCCGATGTCGAGAAGAATGTTGTTGTGTCTACACAAGAGAAATCATTGTTTTCACGCATTCTTCCCATTAAGACGCTGCCAACCATGCCGCGCCAACCGACCATTCCGAGTTTCATAGGGTTTTCCTTTCTTTTTAGGTTATTCCAAATAACAACTGAATTCTTTTGCGCCAAAAACATTTGGCGCTAAAGAACCACCTTATCCAAACACGCGGCTAAGAAATGCTGCTACCGCGCCGTGCGTCTGAACTAAATTTAACAATGTGTGGGGTGCTTCGGGGATTAAAACCAAAGCCGCCGCGGGGTTATCCTTCAAGGCTTCGTGCGGGTAGCCGTAAGCCTTTGGATTATCTAAGTAAGAATTCCCTCTCCCAAAGTACTTATCATTAAGACTCATCACAGAGAGTACGGGCTCGTTCTTACCAAAAACATTGCCTGGCGCCTCAACAAAATAGTTAGGCTCGCAAGACCACGAGAAGATGATCTTCCCTTTTTCGGACACCGCTTCACTGTCCGGACTAAAACGCGCCGCCGCAACACCACCTTCGCTTGTTCCGGCAACAACATAGTTTCCATTAAACCACGCAGCGCTCTTTAACTGCAAAGAGGCATAAACCAATTCTGCTAAACGCATCGCGTGAATCTTTTCATACGCATCACGCGCAACAGGTGAGGAATACGCCAAACGATCTTCGGTTTTCGTGGAATCGGGAATCACGGTTGCAACGCCCAAATCACTAGCAAGCCACGTAGCAAACTCTCGGATTGCTGGTGTAATCCCAGAACTACCGTGCGAGAAAAGTACAACGGGGTATTTCCCTGCGGCCTTCGCTACAGAAGGCGTCGTAACACAAGGCGCGGCGCCTTTGGCTTGCGGCAAAATAAGTAGTGCCTCATCCCACGTTTTTGCAAGCGTTTCTGGGGTATGTTCGAAAACGCTTCCCGTCAGAGTTCCTGTTAATTCGATTGTCATTACTCACTCCCTTTAAAAGAAGCATGCCACAACGATGAGCATTGTCACGTAACCGACCAAACAGGGGATTGTCGTACGCTTGACCATCGTTAAGGGGTTGACCTTCGCAAAGCCAGCCACGATGATGATGACGCCAGCGACAGGAGAAATCGCACGAAGCATTTCGCTTGCTGTGTGCATCATAAGCATGATGGTGATGCCATCGGTTCCGAGTTGCTTAGCCACATCAGGAATGATGTGCGCAAGGCTTGTGAAGGCAGCAACACCAGAGCCCGTCAAAACCGTCACGACACCGATCACGGCCGAGAGCAACACGCCCGTACCCGTGACATCGAGTCCAATGTTTTTCGCTCCATTAATGAGCATCGTCACGATGCCAATATTTTGTAGGCCTGTGGCAAAGAACGCGGCAACAAAGATAAGGCCAATCGTACTTGTCAAAATGTTTCCCATACCCTTAAAGAGAGCAAAGGAAAGTTCAAAGGATTTTCTCACGTCACGACGAACAACGAGATCGAGTAAGAAAGCAAGGAACCACGCCACAAACATCGCGGTTGCCACATTCATCGTCACGGTCTTAAAGACCATCTTGTTAAAGATTAGCAAGAGAACGATAGGAACTATCGGAAGAACCGCGTAAATGGCAGGGGTCTTCTCTAACTCTTGGCGCTTACCTTCCAATTCTTTTAAGTCAAGCGTTTCGCCTTTGACGTTATCTTTCTTATCAAAGTAGTACTGCACAAAGACGTGGCTAACGGCCATGGCTAACACAACGGGAACGGCCATCGGCAATTGGTAGTGAACGAGGTATTCAATCGGGTCAAGGTTTACTAAGCCAGCAGCCATCACAGCCATGCCTGATGCTGGGGCATACCCAATACACAAAACGCTTGCAATCACAGCCGCTGCGGCTAGGCTCGAGCAACCCACACGAATAATCAAGGGGTAGACCGTTACAACCATCAACATGGCAAGGCCTGCGGCGGAAACAATCACGAGTCCCAAGCAGTGTCCAAAAATAAAGACCGCCGCCAAAATTAAGTACGGATTTTTAATGTTCGACAAAGGTTTCGCGCAGACCGTCACGAAACGCTCGGAAGCACCAATGGCTTGCATATAAGCGGCAAAGCCACCTGAAACCAAAATGATGAATCCGACACCGGCTAACTGCGTACGGGAAATCGCGCGCAACAGTTCCATGAAGTCAAAACCAATGAAACCGGTGGAGGCGACATTTTTCGGAAGAATGGAATCAACGCCACTTAAAACGGCGAGGATATTTAACGCTAGGCCACCTAAGAAAAGCACCATATTGACTTGGTACTTTTTGACAATGGCCCAGCCAGTCAAAAACAAAATTGCTACGCCGATCCACGGCAATACACTTTGCATGGTTCACTCTCCTTTTATTGAATTTTTCCTAAGTCTCTTTTTTAAGCGCTCCATTGCGCTTTTTTCGCGCCTAGGTTCAAATCAAACAGTCGACAAAACGTCGAAAAACACGGGGAGAATTTTGCCACAAAGCCTATGGAGCCAAAATACGGCAAACTCCTTACAACTTATGCACATGGCACATCTTTGGGTCCAAATAACTTTGGCTTAAGGCCAATGCTTTTTGAACGGGCGCTTTTCAGTCAGTGTAGTATGCGCACACGACAAGTGAAGAAAACGTTTACATCAAAGATGAAAGTTCTTGGTATTGAAAGTTCGTGTGATGAAACTGGTGTTGCCCTAATCGATAGTGAAAAGGGCATTCTCGCGCATGCAATTCACACACAAATTGATATGCATCGCGCTTACGGGGGCGTCGTCCCTGAGCTTGCAAGCCGCGATCATATTCGGCGTGCCATCCTTCTTGTCGATCAAGTATTGGATAAAGCGCACGTTACCAAAGAAGCGCTTGATGCCGTTGCTGTCACCGAAGGGCCTGGGCTTGCAGGAGCCCTTCTTGTGGGCATTTCTGTTGCGCACGCCGTGGGCTATGCGCTCAAAGTTCCCGTCATTGGCGTTCACCACCTTGAGGGGCACCTGCTTTCTGCTCGGTTAGCCGAGCCCAAGCCCGAATTTCCCTTTATTGCGCTTTTGGTTTCAGGGGGGCACACGCAATTTATGCGCGTGGACTCCTTCGGCAAATACACCCTTTTGGGTGAAACACTCGATGACGCTGCGGGGGAAGCCTTCGATAAAACGGCGCAGCTTTTAGGCGAATGTTATCCTGGAGGCCCTGCTGTATCGCGGTTAGCGGATATGGGACATCCTGGCGCGATTGTTTTCCCACGGCCCATGCTTCATAGCGCAACACTGGATATGAGCTTTTCTGGCCTAAAAACAGCAGTACTCACGGCCGTCACGAAAGCAGAAAACCCAAAAGACCAAAGTTTTCGTTGCGATGTAGCGCGAGGCTTTGTGGATGCCGTCGTTGAAGTACTTGTGGCGAAAGCCATGAAAGCAATCAAGACAACGGGCATTAAAAGGCTTGTTGTCGCTGGCGGCGTCTCCGCCAATAAACAGCTTCGCGAGGGCCTTATTGCCGCAGCAAAACGGCGCGGTGCTGAGGTTTTCTTTCCGCCACTAAATCTATGTACCGATAACGGCGCGATGATTGCGATTGCTGGATTAGAGCGGCTTAAAAATATGAGCGAAGCGCAACGGCATACCGCTACGCTTCGCTATGGATTTACTGCCAAACCACGTTGGCCTCTCATTTACGCAGCCGACCCTGATACCCAGTAACGGGTGTCTGTCCCTGCGCAGCCACAATTGAATTTACACGCACGGTGTCGCACCTCAAGATGCACTTGGCCCTTTTGAGCCAAGCGCTCTCCCATCATCGCAACTACTTCTTCATTTGCGTGCAGTTCGCGAGCTAAGTCGGGTTCACTTACGGCGCCCTTTTCTTTAATGAGCCGCGCCATATCAAGAATCGATCCCATAAGTTGCATCCTCTCTTTTAAGCGTGGTGGATTTCGATAACCTTCGGTGCCTTCGCACGCATTGCGATAACGACTCGACGCATGGCAATCAGCACAGCAACTAAGGCGGCGACACATAAGATAATCGCCAATGTCGCGCCACTCGGATCAGCTCCAAAAG
>CAVAQL010000046.1:5624-9802 GCA_963590825.1 Bacteroides caccae | reverse complement strand
GGTCTTCTTTTGGTAGCGAGTCTTTCCAAAGAAAATAAAAATAGTTATTCAACTCGATGTTAGGCGGAAAATAATCCGTGATTTCTGAAAGCATCTCTGTGTATGAGTGATAGGTCTTGGAATATCTCCCTTCGAACCAATCTTCCATTTTCTCAGCTGTAACTTCTTTCGGAATATCTCCCGAAAAGAAAAACATATCGATACTCATATTAAATCCTCCCCCTTACAAGTCAGCAATCATAATTCTTCGAATCTCACAGCTAAAGCTCAGCACCTCAGTTGAAGCAAATCTCGTCTCCTGCGTTCTTAGTTCTTCAAAGCAACAATTGGAAGCCTACGGACAAACATGTTAGAGCAAAACCAAATCCTAACAAAACTAGTTAACCCCCTAAAGAGTTCGCCGTTGCAAAAAATCAGCAACCCAAACTTGACGAGTTTTACCTCGCAAGTTTGGGTTGCCTCTCACCGGAAAAATTCTTCTCTCTTACTCTTGAGTAAAGGTAAGTTTTGTCTTTGCCACAAGTTTCATAAACGGTGTAACGACATGAGGATCTGTGTTTACGCCATTAGGAATACCACTCATCGGATTGACGCATGTCGCATCAGGTTGCTTATCAAAGACAACAAGCGCAGGGCAGTTTGATGTCACTGCAATGCGTCGATGCCCTGGGTAAATGAGTTCCGCGGCAGCACTACTTTTAACAAAAGAGAAACAGTCATCCCATGGACCTGCCGTAGGTTCAAGATGCTTACCTGTCGGTAGTTCATCAGAACCTGTTTCATTCATGTAGTCTGCGGCAAACTTAAGTTTTAATTGGGAGGATCCCGTCTTATCAGGATCCTTTAAGAACCACGGATGCCAGCCTGCATCAACAGGGAATGTCTTTCCGTCGGTGGATTCCAATTCCAAACTCAAGTTGAGCTCATTGTCGACAATCTCGATTGTGTACGTAACCTTGCAAGGCCACGGCCACGGGCGACGTACGTTATTTGTGAGGACAATTTTCCTACCGCAAACAACACATCCCCAATCATCAAAATGGGCCATTCCGTGCATCGCATTGGCGCCTTTATTTTGATAAAGAAAGTGTTCCTTACCATCAAAGACGACCTTGCCATCTCTCATACGGCCAACCCACGGAATCATCGGAAAGCACCCATATTGGAATGCTTTGCGACCTGGTTCATACTGCCGCAAGAGTTCAACGCCGTAGTGTTTGAGACTCACGATACGAGCGCCGTCTGTGGGGCACACCGAAACACGCAGTGCCGCAGAAGAAATCGTCACGATTTCTCCTTCGGGCCCTGGCCACGGCGCATCAAAGGCTTTTGAGAGGCCCTGAATTTTTTCAGTTTCAAAAGGCATGACTTTCTCCTAGATTTTTGTCTGTGGCTTAATCGCGAGAACAGAAACGACGGCGATCAATCCAATAAGCGCCAAGTAGCCAGCGACCAAGTAGTACTTTTGATCTGCCCACGAGAAAAGTGTCGAGCTAATCAAGGGCGTAAGGCCACCCAAGATAGCTGAGAACTGGTAGGCAAAAGAAAGTCCTGTGTAGCGCACACGAGCGCCAAACATCTTTGAAAACATCGTTGGCTGCACAGCAAACATCGATGTGGGTCCGAGGTTGTAAGCGATAATCAAAGCAAAGACGATGGCAGCCATGTTCTCTGTGTTAAGTAACATAAAGAACGGGTACGCAAACAGAACACAGAAGCCAGCCCCGAAGATATAAATCTTTCTTTGACCAATCTTGTCGGAGATCCACCCGTAAACTGGGCACATGAAAATACCAATTGCCGAGGCAACCATCATTCCCACAAGCGGCACGCTCTTATCGAGCATTAAGGTTGTGGTGATGTAGGCCATACCGAAGGCATTAATAATGTTTGAAGAAACGGTTTCCGCTAAGCGCGCACCGATAGCCAAGAAGATATTCTTCGGATGTTGCTTAAAGACCTCGACAATGGGAATTTCTTTCTTGGTCTGTTCTTTTTTCGCCTTCACAAACTCGGCTGGCTCCTCGGTCTTTAAGCGAATGTACATACCCGCGATTAAGAAAACCGCAGAAATTAAGAATGGAATACGCCATCCGTAATTCATAAAGGTTTCTTGATCCATCACGGAGTTGCACAAAGCAAGAACGCCAGTGGCGGTCATGATGCCAACGGATGCGGCACTCTGTGGAATTGATCCGAAGAATCCACGCTTTGCCATCGGGGCCGATTCAATCGTCAGTAAGGCAGCTCCGCCATATTCACCGCCCAAACCAAAGCCCTGGACTAAGCGGCAAATCACCAAAAGAATCGGAGCAACGAGTCCGCCCTGTTCGTAAGTCGGCAAGAGTCCGATGATAAATGTTGATAGACCAACGATTAAAAGCGTCCAAATCAGAGTGACGCGACGTCCAACTTTGTCTCCAAAGTGACCGAAAACGATGCCGCCAATCGGGCGCATGAAAAATCCAACACCAAACGTAGCAAACGATGCAATCGTTCCCGTTAATGCGTCGTACTGTGGGAAAAAGAGCGGTGCAAAAATTAAGGCTGAAGCAGTACCAAAAAGAAAGAAGTCATACCACTCGAGCATGGCGCCAACGAAACTTGCCGCCACAACGCGCGTCATCGCACGTCCCTGCAAACCATCATGTTTATCTGTTGTCATAAGCGAGCTCCTTTTGTTTCGTATGACTCCCTGTAAGGGTGCTCGACGCCTTACAGGGAGTTTGACAAGTACACCTACACGTTAAGAAAGCTCCCTAATTTTCTCTAAGCACTCTTCGTCTTCAGCGTCAACGTTGTAGCCAACAGGTTCCCACTTGATAAGCACACAGGTGAGCCAACCAACAAAAGGAACGAGAGCCAAGAGGAAGAACGCATCCGTTCTCATCGTGCCCCAGAGGATGGGCCAAAGGATAAGGCCTGCAATAGCACCCGAACGCATAATCGCGCGAGCAAAACCGATACCAGCCGGACGGATGCAAGGCGGATACGACATCGTCGCAATCGTCATACCAAGGCCACCAGGACCAGAAGAGTGGAAGAAGATAATGCCACCCAACATCAAGATCGCGAGATACGGGTTCTCAGCTGCGGACGTTCCGAGTAACAAGAGAAGGATTGTCACCATCGCAAAGCCAAACATACTCAAGCGACGCGAACCAAATTTGGCAACAAGAATCGAGCCGATAGCGCCACCCGTGACACCGAAAACGAGGTTCACAATCATGCTACCGCCCAAGGCTGCCGTGAGTTGATTTCCTAAAATCCCACCCAGGGTTAAAGGTAAATACACGCCCACTGCGTTGTACTGCCAAGCCTGCATCGTTGCAACGACACAACCCAAAATCGAGCGCTTGTAGTACTTCTTACTAAACATCAACTTGTAGGCTGTGATGTTATTGACGCGTGCGCGAGCAACGTTTTCTTTCGCGTTCGGGTCGACTTTGACTTCAACATCGATGCCATAGCGGTTCTTCAAAATCTCTTTGGCAAGCTCGAGTTTTCCAGTTCTTGCAGCCCACGTGGCGGATTCACCGAGCAATGTGTAGCGAAGCACCATGATGATGAGGGCAAACACGGCTCCGATGAAGATGCCATAGCGCCACAAGAGGGGATCGTCGACGCCGGCAAGATTCATCGGTAAAAGCACCGCAAAAACAATCGTTGTCGAGATATACCAGCCCATCTGCCAAAGATTCACAGAGGTGCTTGACTTCTTTTGCTTAGCGCCTTGCAGTTCTGCAACGGCGTTAGTCGCAAGTGGGAAGTCGATGCCAAGGCCAACACCCATGACAACACGCCAGACAAGAACTTCCCAAATGCTTGAAGCGAAAGCAACGGCCGCCGCACCCAAGGTGCACATGCCTAAACCGATAATGAAGGCCTTCTTCTGGCCGCAACGGTTAATGACCCAGTTCGCAATTAAGCCACCAATAAGAGCCGCCACCAAAACAGAAGCGTTTACTGTGGCAGCCAAACCCTGCGAAATGCCAAACTGCGCGGCAATGTATTTATTGCCAAAGCCAACCATCGCAGCCTGGTAGGCATCAATCATGATGCCACCTAGGGCAACGAGCGTAATAAACAATGAGACTTTGCTTTTGGCGTAGTCGTTGATGACATTAACAACATCTTGGTTGTTGCTAATGGTTAGAGTCGTACTCTGTCCCATGATC
>CAVAQL010000046.1:0-5614 GCA_963590825.1 Bacteroides caccae | reverse complement strand
CCTTAGAACTTAATAATTGTTTTAATTGAATTCGGATCCTGTGCTTTGACAAAAGCTTCCGTGGCCTTTTCAACAGGGAAGACACTCGTGATTAAATCGGAGGTATCAAAGAGTCCCTTCTCGAGCCACTGAACGGCGCCATCGATATCGGCTGGCACATACATACCAGAACTCAAAAGGTCACGCTCAAAGCGGTTCATACTCGGAAGCGGAACTTCTCTCGGGCCCGAAGGAACGCCCATACAAATCACGGTGCCGCCAGCACGGACCTGCGTTAAGGACTGCGTAATTGTCGCTTGAGCCGACACGACATCAATCACACCGTCAAACATACGATCTGTCGGAAGCTTGCCGGTGTCATAAACCTCATCGGCGCCCAACTTCTCTGCGATCACGCGCTTACCGGCATTGGGTTCCACTGCGGTGATGTGTTTGGCACCAATAATCTTTAAAGCCTGAATAATCGATAGACCAATCGTTCCTGCACCAATGACAAGGACATCTTCTAAGCAGTGCTCAGGCATACGGTGTACGCAGTGATGCGCGCACGCGGCGGGCTCAGCAAAAACGAGGATGTTCATGGGAAGGTCAGGAGAAGCCACATGGCAATTGCGCGCGGGGATCACCGAGCTTGAACGAGCTAAACCTGGGGCGCGGAACCCTGCGACATGCGGGGGCTCACAAAGGTTAAAGCGACCTGAAAGACAGGCCTTGCAGTGCATGCAAGCCATAATCGGATCGATTGTGACGTGGTCTCCGACTTTCACATTTGTCACGTCAGAGCCAACTTCGGTTACAACGGCAGCGATTTCGTGGCCTGGGACAACTGGGGGCTTTGCAAAGGGGTGCTTACCGTGCAAGACGTGAATATCTGAGCCGCAAATACCATAGTATTGGGTTTCAATACGCACTTCGTTGGCCTTGACTTCGGGGCGTTCAACTTCAACTTCTTCGTAAATGACGTGGTCGATGGCGTCAAACAAAACATGTTTTTCTTTCATCTTTGAATCCTTCACTGTTCTGACTACGTACTCTTTTTTTTCACGAGGGCGCTTTCTCCAACTCGCCCTCGTTTCATCCTTCTTATCGGCGAGCCATCATCTCATCGACGATTTCGCCTAATCTCTTTAAGCGGGGAACCGCTAAATCCTCGAGCATGCGCTCTGTATCGGGAAGTCCGACGACGCTTGCCCAAACGGCACGTCCCGCCAAAAAGCCCGAAGCGCCCGACTGCATCGCGGCACGCACGGCTCTTGGGAAGAGATTCGCGTCAACACCCGAGCTCAAAATCACCCAGGGCATCTTGATTAAGTCATTTAAGCGCGCTGTGGCATCAACGAGTTTGGCGTATTCGCCGCGTCCGCCATAGGGCATTTCAACCTTGTAGATATCGGCCTCCGTTTGGCCGAGCTCTTTGGCGGCAGCGAGAATGCACGCTTCTTTATCAAAAGCGGCGCTGTGTCTTGGGTGACGAACAACGGGCTCAATAATGCTGACTAATCCAGCAGAGCGGCACTTTTTCACGAATTCATCAACCATCGCAAGACGCGCCTCTGCGGGCTCATCTGTGCGATAAAGAACCAAAAGTTTTAAGGCCTTTCCGCCCATTTCACGCACAGCCTTCGCATCGATGGTCTCATCGATTGCGACATCGTCAACGGGGATTCCGTTGCCAGGAATGAAAGCATCACCTGCAACAATCAGGCTAGAAGACGGAGCAATGGCCTTTGTCTTGACGATTTCATCGAGGCAAAACTGCTTATCACAAAGCACAGCCGACGCGTAAGGGGATAAGACGCGTGCGGCTGCAACTTTGAAATCTGTAATTGTTTTGTCGACAATGGGTTTGATGCCAGTGGCAGCTTGAAACATCAAACGTAGCGCTTCGCGCTGATCGACAGCGAGCATCGCAAGTCCCCCCGAGGGACGCGCCAAATCTTTCACGGTATAACTGACTAAACTCACAGCAAACTCTCCTTAAGAATTTTTATTGCCCTTTTGCATCTGGCGTAAATGGGCTAAAACAGATGTCCAGTCCTTGCGCCCGTAACCGAAAGCAGAGGCCTGGTTATAAATTTCGCGGCAGGCAGCCCCCATGACCATCGGCACATGTAACTTATTGCCGATATCCAAGGCGATACCCAAATCCTTATGCGCTAAGTCGACCATAAACGCCGGACTCAAATCGCCTTTGAGAACCTTGTTTTGCCAAGTCGTCGTAAAGTGACTACGAATCGCAGGGGTTCCCTTCATCATTTCGATGGCAGTATTAAGCGACAGGCCCATCGATTCGCAAAGAACCGCGGCTTCAGCTGACAAGGCGTTTAGCGCAATGCTCATAAAGTTATTGACGATTTTGAGGCGGATTCCCATCCCAGGGCCGCCAGCGTCGATCATTTCATTGCCCATGCACATCAAGACATCGCGCGCTTTGGCAATCTGTCCAGGTTTGCCACCAGCGAGAAGTAGGAGTGTTCCCGTAACCGCATCAGCTGAGGTGCGACCCACAGGGCACTCCATCATTTCGTGACCTGCTTTCTCGACCTTGGCACGAATCGCATCGTTTTCAAAAGGCGAGATTGTCGACATATCGATGTGAAGGGCGCCGTCCTTCATGGCGGCAACAAAACCATCCTTGCCGAAAGCGACTTCCTCAACGAGCTTTCCGTTCGGAAGCATCGTGATGATGAAATCGGCGCCTTTTGCAGCTTCGGCTGGAGTTTTTCCGCTTTTTGCACCAATGGCTGTTAACTTCGCGACGGCTTCGGGGTTAATGTCATAGACCGTGACGTGATGGCCTTTTTTGAGAATGTTTGTGGACATGGGAGAACCCATCTGTCCCAAACCAATGAAAGCAACTTCGCTCATGAATCTCTCCTATTAGGATTGTTTGAGCGTAGTTTAGAGCACTTTTGAGCGTTTTACGACAAAGGTTCAGTTTAATTGATTTCAATCAAAAATTTGTCTAATGCTCTTGTTTTAAAGAAAATTCTTCTCTGAAATTTGAGATATGCCATGTTTTCATTCGCTCAAAATTTACCACAATGGCAAAATTTCAACCGAAATCGCTTATTTAAAAATGGCGTTTTGAGCGTTTTACTCTAAAATTATGAGCGTTAATGGTTATTTTCCAAAATTTCTAGCCTTTTTGTGAAAAACAGCCCCAAATAAAGAGCGAAATGCTTCACAATATGACCAATTAAGGAGAGTTTCATGAAGATTTGCTGTGTTGGTATCAGTGTTCAAGATCGAATTTTTACCTTAGCTTCACTGCCGCAAGCCGAAGGGAAATTCTTTGCTCAAGACTTAAAAGAGCAAGGCGGGGGACCCGCGGCAACCGCTGCGGTGTGCTGCGCACGCTTAGGAGCCGCAGTCGACATGATTGCCCGCGTCGGAGACGACTCCACAGGCAAAGGCATCATCGCTGAACTCAATAGCGAGCATGTCAACACCGAACACATGATTGTCGTTGGCGGCGCGACCTCCACACAGGCCTCAATCCTTGTGGACGCCAAAGGCTCTCGCATCATCGTCAGTTTCCCCTCCCCGAGCTTGGTACCTGATGCCTCTTCTTTAGAGAAAATCGACTTTAGCCAATACGACGTCGTTCTCGCTGATGTTCGTTGGCCCGAGGGTGCCTTAACTGCTTTTAAGTTAGCTAAGGCCGCTGGAGTTCCCACCGTGTTGGACGCTGATATCACGCCGCAACCGATTGATGATTTGATTGCTCTTGCGAGCCACGCGATTTTCTCGAAGCCTGGGCTTGAGAAATTCGCAGGGAAATCCGATATCAATGAGGCCCTTCGTTATGCTGCAACAAAAACCGATGGTTCTGTGTATGTCACACTAGGGGACGCAGGCTATTCGTATGTGAAAGAGGATAAAATTCAAAACGCTCAAAGCTTCAAAGTCAACGTTGTTGACACAACAGGAGCGGGGGATGTGTTCCACGGCGCTTTTGCTTTTGCATTAGGCCTTTCGGATATGAGCACGGATGAGCGTTTGCGCTTTGCCGCAGCAACAGCTGCCTTAAAATGCACCAAACGCGGTGGACGAAGTGGCATCCCGACATTAAACGAAGTGAAAATGTTCTGTAAAGAGCACTAAACGAGTTATGACAAACGATTCATCTCTTCAAGCCCCTCGCATCACTCTTCCGAGACACAAGGAAATCCTGCGTCTTTTGGACAACAAAGGGTCGCTAACGATCTCAGAACTCACGAGCGCACTCAACGTCTCTGAGCAGACCATTCGGCGTGACTTGAAAAAGCTCGAAGAGATGAACTGCATCACACGCTTTCACGGTGGGGCCAATAGCCTTGAGCCTCAGAAAAGCCAGACTGAGCCAACGCTTGCCAATAAAAACATCGATGCGCGTGAATACATGTTTGTCGAGGAAAAAGAAGCCATCGGCCACAAGGTCGCAGACATCGTTCCCGACGGCAGTACGGTCTTTATTACGATTGGAACCACCGTCGAAAAGATTGCGCAAGTTTTAAATGAGCGCCGCAAGGATCTTCTTATCATCACCGATTCGATTCGCGTGGCTTATCTCATTTTCCGTCCTGGGAGAAATAAGGTTCTCGTTCCCTCAGGGATCATTTCTTCACCAAACGGTGGCATTAGTAGTTTGCAATCGATTGGAGACTTAAAGCACTTTCGCCCGGATTTCACCATCACAAGTGTTGGAGCAATCGAGCGCGACGGCACGATGCTTGACTTTAATTTAAGCGAAGTCGAAGCCGCTAAAGTGATGATGAAAAATTCCAAACAAACCATCATCGCATGCGATCACACAAAATTCACAGCCAAGGCCTCTTTGGCATTGGGCGATATTCGCGATGTGGACTATCTCATTTCGGATGAAGAGCCCAACGAAGACATCAAGCGGGCTTTAACCGAAGGTAGCGTGACGTTCATTAAGGCCTGAAAAGAACCAATTTTCTTGGAACAATCGCATCCCTAAAAATTTTTTAGGGGTGCGTTGCGTTTAGTGCGCCAAAGCCTTCTCAACAAAAGCCTTCACAGGCGCAATGCTCTTAGGTTCAACAAGCGTATCGATGACCTTGCCTTCTTTCATGACAAATAGCGTCGGAATGGAGCGAACGTTAAACCGCTCTTTTAAGCCCTGCGACAAGTCAAAGTCAGCGTGCGCAAAAAGAATCTTCCCTGCCATTTCCTTCGCGAGCATCATCATTAAGGGCGCGATTCGTTTGCAATCGGGACACCACGAGGCTCCCATCACAAACAAAACAGGGATTTCACTTTTACCGACAACCTCATCAAAGTTCGCGTCGCTTACGGCGACCATTCCTGGAACTTCCATGACCCTTCTCCTTTTCAAAATGAATTCGTGCCTCGATTATACGAAACAAGAACCGAGAAAAAAGCCCTGGCAGAACCGATTTCTGACAAGGCTTTTTTATCCCAAAACCGAGACTAAACCGAACTTAGCACTCGACAACGAGGATCACAGTGGTAATCACAACGATAGCAACGATGTTGATTAATAAACCCGCGCGCAGCATATCGATGATCTTTAATTTACCCGTACCAAACACAATCGCATTCGGGGGAGTTGAAATCGGCAGGATAAACGCAGCCGATGCCGCCA
>CAVAQL010000045.1:4679-9965 GCA_963590825.1 Bacteroides caccae | reverse complement strand
AATTAGACATGATAAAGAGCGGTTTTTATGGCGCAGTGTTCTCTAATGGCGCAGGAGCCGTGGTTTCTTGGGCAGCTGTGTTATCGAGGTAGAGATTGCCTTTGAGGCCGCATCCAGTTAAGGCGGCGATTAATACGAGGGCCAATAAAGTTTTTCTCATAAGGGAATTTGCCTTGTAAGCTAGAAAAATCAAGCCCTCATTATAAGATTCCTGTTAGAGAACTCTTTTTTGAGGGCTTATTTTGGGAAACGAGATTTCTTAACCCAATTTTCTTAAAACCATAGCGCTCATTAAATCGACGCCGCCAGCCAAGTATTTCGGATCAAAGTGCATCGTGCGGTTATGAAGCCCCGGCGTTGCGCCGACACCGATGCCGAAATAGGCGTTTTGTAAGGAGGGTTTTTCTTGCGAGAAGTAGTTGAAATCCTCACCGCCACCGCCACAGGGTTTGGAGAGTCGATTCTCTCCGAAAAGCCGAATGATTTCTTCTTGAGCTTCAGCCACAAGAGAGGCCGTGTAATTTGGCGCAGGAATCGGTTTGTGCGGCAGTACAACTTTCGCTGTGGCACCCACTGATTGCGCGGCAAAGCTTGCCGCTCTTTCGACTTTGCTAATGAGTTCATCCATCAATTCATTTGTTTGCGCTCTCGCATCAAGCCACATCAGAGCTGTGTCGGGAATGACATTGATGGCAGCGGCTGCCGCTTGAATTTGTGTGACTTTGCAGCTCCAACCCATCAGTGGGTTAAGTTTGATGGCGCAAATCGCATTGGTGATGGCAGCAGCGGCTTCAGCGGCATTGACGCCAAGATGAGGCCGAGAAGCATGAGAGGTTAAGCCCTTAACGTCAATGCGAATAAAGGTGCTTGCCGTGTAGTTGACAGCGGCGCAGAAATTTCCTGCGGGCATGTCTTGTTCGGGGCGAACGTGCATACCAAAAGCGATATCCACATCGTCAAGTACACCACCTTTGATGACAGCAAGAGCGCCATCGAGCGTTTCTTCTGCTGGTTGAAAAAGAAACTTCAACGTGCCTTTTTTCACAGCGTTAAAAACGCGCTCGGCAGTCGCAAGCTGCATAGCGATGTGACCATCGTGGCCACAAGCGTGTACAGCAGAAATAGTGCCGTCTTCGTTTTTAAAAGGAAGCGCATCCATATCACAACGTACCATCACAGTCGGGCCAGGAACCCCTGTGCGTTTGTAAGCGATGACAGCGGTTGTATCGGCAAAATGTTCGGTCACCTCGTAACCTAAGGCGCGCATTTTTTCTGCCACGTAAGCGCTTGTTCGATGTTCTTGAAATCCGAGTTCAGCCATAGCATGAAGCTCTTTGTACATTCCAATAAGATCCAAGGCCATAGTAAAACTTCCTTTTTTTCGTAGAAATGGCGAGACCCCTTACAAGAATCTCGCCAAACAGATGATGAATCTTTGAGTCGTCCTACATCAGGATGCGCATGATAATCATGCCGATGCAGGCCATAAAGACGCTCGTAAACATCAAAAGCGGCCAGTACTTCTTGGGAACGTCAGCAAGTCCGAGCAAACGGCCCATGTACTGAATTTGCGAGGCCATCAAAATCAACGCGGGCGATAAGATGGTGATATCGACATTACTGATGACACCCGATGTGAAAAGGCTTGCAGCAACGCCAACGCCTGCGCCACACGAAAGCCATGTCGCACAAAGCACAAGGATGCATTCGCCTTTAAGGCCAAAGAGTCCCATCGCAGGTCCGCAAACACGACCCAAGAAATCCATCACGCCGAGCAATTGAAGAATGTAGGTGAGCACGAACGCCATAATCACGTTCGGCAAAAGGTAATTTGCGCAAACAAGCAATCCCTTGCGGCATCCACCAATGAAAATGTCAAAAGGATTGTTGCTGACTTTGTTATCTGCAGTAGCCATTGTTGAAATCCTTTCTGTAAATGGTTGATAGGCAAACGCGCACGAAGAAGCCAGCCGCGAATTTCATAACGAGAATGATGGCAAGAGGCTTCCAAATCGGAACGAGAAGGAAGGCAAAGACGGCCGAGACTGTCGAAAAGTAATTTCCGATGGCACCAGCGCCGCAGTACTGCCAAGAGGCCATAATCGTGAGCTCTTTGTCGTTCATGAGTTTGTGGTCATACATGCTCTTAGAAATAGCGGCTCCCGCATCCGTACTCTGTAAGTCTGTAACGAGAGCAAGGCCTGTGTAGCCAGGAATATCCAAGACGGGTCGCAAGAAAGGTGTCATTAGCACCTGAGCGGCAGCAAGAGCGCCATAGTGCTCAAGAACAGCCAAAAGCCCCACAGCTAATGTCACTGGAGCAAAAAGAGTCAAAGCAAAAAGGAAACCCTGTCGAGCGCCTACGCCACCCTTGCCGACAAAGTTCGTGCCAGAAATTGTTCCGAATTTACCAGCAATTGTCGAAAAGTCGAGCGCGCCGAGCCATTCATAGCCGGGCCCCATTTTGTAGAAAACCCCAGAAAAGAGGATGATTGCGAGAACCAAAGCGAGATAGCCACCGATTCCTACCTTAGGCTTCGCTGTCAATTCTGCGACATCGATATTTTCAGCCATTGTTGTTCTCCATAAAAGAGAAAAAGAATTTTCACCACGCGCAAAAGTAACACACTCTTTCGGTGAGAAATAACAAAAGAAAAGCCCAATCGCAGGTTTATTGCAAAAATGGCCTAAACCCTAGTCAATTGACCTTAGAATTTTTCTGCAAGAAAACTACAGATTCGTTTTGGCAAGCTCTGAAATTGTCCAAGAGAGAACTTTTGGCGAAACCTCAAGCGAGTACTTCAATTCCAAACGTTCTGTGGCTTTGTGAGCGTCTTTGCCAGCGGGCCCCATATTCGCCACTGGGATGTCGAGCTCGAGAAGTTCAGCCATCGGAAGACTATAGAGCTCTCCCCAAGCTGGCATATTGTCCGCTAGCGAGGTAAGCGCCTCTCGATTGCCTTCAAAGCCCAAAAAGGAGAGGTCTGTGATACCGCCGAAAACCTCTTGGAGGCTTGTGGCGTTATCTTTGGCTAAGGCTCCTGCGCGTTGAGAAGCCTCTTCGATAATTGCGCGGAGATTTTTTTCTTTTTGATTGCGTCTGCGATTGACGCGATGCGGGTAATACGGAGGAAGGAAACCCACCACAATGGCAGGGCCTTCTATACCACTTAATTCGGCGACCCACTCGCTAACACGAATGGCCTTTTCTCGTAAATCCATTTGCGCGGGTAAGTTCTTTAAAAGAGAGGTTTGCTTACCTTTGAAAGCCTCAAGGCCTCCGAGCTTTTTAACGCACAAAGCGACAAGTTCGTCATAGGAAAAGACGCGACCCTCCTTTTTCTCGGCCGTGACCTGAGCGCCAGAAGACAAAAGAGCTTGGGCTGTCTTTTGCATTTGCTCGCAACTGAGGGTAAGCGCCTTTTTTGCAAGCGCGGTCGTTGCCTTGAGAATGTCTTCAGGCGTGCGACTGTCGGTTAAGACATTAAAAAAACAAATCGCTCGCGAGGGAAGACTCACACTATAGGTTCCTGTGCGTGTTTCACAGCGTAGACACGCTGGCGGCGAAAGAGTATCGATTCCTGCGCCGTCAATGAAATCAGGGTTGCCTTCAAAAAGGGAGACGATGTGCGAGGCTAAAAGCATCGCATTGACGCCTTGAACATAGTCGTTAACGTGCGTTGCTTTCCCTAGGCAAAGGAAATACGGCATGATTTTTCCCGTTGTTCCTGTGTAATAGGGACGCGTCGGGTGGTCTCCTGTTGTCCAAAAGCAAGGTTCCCCTGTGAGAGCAGCAACAACATCAAGATCCTCGCTTTTTAAAATCGAGCAAAACGGACGAATTGAGCCACGCATTCCAGCGCTATCACACTCTTCATCGGGAACAGCCAAGAAAGCAATGTTGATAGCTAAATCAGGGCTTTTTGCAAAAGCTCGCATTGTCTCAATAAAAAGAGCAAGCCCCGCTTTCATATCCATCGTGCCACGGCCAAAAAGCCAATTGCCGCTTTCGAGGTCTTTTCTGACTTCTTCAGTGAGTGTCTCTTTGGCTAAAGCTTGCGTGTAGTGATCGGGGGAAAACGCTAAGTCTTTGAGGGCGCCTTCTGTGTCGACGACATCAAAGTGTCCAGTAAGAAGGACGGTTTTCTTCGTGCTTTTCGTAGCGCGAAGAAGCGCAAAAACAGCATTGCGTTTTAGGCTATCGCCTTCGCAGAGAATTTTTTGGGTGAAAAGTGTGTTTCCGAAACTCGTCTTAATGGCGCAAAGTTCATCAAGGAGCACATCGGCGAGACGGTTTTCTTCTTCTTTTTTTCCAGAAACGCTGGGTATGGCACAGAGTTTTTTTGTTAAAGCCAAAATGGCTTTAGCATCGGCAACTAGTTCTGACACGTTGGCTCTTCTTTGTTTTCGAGCATCTCAGGGACACTCCAATAGGGTTGAATTTCTCTAACTTTGGCATCAAAGAAATCCTGCAACTCCTTCTGAATCCAGCGCATAAAGATGCGGTGAATCTTCGAATTCCACAGTTCTTTGCGGCAGACGACATACGTCTGGATGGGAGGTCTGTGCCAGCCGTTCAGAATGGGGATGAGTTTACCCGAAACAATTTCTGAAGCACATAGGAAATAGGGCATATCAATACAAATGCCAGCACCTTTTAGGACGTTTTCCTTAATTGCGATAATGTTCGACATCACAAAGAGTTGTTGGCCGAAGCGAACGTCACGTTCTTCTCCGTCTTTGCATAGCGAGCGCGTCGGGTGCCGTGTTGCCCCTTCAAAAGCATAGACCGTGTGGTTCTTAATTTCTTCAGGAACTCTTGGGGCGGGATGCTCTAAAAGATACTTCGGGGAAGCAATTGGGACAAAGTAGTTGGGCCGCCGAGGAAGACAAACCATATTCTCCTCACGCTCGATGACTTCGCCTGTGACAAAAATAACATCAACGCGACGATTGAGTAACTCAGGCATACCAGCGCCGCCGATGATGCGAAATTCAACATCAGGAAATTTCTTTTGAAACCGCAAAAGAGCCTCTCCTAAGAATTCCATCTCAAGACTATAAGGCGAGGCCAAGCGAATTATGCCTTGAACGGCAGCGTTTGGTCCCTGCAGTTCATCGATGATTTCTCTTTGGCGATCTAATTGAGCGCTTAAAAGTTCAAGCGCTCTTTCGCCAAGCTCGGTGAGTTCAAGAGGGCGCGTATTGCGCACAAGAAGCGATCGACCAATGGTTTTCTCTAGAGTCGTGAGCATGCGCGAGACAGTGGAAACATCAACACCAAGC
>CAVAQL010000045.1:0-4669 GCA_963590825.1 Bacteroides caccae | reverse complement strand
ACACCAAGCTCTGCGGCCGTATAGGAGAAATTGCGTGTTTGGGATAGATTGACAAAAACACGCCACAAGTTCAAATCGTCGAGTTTGCTCATGGTTAGCTCCCTTATCTCTTGAGGGAATGGCGTTTTTATGGTGCTTTGCTACTTTGTGCATTCTACAAAACGGGAGTGCTGATTTTCTTCTTGCTTTTTGCAAAATGCTCAAAGAAGGTTTTTGCTTCGCAAGTCTTGCAAGGCTTCGAGCAAAAGGGCTTTTTGACAAAAGCGTCGCAATTTAAGGAAAGTCGAGGCGAGAAAAACTGTGCGATGTTGTAAGAAATCAGGGGAAAACGCGATATTTGTTGTAAGATTTCGCGTTACGTCAAATCAAAGTTAGGCGGGCTTCATCGTTTGGTAACGGAGCTCAAATCTATTTTTTCTTGCTAGCTTTGGACAAGAGACTTTGCGGCTTTCTAGGTAAGTGGAATTTTTGTGAAAAGTAAGAACTCAATCGCTCAAAAAATCAGTCGATTCATTTGTTGGTGTGTTGGTATCGGAGTGGCAGGCCTCGTGAGCGCCGTTTGCGCGGGCCTTGTTATTTTTTCTGTTGTCTATTCACAGCTTCCACCGATTGATGCGTTAACCGATTACAAACCCAAAATTCCGCTTCGTGTCTACAGTGCAGAAGGAATCTTAATCGGAGAGTTTGGCGAAGAACATCGCGACTTTATTCGTTTGCACGAGATTCCTGCCTTTGTGCGTAATGCCGTTCTTGCCGCAGAAGATGACGGGTTCTATGCTCACACGGGTATTGAATTCACGGGCATCGTTCGTGCCGCTCTCGCCAACTTTATTACGGGGCGCCGCGGTCAAGGTGGGTCGACGATTACGATGCAGGTCGCGAGAAATTTCTTCTTATCTTCTGAACGCACCTACACACGTAAGCTTTACGAAGTGGCAATGGCCTACAAGATTGAAAGAAACCTCACAAAAGATGAAATCTTTGAGGTCTACCTCAATCAAATCTATTTAGGGCAGCGCGCTTATGGTTTTGCCTCGGCTGCGAAGGTGTATTTCGGAAAAGAGCTCGAAGATCTCACTATTGGTGAAGCGGCCACAATCGCAGGGCTTCCCGTGGCGCCTTCTGCTTACAACCCCATCGTCAATCCCAAACGCGCCAACATGCGTAAGAGTTATGTCTTGGGGCGTATGCGTAGCTTAGGCTACATCTCACAGGAAGTTTACGATCAAGAGATTGCTCGTCCTATTGTTGCGAAAAAACCGAGTGAACGACGCTTGACGGCAGAAAAAGGCGCTGAAGGACTTCACGCAGAATATGCCGCAGAACTCGCGCGCATTTTGGTCTACGATATTTTCAAGGAAGAGGCCTATACCTTAGGACTTAACGTATACACAACCATTCGTGCCGCAGATCAAAAGGCCGCTTGGGAAAGTGTGCGTCAGAACCTGATTAATTACGATAGACGCTATGGCTATCGAGGACCGACGGCGCAGGTGGATATTTCTGACGTTGAAAATCGCGCAAGCACCATCACGATGGCTTTATCGGATGTGCCAACGTCTCCGAATCTATTCCCCGCGATTGTCACAGAGGTTTCTAACCAGAAAATTGTTGTGGCGATTTCAGCAGATCAAGAAGTCACTCTCGATAACGAAAGCCTTAAATTTGCAGGACTTTTGCAAAAGAAACCACGCTGGTCTAAGAAAAAAGACGACAAGACAATCACAGTAGGTTCCCTCGTGCGCGTTTCTCGCACAGCCAAAGGTGAGTGGACACTGTCGCAAACGCCTGAAGTGCAAGCGGGTTTTGTGAGTGCTGAGTTTGATACGGGTGCCGTACGAGCTCTCGTTGGTGGCTTTGATTTTTATTTAAGTAACTTTAACCACGTTACGCAGGCGATTCGTCAACCAGGATCGAGTTTTAAGCCATTTATCTATTCGGCAGCTCTTGATAAGGGATTTAACCCTGCGACGATTATTAATGATGCTCCGATTTTCATCGATCCCCGTTTAACGGGAGGTGAGCTTTGGGAACCGCGTAACTACGACAATCGTTTCGATGGCCCCATGTCGCTTGCGACAGCACTCAAAAAATCCAAGAACCTTGTCTCGATTCGCGTGATGCAAGCCATCGGAGCTCGTTACGCACAAGAGTTTGTTGTTAAAAGTTTTGGTTTTCCCGCTTCGAGAACGCCAGCGCAATTGACAACAGTGCTTGGTGCAGGAGGCGCCACGCCTTGGGAAATGCTCGCCGGTTACAGCGTCTTAGCCAACGGCGGTTTTCGCGTTAAACCTTATCTTATCGATCGCGTCACCGATGCCGAAGGAACGGTTGTGATGCGGGTCCATAATCCAGCGGCAGGCGATGAGAGCATCCGTACATTAAGCGAGCGTAATGCTTTCATTATGCATACGCTATTAAATGGCGTGATTCGTGAAGGCACGGGGCGGCGCGCTTACACCACATTAAAGCGCCCTGATATGGGTGGTAAGACAGGCACATCCAACAATTCGTATGACGCGTGGTTTGCGGGTTACGCCGGTAAACTCGTTGCTGTCGGGTGGATGGGATTTGACCAAATGAAGCCCTTGGGCAATCGCGAAACTGGTGGCGGTCTTGTCCTTCCTATTTGGATCGAATACATGAAAGACGTCTTAGTCGATGAGCCGCCTTATAAGCGTATTCAGCCATCGAGCGTTGTGCTGATTAACGGTAACTATTACTACGCCGATAGCGTCGATCAGAGTGTGCGCGATGTGCCGCTCAATGGCAAGGTTGGCGAGAGGAACTTAGAGCGCGATATCTTACGCGACCAAATCTTCTAACGTGACGGGATTGCCCAAGCAATCGAACTTATGTAGCCCCAAAATCAATACGGGAACTCAGGTTCAGGGTTATGTCGACTCGGTTATGTGGAAATCAGTGCGCTTTTCTCGCCGAGACATAGCTTAGAGCCTGAGATAAAGAGTCCCAGATGGTGGTTTCTTTATCTTTGGAAGAAAGCCACTGACCGTTTTCATAGAAAAAGCGTGAGCCCCCTGCGCGACTAGCAAGCCAAACTTCAAAGGTTGGCGTATGTCGATTAATGACGATTTGATCGCCGGCCTCGGTTTCTAGCGTGAGAACATTTCCTGCGCGGCTTGATTCGACCTCAAAATCGAGTTTCTCAACGGTATCTTCGATTTTTGAAAAAAGCTTTTCGGAAAGATTGTCAAATTCTGCTTCAAGCATAAGCCCGTTCCCTTTTTTTCTTAAAACGGTGTTTTCCAAGGCACAACCTTCATCCACAGTGGCCGAATCTCTTTTTCCGCATCAAGGGTAATTGCGGGTTTCTCAAGAATCTTTTTGACAGACAGATCTTCGGCGTTTGCTTTCTTTTTTTCGAAGCTTGTGAAATCAAAGATTGACTTATCGGATAACTGAGAGGGGCTCACACGCGTCGTACTCATAAAGAGGTTATAGATACGGCTATCGAATTTTTTGTCCCACTCATTTAAAAGCGCTTTAATCTCTTGACGCTTTTTGTTTTCCGCGGCGCCGCAAAGGTGTTTGGGCGCAAGAGGGTAGTCGCGAATTTTGGCCCACTTAGCGGTTTCATATTCACGAATATAGATAAGGGGTCTAATGACAATGTTGGTCTTGTCATCGCTTCTCAAGACTGGAGGCATCGCTTTGATGCGACCCCCATAAAACATGTTTAGCAGTAACGTCGAGACAACATCATCCATCTGATGGCCAAGAGCAATTTTGGTGCACTTTAATTCACGCGCAACACGATAAAGAATGCCACGGCGAAGCCTCGCGCATAAGGAACAAACATTTTTTCCTGAAGGAATCAGGCGCTCGACGATGCTATGCGTATCTTGAGACTCAATGTGGTAGGGAACGCCCGTTTTCTTTAAAAACGCCTCAATCGATGCAGGGTCTGATCCTGGAATATGTTGGTCGATGTGAACGGCAAGCAATTCAAAGTGCACAGGCGCTCGTTTTTGAAGCTTTTGCAGTGTCTCAAGCAGGACGTAACTGTCTTTTCCACCACTTACTGCGACAAGAATTTTGTCGCCTTCGACAATCATGTTGTACTCAAGGATGGCTTGCGCCGTAAGACGCACAATGCGCTTTTCAAGCTTGCGTACGGAAACGGAGGCGTGTGTGTGAACGCCAGGAGCAACTTCGATGGACTTTTTATTGTCCCTATCGTTGCGGTCAGTTTTTTCTGTTGCGTTCTTTGTCTGCGTCATCATTCTCTCTGACGAAAAATTTCAATGCCGATACTTTTGGCCTTGGGAATTGCTTGCGTTTTGCGTGTGGCGATGCGAACTGCAAGAACACGGGGCTCGCTAAGAAGCTCTTTCGCAATGCGATTGGCTAACGTTTCTTGCAACTCAATGTGGCCTAAAAGAAGTGTCTTTTCTATCGCATCAACAATCGCACGATAGTCGTAAACAGCGCTTAGTTCATCTGTGTGAATCGGTAAATCTTCAACCCAAACATCCACCGTGATAAGGACTTCTTGCCTGTGTTGCTTTTCGCTTTCAAGTGCGCCGATTTGCGCTTGAACCTTGTAGTCTTCTAAGCGAATACGGCAACATTTCGTTAGGAGGAATTCTTCGCGTTCTGTCATTTTTTGAGGGCCTTTTCTATTGCTGTTAGGCGCGCAGTATCAATC
>CAVAQL010000044.1:8470-10010 GCA_963590825.1 Bacteroides caccae | reverse complement strand
GATCTTATCTACGGTTTACCAAAACAGACGCGTGAGAGATTTCGTAAGACAATCGAGAAAGTGATTGAACTCTCGCCAGACCGCATTGCACTTTATCACTATGCGCATTTACCCAATATCTTTAAGGCACAAAGACGCATTGTGCCTGCTGACCTTCCTAGCACCCCCGAAAAGGTCAATATTATGTTCGATGCCATCCGTGCGCTTACAAGTAATGGGTACCGTTACATTGGGATGGATCACTTTGCTAAAGAAACCGATGAGCTTTCGATTGCGCAGCGTAATGGCACAATTCAACGCAATTTCCAAGGCTACTCCACACAGGCCGAATGCGATATGGTTGCTTTGGGGTCGAGCGCCATTTCGTATGTTTCCAATACCTATGCGTGTAATCCCCGCGAGATTGAACCGTACTACGAGGCCATCCGAGCAGGGCACTTAGCAACGTCTCGCGGTTTTGTGTTAAGCGCAGAAGACATTCTTAGGCGCACCGTCATCATGACGATTATGTGTCGCTTTGATTTGGTGAAAAAAGAAATCGAAGACGAATTTGGCATTAACTTTGATACGACCTTTGCTTACGAATTAAAGAAGTTGCAGCCCTACGTGCATCACGGTTTAGTCGAACTGACCGATCAAAGAATTACCGTGAGCCCCAAGGGTAAGATGTTTGTGCGGGCCGTGGCGATGCAATTTGACCGCTACTTACGAGAATCCAATCGCGCAGGTGGTTACTCGCGAATCGCCTAAATAAAGAAACGAGGACGAAAACGATGTCCGATATCACTTTCTATTGGCATGACTACGAGACCTTTGGGTTAAACCGGAGGCTCGATCGCCCAGTGCAGTTTGCCGGGTTAAGAACCGATGAAAATTTCAACGCAATCGGCAATCCTGACGTGTGGTATTGCGAAACGAGCCCAGACTATTTACCCAATCCCGATGCCTGTCTAGTGACGGGGATTACGCCACAGGTGGCGCACGCGCGGGGAGCGCTAAAAGAGGCAGAACTTGCCAACCGTATCGAAAAAGTTTTCGTCGAACCCAATACGATTTCCATTGGCTATAACAGTTTGCGTTTTGACGATGAGGTCACTCGCTTTCTTTTTTGGCGTAACTTAAAAGACCCCTACGCTCGTGAATGGGCCAATAACTGCTCACGCTGGGACCTCTTTCCTTTTGTGCAAGCGGTGTGGGCGTTGCGTCCCGATGGAATCAATTGGCCTGAAGTTACAGGCGAAGACGGCTCCAAACGCGTTTCGTTTCGCTTAAGTGAATTAAGTGCGGCCAATCACTTAGAACACACCCATGCACACGATGCATGTAGCGATGTGTACGCGACGGTTGGTTTGGCTCGCCTTATTGCGACAAAACAACCCAAGCTCTGGCAGTGGGCACTTCAAAATCGCACGAAGAGTGCGATTAGTGAGGCGTTTTCATTTAGCAAGGGTGGGTGTCCTGTTGTCTACATTGACCGCGCTGTTGGTCAGGAGCGTGGATATATTCGCGTTTTATTTCCCGTTTGGCAAAAAGGGCCCCG
>CAVAQL010000044.1:0-7986 GCA_963590825.1 Bacteroides caccae | reverse complement strand
CGCAATTGGCCCGAGACGTTAACTGAGGCTGAGCTTATTCGTTGGAAGGCATTTTGTGCTGCGCGCCTTAAGGGCCTCGTTGATGGCACGTTGAGTTTACAAACGTATTTTGAAGCAATTGATCAAGCCGCTCAAAACGATTGCGAAGCCACGGAACTCGGCACCCTAACGGATGCGCAATTTGAGGCGCGTCAACAGGTTCTCGATGACTTATACAACTGGGGCGAATATGTGGCTAGCCAATCTGAGGTTAGTGAGAAAGGAGAAGAAGATGGCCAATGAGAAGAAAGTTGCCTTTGTCGGTTTGGGTGTGATGGGTTACCCGATGGCCGGTCACCTCGCTAAAGCCGGGCACGATGTTGTTGTTTATAACCGCACACACGCCAAAGCCGAAAAGTGGGTTTCTGAATTCGGTGGCGCTTGCGCTCAAACGCCCAAAGACGCTGCAGAAAATCGGGATGTTGTTTTTGTCTGTGTCGGCAATGATAACGATGTGCGCAGTGTGGTTTATGGCGAAAATGGGGTTCTCGCAGGGCTTAAAGAAGGCGCGGTTTTAGTCGACTGCACAACGGATTCGGCCTCGTTGTCGCGTGAACTCTCAGAGGCCTGCCACAAACAAGGCTGTGGCTTTGTCGATGCCCCAGTTTCTGGCGGACAATCGGGCGCGCAAAATGGAACGCTTACCGTGATGGCTGGGGGAGATGAGGCGGACTTTCAAAAAGTTGAAGGCGTTTTAAAAGCCTTTTCAAGCGCTATTACCCATATGGGTCCCGCGGGAAATGGGCAACTGACAAAAATGGTCAATCAGGTTTGCATTGCAGGGGTCTTGCAGTCGCTTTCTGAGGGGATTGCCTTTGGTATGAATGCGGGACTTGATATGGACCTCGTCTTAAAGGCCATCTCGAAAGGGTGTGCTGGTTCCTGGCAAATGGACAATCGCACCAAAACGATGGTTGAAGGGCGTTTTGATTTCGGTTTTGCTGTCGATTGGATGTGCAAAGACCTCGGGATTGCACTAGCGGAAGCCGAAAGAAACGGATCAGAAATGCCGCTAACGCGACTAGTGGATAGTTACTACGCAAAACTACATAGCGTAGGCGACGGCCGCTTGGATACATCAGCACTAATTAAGCTTTTGCCAAGAAAAAAAGCCTAAAGTTGCTTTCGGGTTTTGTTTCGGGGATCGGCTCAAAATTATGGCGCAAGAAATTGCGCCATAAGTGTAAAAAGATGATGGAATTTCAAGACTATTCAAGCCTGCCACAGAGGATAGTGCAGCAGGCTTGAAGGAGCAATGTTTGACTCGAACTTAGGAAGCTTTGTAAGCTAAAAAAACCAAAACAACAGCAACGCCACCGGCGATGCACAAAGCGATGAGATCTAAGGTGTTGTCAATCGGGAACATGGTTTTCTCCTTGCGTGTTTTAACTACGTATTTTCCACGTAGTAGACTTTAGAAAATATTTCGCTTTTACGAAATTGTGGTTTTACGCTAAGTAGAAAACGCAATATGGCTCGGTGCGGCCTGAATCCGTTACCGATTAACCTTGAGTTGTTCATTTTTGACTTTGTTTATATGTTTCGAGCCATTCGTTGCCTGATGACTTTTCTTGCCGGATTTTTGTGTGCGGCAACGGGTTTTTGCGTTGACCCCTCGGTGAATTGGGTTATTGGCGTTTTGGATAGTTCCATGCCCAAAATGCAGTGGGTGATTCGAGATTCCTTTCATAAAATCGACCCCATCTACACGGACCGTCGTCTTGTCGTGCGGCAGCTCCCTGCGGAAGCGATCTATGAGGCCGTTCGCAACCAGTCGCTTGACTTCGTGTGTGCAAGCCCACAAGTGATTAGTATTCTCGAGCGCTATTACGGCTATGAGCTTTTAGCCTCTCTTTACCAAAAAAAAGAGGGCGGCAAGGACAATAAACAGTTCTTTTCGGAAACAAGTGCCCTTGTTTTTACAAAAAAAGGCGAAAACTCGTGGGATCAACTTCGGGGTAAGGAAATTGCTCTGATTGAGCACGATATTCCCGACACGGAACTCTTGCTACTCGAAGAATTAAAGCAAAAGGGATTCGATAAAGACAAAGCCTGGCGCTATGTGCGATATCCCGTTTTAGAGGATGCGGTTCGCACTTTGAAAAATGGAAGTGTTCAAGCTTTAGCGATTTCTTCTTGCTTGTATCGTGAGGTCAATGCGAATATTTTTGCGGATTTTGACTTAATTCCGCCCGATGTGAGTGATGGAGCCAAAGGCTCGTTAACGCCACACTCAACCTCCCTTTTCCCAGGGTGGGCGTTCGCTTCGAGCATTCGTGTCAATCGTAAGACAGGAGAGGAATTTGCGCAGGCTCTGAGGGCGTTTGATTTTTCGAGCACCGTGACGTGGGATACGGCGCGTGATTACACGAAGGTCCACCGAGCCCAGGAGGAATTAGGGTTTGAGCCGTATTTAAAGTTTCAGCGAATTTCCGCTCTTGAGTTCATTCGCGAACACATCTTGTGGTTCTTTGCTGCTATGGCTCTTGTCTTAGGCCTTATTTTGCGTGTTCTTTTAAAAGAGAGGACCGTCAGACGGCTGACAGTCGAATTAATGCATGCGATGCAAAAGGAGAGAGCGTCGGAAAAGCGCTTTGAGGAGCTCGAACACATTGCAAGCGTCTCGCAGATTTCAAGCATTGTCGCTCACGAATTAAGGCAACCCTTGGCGGCTGTTACAAATTTTGCGATGGGAATTCGACGTCGCGCCAATAACAACACGTTAACGCCGGATTCGCTTGACTTTGCCTTAGGAAGGATTCTTCAAGAGAATGAGCGCGCTAGTGCGATTGTCGATCACGTGAGAAACTACGCGAAAAAGCATGAGAAGCAATCCGAAGAGATTCAGCTTTCGACTCTGATGAGTAAGGCAGGCCTTGGTCTAGAAGTCAAGGGCGATAAACGCATTGAATTTCACGTGGAAGGCAATCCCAAATTTAGGGCCGATGCTTTGGAAATGGGCCTAGTTATCCGCAATCTTGTGAAAAACGCTGTTGAGGCTATTGGTGAAAATCCCGATGGACGGATTTTGGTGGATTTACGCATCGTTGAGCGTCATATTGTGTTTACGGTTTCAGACAATGGCCCGATTACAAGTGAAGCAGATGTAGAAAAGCTTTCTGTTCCTATGCGTTCGGAAAAAAACGATGGGCTTGGCTTGGGTCTTTCGATTGCGCGAAAGATTGTCGAGTCCTATGATGGAACAATTGAATTTGCGCGGAACATTCCGCATGGTTTAAAGGTAACGGTGAAGTTTCCCCTGAAAAAGGAGTGAGTGAATGGATTCGAGAAAATCACGGGCGGTGGTTCGCATCGTCGACGACGATAAGGGCGTTCGAGATTCGTATAAGTATTTAATCGAAGGCGAAGGTTGGCTCGTGCGTACATATGCGAGCGCAGAGGATTTTCTTGAAAACGACGATCCAACGGTTCAGGGTTGTGGCGTTTTTGATGTGCGTATGCCTGGATTAAGCGGCATTGAGTTGCAAGCAAAACTTGCACAGCGTTCTACACAGCTTCCGGTGATTCTTGTTTCCGCACACGGCGATATTGAAATGGCCGTGAAGGCTTTAAAGCAGGGAGCGATGGATTTCTTATGTAAGCCTGTTGTCGATGAAAAGCTTCTTGAAGCCATTGACCGCGCCGTTGAAAAGAGTTTTTCTGATACACAAGAGCAAATCGAAAATAGCAAGATTATCGAGCGCTGGAAGTCGTTGAGCCGCCGTGAGCGCGAAGTGGCGCTTCTTGTTTATGAGGGACTGATGAATAAAGTGATTGCCGATCGACTCAATATCGCTGAAAGAACCGTTCAGGTCCATCGCGCCAATCTTTGCCAGAAGTTAGGTGTCAGGAATGCCGTGGGCATTTCCAAATGCTTAAATCAACTCACGCAACTCGGCGTCGTAATTCGCGAGTAAAAAAACAAAGTCAGTTCGAAGGGCTTATTTGGGGCGTTAGAAGCGGTTGCGTTTCTAACGCCTTAGAGTTTTAGGCAGAAATTCGGGAGAAAAAGGCAAGGAATTACGAAAGTGGCTTTTTAGAATTTTTCATCAAAGGCGCAGGTAGCCTTGTTCGCGTCTAAAAGGAAAACTTTTGAGGGATTCTGATGTTGTGTTCTCGTCGCAAATTCATTGCAGCAACAGCAGCTTTTGGTTTAGGAGGGTCTTCAGCGATGGCAAAACTTGTATCAACAAGCATTCAGGGTTCAAGCCCCGTGATTGGAAGTAAGCAGATTACAGTGGCTAACGCCAGTGAAACAGCCGCCAAGGTGTTTTTCACACGCCACATCGATGCAGAGCATTTAATTCGACTATACAAACTCATTAATAGTGAGATTTACGGCAAAGTCGCCATTAAGTTACACACGGGTGAGCGTCACGGGCCGAATATCCTTCCTCGCGAAATGGTCAAAGCTTTCCAAGCGCAAGTCCCCGAAAGCACCATCGTTGAAACGAATACGCTCTATAAGGGTGATCGCTACACGACAGAAGATCACCTCAAAACACTTGAAATCAATGGCTGGACCTTTTGCCCCGTGGACATTATGGATGCCAAGGGCACTGTGAATCTTCCTGTGCGTGGCGGAAAACACTTAAAAGAGGTCTCGATGGGCGCAAGCCTTGTTAACTACGATTCGATGATTGTGTTAACGCACTTTAAAGGCCACGCCATGGGTGGCTTTGGTGGCTCGATGAAAAACATCGCGATCGGGTGCGCAGACGGGCGCATCGGTAAGCAACAGGTCCATGGCGTAAGCGACGTGTCTTTACCTTGGAATCAGTGGCCAGCAAAAGAACATTTGATGGAAACGATGGCTGAATCTGCGAAAGCAACGTGTGACTTTTTCGGTAAGAGAATTTGCTTTATCAATGTGATGCGCCGCATGTCTGTCGATTGCGACTGCGCGGGTTTAGGCGCTGCGGAACCGACAATTCCCGATGTGGGGATTTTGGCTTCGACCGATATTCTTGCCATTGACCAGGCCTCAGTTGATTTGGTGTTTCGGATGACACACAAAGAAAACCATGATTTGGTTGAACGCATTGAGTCACGCCATGGTTTGCGTCAGCTCTCCTACATGCGTGAGCTCAAAATGGGCAATCCCAATTACGAACTCATCTCGATTGACGATTGATGGCTAAATGATGAGCATTTGAGGGACTTTTCGAGGGGCGCGTTCCCCTCGTTTTTTTTTCTTGTCACGGCGAGCATGGCGTGACATTTTCCTATTTTTAGCATTTTTACTGACAAATTTACCGACAAGACAAGCAACGCTATTGCAAGTTCTTTTCTCTCGTGCCTATAATGCCGCGAATGAGAATCATTCTCACCTGTTAACTGCTTATTTTTCGGGAGAAAAAGATGCGCATTAAGGATATGCTGCCTGGGCAAAATGCCAAGATTGTGGCCTTTACGCGTGGTGCGGCCGAGTATAGACAGCGCCTTTTGATGCTCGGCTTGGTGCCGGGAACGCAATTCGAACTGCAACGTTTAGCCCCACTCGGGGACCCCGTGGAAATTAAGGTGCGCGGTAGCCTCGTGAGTCTTCGCAAAGGCGAAGCCGACGTTATGGACGTGGAGGTCGCCTAAGAATGAAGCACACCATCTGCATTGTCGGCAATCCTAACTGCGGAAAGACAACGCTCTTTAATGCGCTCACGGGCGCACATCAGGATGTCGGCAATTGGCCTGGCGTTACTGTGGAAAAGAAAGTTGGCCACTTTAGTAACGAAGGCGAAGACTTCGAGCTTGTTGACTTACCGGGAATCTATTCTCTGACAACGGTTTCGAAAACGGGCGAAGATGAACGCGTTGCACGCGACTACATCTTAAGCCACGAAGCCGAGGCTGTGATTAACATTGTTGATGCTTCTAACCTTGAACGGAACCTTTACTTAACAGCGCAACTTATTGAAATGCGTGTTCCCGTGATGATTGTGGTGAACATGCTCGATGTGGCGCAAAAGCGCAAGATTGAAATTCGCACCGAAGAGCTCTCGACGATGCTCGGTTGCCCCGTGGTGGGGATTGTTGCCTCGCGCGAGCAGGGCGTTGTTGCCCTAAAGGAAATGATTTCGGCGTTCGTTGCCAATCCGTCATTGCCGAAATTAACGTTGCCTTATGCGCCAGAAATTGAGAAGGCGCACGAAGAAATTGAAGAACAGATTGTTGGAATCAAGGAAGTAAATCAACATTGGCTTGCGATTGAATTGCTCGAAGGCGCCAACGGGGCTCGCGAACGTTTACCCAAAGAGGTTCACGACCGTGTGATGCCGATTATCGAAAAAACGGAAAAGAATTTTGATGGCAATCTCGATATCGCTGTGGCGGATGCGCGCTATAAGTTCGTTGCAGACGTTAGTGCTAAGGTCGTTCATCGCATTGGCGAATTGCCGATGACATTGACAGACAAAATCGACAAGATCGTTTTAAACCGCGTCTTAGGTTTTCCCATCTTTTTATTCATCATCTACTGCATGTTCCTATTCACGCAGAATTTGGGGTCGGCCTTTATTGACTTCTTTGATATTCTCGTCGGCGGCGTGATGGTCACAGGTTTTGGTGAACTTTTAGAGTCGATTGGTGTACCCGAAATTGTGAAGGTCGTTTTAGCCGACGGCGTCGGTGGCGGCTTGCAGACGGTTTCAACGTTTATTCCTGTGGTGTTCTTCCTCTTTTTCTTCTTAGCGATTTTGGAAGACTCAGGCTATATGGCGCGAGCCGCATTCGTGATGGATCGCTTAATGCGTTTCTTAGGATTGCCTGGCAAAGCGTTCGTTCCTTTGATTGTCGGCTTCGGCTGTAACGTCCCCGCTGTGATGGCAACACGTACGATGGATCGTGTGACAGATCGTATTCTGACTGTCTTGATGGCTCCCTTTATGAGTTGTGGAGCACGACTTCCTGTGTACGTGCTTTTTGCGGTGGCCTTTTTCCCAACCAATGGGCAGAACCTTGTCTTCGGTCTTTACATCATTGGTATTTGTGCGGCAGTTCTCACGGGATTTCTCGTCAAGAAATTCATTCTTCCTGATGTCTCGGGTTCCTTTGTGATGGAAATTCCGCCGTATCACATCCCGACAGTGAAGGGCGTTTTAATCCGCACATGGGATCGTTTAAAAGGGTTCGTCTGCCGCGCAGGTCGTGTGATTGTTGTGCTTGTGGCGTGCCTTTCGATTTTGAACTCTTTAGGCACTGACGGTAGCTTCGGTAACGAAGATAGCGATCGCTCCGTGTTAAGTGAAATTGGTCGCACGATTTCTCCGGTTCTTTCGCCGATGGGTGTGACGCAAGAAAACTGGCCGGCCGCAGTGGGCGTCTTCACGGGTGTTCTCGCCAAAGAAGCCGTGATTGGTACGATGAATTCGCTCTACGAATCGATGGCGCGTACAGAAAACGCCAATGAAGAAGAATCTGCCCCATGGTCCTTTGGCGCAACCCTTCATGAAGCCTGCTCAACGGTTGCCGATAACCTAGCTTCTCTTGCCGACTCCTTGTTAGACCCCTTAGGGATTAAGTCAGCTGAAGATGAAGCCGCAGAATCGATTGCCGAGCCCACTCAGGCCACAGGCGCCGATATGATGCGTAAGCTCTTTGGTAGTGAAACAGCGGCGTTTGCGTACCTCCTCCTCATACTTCTTTATATGCCGTGCGCAGCTGCCATGGCCGCAATCTGGAATGAAGTGGGAACAGCGTGGACAATTTTCGTTGCTGCGTGGACTACGCTCTTAGGCTATTCGGCTGCAACAATCTTTTATAAGGTGGGCACCTTTGGAGCTGACCCGAGTGGCGCGACATTGGCGATTGTCTTGTGCGTTGCCGCTCTAGTGGCTGTGCTGATTGTCATGCGTCGAGTCGTTATCGCAATGCGTGCGAAGGCACCGAAAGTCATTGAAATCCACCACGCTTAAAAGAGAGGATGCAACGTATGGGATCGATTCTTGATAT
>CAVAQL010000043.1:724-10180 GCA_963590825.1 Bacteroides caccae | reverse complement strand
CCTTTGAAGGCGCTTAATTCAAAGAAAGTTACTCTCGGGATTTTTGTTTTCTCTTTATTTGCGACCTCGTACGGCCTTTGGCATTCGCTTGAAGACCCTGTTGTCAAAGAAGTCACGCTTCAAATTAAAGGCCTTCCAACCGATCTTTCGGGGATGCGCATTGCGCAGTTATCGGACTTGCATCAAGCCAATGTCTTTGGTCCCGAGCGCCTGAGCCGCATTGTTGATTCGACAAATCAATTGAGAGCGGATTTAATCGTAATCACAGGCGATTTTGTCGATGGCACAGTTCAAAAACGCGGCCCAGAACTTACCGCACTTAAAGATTTACAGGCTCCTTTGGGTGTTTATGCCTGTGAAGGCAATCACGAGCACTATGTTGACTACGATGGGTGGATGAAGTTTCTTCCCACCCTGGGGCTTAAGTTACTGCGTAACGAACACACCGTCTTAAGTTATCACGGACAAGATTTTGTGCTCTATGGGCTCACCGATCGCGCTGCAGAGCGCTTTGATCGTGAGGAGCCTGATGAAAAAAAGGCGCTCTCTGGTGCGCCAGAGGGTCGCTTTATCATTTCCTTAGCCCATCAACCTCGGCACACCAAGTGGGTATTGCAGACGCCCACCGATTTAATGCTTTCCGGCCACACGCACGGCGGACAAACCTATCTTTGGTCCATTGTTGTTGCCGCGTTTAATTGGGGTTACGTACGGGGATTGTATTCAATTGAACGCAGTGACGGCGGCCAAACGCAGATGTATGTGCATTCAGGAACGGGCTTTTGGACAGGATTTCTAGAACGCATTGGAACCGATAACGAGATTGTTCTTTTCACGCTAAAAGGCAAATAACAAGGAAACATAAGATTTATGGAAATACAGAATGTGGCAGTTTTGGGCGCAACTGGATCGATTGGGCAAAACGCCTTAAAAGTGATGGCGCTTTATCCAGAACGATTTCGGGTGAGATCTCTTTGCGCGGGGCGACGCGTAAAAGAGTTGGCCGATTTAGCCGTGAAATTTCGTCCCGATTGCGTGGGTATTGCCGATAAAACGAAAGCGACGGAACTGCGCGATTTATTGAATACAGCAGGACTTAGAGAAACCGAAGTTATCGCTGGAGCCGATGTTGCTAAAGAACTCGCTCAAGATCCTAAATCTCAGACTGTGATTGGCGCTGTCGTGGGAGCCGCAGGGCTATCTCCAAGCTTTGCTGCCGCTAGGGCTGGTAAGCGTTTACTTCTTGCCAATAAAGAAAGTGTTGTCTGCGGCGGCGCTCTTTTAATGAACGCGATTCGCAAAAATGGGGCAACACTTTTGCCAGTTGATAGTGAGCACAACGCAATCTTCCAATGCTTAGATGGCGTGTCAAGTCAAGAAAGAGAGAAGGCCAAGATTTGGCTTACTTGTTCAGGAGGTCCCTTTCGAGACAAAAAAGATTTGGATTTATCGACAGTGACTCCTGAAATGGCCCTAAATCACCCAACGTGGTCGATGGGTAACAAGATTACGATTGATTCGGCCACTCTCATGAATAAGGGGTTTGAAGTGATTGAAGCACACCATCTTTTTGGTGTTGCTCCCGATTCAATTCGCGTTGTGATTCACCCACAATCGGTGTTGCATTCGATGGTCGAATTCTCCGACGGTTCTGTTCTTGGACAGATGGGACCCACGGATATGCGCTTAGCGATTGCCTATTCTCTCGGTTACCCCGAAAGACTTTCGGGATTAAGCGAACGACTTGACTTCACAAAGTTAGCTAACCTCACATTCGAAGCACCTGATATGGAGCGCTTTCCCTTATTAAAGACGGCTTACGAGGCTCTTAAAGCCGGTGGCATCGCCCCGATTGTTTTAAATGCCGCCAATGAAGTGGCGGTTGCCGCGTTCTTAGATAAAAAGATTCGCTTTACAGATATCGCTAGAGTATGCCGTAAACTACTTGAGCAATTCACAGAGCACGCGCCATCGAGCTTGGAGGACATTTTGAGCGCCGATGCGGAGGCACGAGCTCGAGCAAAAGTTCTTATTTCCTATCTAGCCTAGGGTAAAACGTTGTGATTTTAGGACTCATTGGTTTTTTAATTGCCATTGCCATTTTGATTGTTGTGCACGAATTTGGGCACTATATCGTCGCGCGGATTACGGGCGTTCCTGTTTTGGCGTTTTCTCTTGGGTTTGGCACGATTCTTTTTAAGCACACCGATAAAAATGGTTGCGAGTGGCGCTTATCGGCAATTCCTCTAGGCGGCTACGTGAAGATGCTTTCTTTAGAGGAAAAGGAAGAGCTTCAAAAAGAGCACCCGAATCGGAGTTTTCCGTGGGAAAAAGCGCTTGAAAACGCCAAAGCGTATAAGCGGCTCTTGATTGTTCTTGCAGGCCCCGCGATGAACTTACTCTTTGCTGCTCTTTTGTATGCGGCAATGGCAGTAAGCGGTGGCTATGAAGCTTCTCCTCGCGTGGGGGTGCCAGTGGCGGGTTCGCAAGCAGAAAGTGCTCACGTTCAGGCTGGCTGGACTGTCGCCAAAGTCGGAAAGAACTCTGTTGCGACGTTTAACGAGGTGCGAGAGCAACTTAATAAAGTTTCTGATGGTCAAACCGTGAGTGTTTTCTTTACAACCGAATCTGGGGAAAGCACGTGGATTGATTTTCGTAAAGAAAAGGATGCGACAAATAAAACCTTTCCCTTCGGGATTACGCCATACATCACTTCAGTGATGGTTGGTCGCATTGAACCGGGTTCGGCAGCAGAATCTGCCGGCTTAAAACCTGGGGAGACAGTCTTAAGCGCGAATGATGTGAAAATTACTGAGGTGACAACTCTCATTAGGTTGATTCGCGAAAGCGCAGGAAAGCCCCTTAAATTGACTTTAAAAGAGCCAGCAAGCGATAAGACACGCGTTCTACAAATCACGCCCGTTTTAAGCCAAACGGAAACCGGTGAAAAACTCTATCGCATCGGCGCGGTTCTTTTTAGCATTCCCGATACAGTTTTCGTGCGACACGGTCCGATTGATGCCATTGGGATTGGCATCAGCCAGGTCGCGAGTTTTACAGCGATGACCGTTTCGAGTATCGGTCGCATGTTTGCTGGTCAAGAGAGCCTTGCTAGCATCGTGGGTCCCGTGACAATCGGCAATATTGCCGGTAAGAGCCTATCGGTTGGATTTAAAGCGTTTGTTAATTTTCTTGCGGTTATCTCGATTGGCTTAGGCATTGCGAACCTACTTCCCATCCCCGTTTTGGATGGCGGACACGCCATATTAACGCTCATTGAAATGGCCACAGGCAAACGTCCCTCAAAGGAATTCCTATCGATTTTGATGCGTATTGGGATGGCTTTGCTTCTCGCGTTAATGGGACTTGCGCTTTTTAACGATTTTGTTCAACTTTTCTCTTAAGCCGAAAGAGGGGCAAAAGTCATCAAATTTTGCGACTTTTGTCTAATCTGACCTGCTAGACTAGCGAGCACACGTTCTTTGCGCCTTACCAACTAGAGGCGCAAAGAGGCTTATTTTTGACTTGACGATTTTCAGACAAACGATGAGAGCACGTAAAGTATTTCAATTGACCCTGATTGCCGCAGCGACTGCGACGATGGCAACAGCCTCTTTAGCCCAAGTTTTTACCATCAAAGATATTCGCATTGAGGGTATTCAAAGAACAGAACCTGGAACCGTGTTCTCGCACCTGCCGTTTCAGGTTGGAGACGAATATACGCCAGAGCGTGGTACCGAAGCGATTCATGATTTGTATGAATCCGGACTCTTTCGTGATGTGAGTTTATCCTCTGAAGGCGATGTTCTTCTTGTCAGTTTGGTTGAGCGCCCAGCGGTAGCCGCCATTGAAATTAACGGCGTAAAGGCCTTTGATAAGGATGCTGCTTTAAAGAGCTTACGTGACGTTGGTTTGGCCGAAGGCCGTATCTTTGATAGCTCAGTTCTCGATCGCGCCGAACAAGAAATCCGTCGTATGTATTTAGCACGCGGCTTTTATGGCGTGATTGTTGAAAAGACAACGACACCCGTGGAGCGCAACCGCCTGAAAATTTCGATTAATGTCAACGAAGGTTTAGCAAGCTCCATTAAGGAAATCCGTTTTGTCGGTAATCGCGTCTACGATAGAGACGACTTGCTCGAACAAATGCAGTTGCAACCGCACAAGTGGTCAAGCTTTTACACCAAGCGCGACATGTACTCGCGCGAGAAGCTTGCCGCAGACCTAGAAACCCTTCGTAGTTTTTATTTAAATCGTGGTTATTTGGATTTCAGAATTGATAGTACGCAAGTGTCGATGGCTCCGAATAAGTCCGATATCTTCGTGACAATCAATCTTTCCGAGGGCGAGCGGTACAAAGTTGAAAAAGTGACCTTGGCAGGCGACATGTTAGGGCTTGAGGCGGAAGTTGAACCGCTTATTAAAGAAATCAAGTCAGGTAGCATCTATAACGCCGAACGCATTAACGAGGTCGGTAAGAAAATTACCGAAAAGTATTCAGCTTTGGGATATGCCTTCTGTACAGCGACTCCCAATCCCGTAACCGATGCCGCTAAGCAAAGCGTCAATATCGTCTACACCATCGACCCGGGCCGTCGCGCCTACGTGCGCCATGTGAATATCGTGGGTAACTCGCGCACACGTGACGTTGTAATCCGTCGAGAGGTGCGTCAGTATGAGTCCGCGTGGTTCAATAGCGACAAAGTCAAACTCTCGCGCGATCGTATTGACCGCTTGGGGTACTTCGAAAGCGTTGAAGTCAATCACGTTCCCGTCGAAGGCACACGCGATGAAGTGGATTTGGAAATTCGCGTCAAAGAACGTCCCACGGGCTCGATTAGTTTAGGCGCTGGCTACTCAAGTGACGATGGCATTATTCTTTCTGCGGGCTTTGCTCAGAATAACATCTTCGGTACAGGTAACTCTTTTGGCATCAACATCAACACAAGTAAGAGCCAAAGAACGATTGCCGCAAGTTTAGGTGAACCCTACATCACCCCCGAGGGCATTAGCCGCAACTGGGAAATCTATGACCGTCGTACGGACCTAGATGAACTCGATGTTTCGAATGTTGCCTACGAAACGTTTGGCGGCGGCATCGATTTTGGTGTTCCTGTCACAGAACTCGATACCGTGTACTTTGGTGCGAAGGTTGAAGCAACCAAGGTCACATTGCGTGGTACAAGAGGCGGCGCTATTGAGGGTAAATACGCTTCATCACCTTATCGTTATTTCAAATATGTTGATGACTATGGGAAGACATCTAAGGCAGCATTGCTTACCGTTGGTTGGGGACGCGATAGCCGTGATAACCCCTTGGCTCCGACACGTGGACGTTATCAGCGCTTTAGTGGGGAAGTGAGCCTACCAGGCCTTGACCTTCAGTACTATCGCGCCACATACCAATTTACGCAGTACGTGCCGCTATCAAAGAACTGGACCTTAGGGCTAAATATGCAACTCGGTTACGGTGGCTCCTACGGCAATAAAGATTACCCGTTCTTTAAGAACTTCTACGCAGGTGGTATCGGATCGGTGCGTGGCTACGAGAGTTCCTCTTTAGGTCCACGTGATGTTGGTACGAGCGATAACTTGGGTGGCGATCGTCAAGTCGTGATGTCTGCAGAACTCTTAACGCCGCTACCAGGGGCTGATAAGACGCTACGTGGCTTAGTGTTCTTTGATGCGGGTACTGTTTGGGGCTACGAAGCTGTCAGTAAAACAGATACAACTGTGAATTACAGACATCAGAAGATTGATTTCAATGATTTGCGTTACTCCTGGGGTTTTGGTGTCGCGTGGATTTCACCATTGGGGCCGTTGAAGTTCTCGCTTGCCTTCCCGCTTAATAAGAAGAAGGGCGATTCAACAGAGCGCTTCCAGTTCCAGATTGGTACAGGTTTCTAAAAAGATTTTTTGCAAAGGACAAAAACGATGTTTAAGAAAGCTTGCATTGCAATGGCTTGTTTTGGACTTCTCGCGGGAAGCGTTGCCGCGGCCGAAGGTAAGATTGGCGTTGTGAATCCGCAAAAGATTCTCTCGCAATCGCAAACGGCCATCAAGGCTCAAAAGAAGCTTCAAAACTACTTTAAGCCGCGCGAGGATGAAGTCAATCGCTTGACGCGTTCCTTTAAGACACGCGCGGCGAAGTTTGAAAAAGATAGCGCGATTATGACTGAGTCCGAGCGCTTAAAGCAGCGCAATGAGCTTGCCGAAAGCGAGCGCGACATTGCTCGCAAACAGCGTGCCCTCGTTGAGGAACGCAACCAGCGTAGCAATGAAGAGGCGCAGATTATTCTTTCACAGTCTGTGAAGATTATTCAGCAAATTGCTCAGTCTCAAAACTACGATGTGATTATTCAAGATCCTGTTTGGGCCAATCCCAAAAACGACATCACAGATCAAGTCATCTCGAAGCTCGATGGCAAGAAATAATTTAAGAGACTATCTATGAAGATTCGTGAGCTTGTTGCGACTATTGATGCGCTTTCCAATGGTCGCCTAAAGAGCGCCTGTTATGCGGGTGCCGAAGACGTTGACATTGTTTCTTTTGCGCCCTTGGAGCACGCCACAGAAAAGCACGTTGCCTTTTTAGCGCAAAGTAAGTGGCGCGAGGCGGCTCGGTTAAGCCATGCGGGTGTTCTCGTTTTGATGCCAGAAGATGCCAAAGCGCTTTATGGTGAAGCCCCTGAGCGCGCCACAATCGTCACTGAAAACCCCTACGCGTGGTTTGCTTGGGGCCTACAGGCAATGCTCAAAGGGCAGGAAGAAGGTGGATACGTCTCTGAGAAAGCTTACGTTTCTTCAAAAGCTACGGTTGACCCAACAGCACGCATTGATGCCTTTGCCTGTGTCGAAGAGGGCGCCGTTATCGGCGCACGAGCTCATATTGAGTCAGGTGCCTTTATCGGTAAAGGCGCAAAGATCGGGGAAGACTCCCATATTTATGCCAACGTAAGCATTTATCACGGCTGCACTGTTGGGAAGCGCGTCATTATTCACTCGGGCGCAGTCATTGGCGCCGACGGCTTCGGCTTTGCTCCCTTTCGAGGCGAATGGGTCAAGATTCCGCAGATTGGTGCTGTGCGCCTAGGAGATGATGTGGAAATCGGTGCCAACACCACCATTGACCGTGGGGCGCTTGAAGACACCGTTGTTGGCAACGGAACAAAACTCGATAACCAGATTCAGCTTGGACACAATGTCAAAATTGGGGACCACACCGTCATGGCTGCTTGCACGGGTGTTGCTGGGTCGGCTCAAATCGGTAGCCACTGTATGGTCGGGGGCGCTGCAAGCATTAACGGTCACATCCGTATTCCTGATGCCGTGCAGGTCGGTCCCTCGACGTGTATTCGCCGTTGGAAAGAGGGTGCTAAGGCCATGATGGGTGTTTTCCCAGCGCAAGAGCGTTTAGCTGCGGAACGCACCATCGTTATGGTTGAACATTTAGGAAAGATGCGCGCTGAATTAAAAGCGCTTCGCGAAGAGCTCGAGGCGCTTAAAGCGAAAAAGTAATCGATTCGATGGTGTAAGCGTCATTTGATTTGTTCGAAGAGTTCGTAGAGGGAAATTTCATGACCACAATCGATCCAATGAGTGTTGTTGATCCGAAGGCAGAGCTTGCTGACGATGTCGTCGTCGGTCCTTTTTGTGTAATTGGACCTAAGGTTCGGATTGGAAAGGGAACCGTATTGGATTCTGCTGTGAGAATCACAGGACGCACGCAGATTGGTGAAAGAAATCACATTTTTCACGGCGCAGCTCTCGGCTGCGAACCACAAGACAAAAAGTACGCCCTCGAAGATACGCAGTTAATTATCGGAGACGATAACGTGATTCGTGAGCACTGCACCTTATCGATTGGTACGATTCAAGATGAAGGCTTCACCCGCGTGGGATCGCGCAATCTATTGATGGCCAATGCGCACGTTGCGCACGATTGCCGCGTCGGTAACGATACGATTCTTGCCAATAACTGCGGCATCGCCGGCCACGTTCATGTCGAAGATTTTGCGATTTTGGGCGGGCAGTCTGGTGTTCATCAGTTTGTTCACATTGGTACACACGCTTTTGTAGGAGGGGCCTCTGCCGTGGCTAAAGATGTTCCTCCCTATGTGATGTGTAATGGCAATCCCGCGCTTGTGCACGGGTTAAACCTTGTGGGATTGCGTCGCGCAGGATTTACCGCAGAAACCGTGGGCTTTATTAAGCGCGTTTATCACGCCATTTACCGCGAGGGAAATCTCATTGCTGATGCCGCTCGCGAAATCGATACGATTATCGCTGAAGCGCCTGAATCGATTCGCCCGATGCTCACACATATGCGTGATTTCGTTGTCACGAGTCCGCGCGGCATTACTCGCTAGAGAACACCATGCCAGAAAATGAAGCCCATCGATACGTTGCTTGGCTCGCCGGTGAGGCTTCGGGTGATTTTTTGGCAAGTCTTGTTATTAAAGAGTTCGCTTGCCGCCATCGAGAACTTATCCAGTGCGGTGTTGGTGGCGAAAAGATGGTTGCTGCCGGCTTAGTTCCTTGGGAAAGGTGCGATACCCTAAGTGTGCGTGGTTATGTCGAAGTCATTCGCAAGATTCCTTCGATTCTTGCCATGCGCTCAAGGCTAATTGCTCGCCTAAAAAAAGAGGCTCCAGAACTCTTCATTGGTGTGGATGCTCCCGACTTTAATCTTACAATCGAAGAGAAGTTACGTAGCCACGGGATTCCAACAATTCACATGGTCTCGCCGTCGATTTGGGCTTGGAGGCCAGAACGCATTGAAAAGGTGCGTCGTGCCGCAGATCACGTCTTACTAATCTTTCCGTTTGAAAAAGCGATTTACGAAAAGGCAGGCATTCCTGCTACCTATATTGGGCATCCCTTAGCGAGCATTATTCCGATGGTTCCCAACCCAAAAGCGGCTCGTCAGAAACTTTCGATTGAGGAGTGCGTTGAGATTGTTGTTGCTGTACTCCCTGGGTCTCGCGTCGACGAAGTCAAAGGGTGTGGTCCCGTTTTTTTTGCCGCTTGCGACAAACTCGTCACCCTATTAGGGAAATCGGTTCGATTTGTCATCCCCGCAATGAGTCATGAGGCGAAGGAAAAAATTCTTCAGGTCGCTTCAACTTACCCCAAATTTGCCGAAAACTTGCTTGTCACTGTCGGTTCGAGTCACACCGTTTTGGAAGCTTCCGACGTTGTTCTAGCCGCTTCTGGGACTGCGACACTCGAGGCTGCGTTATTTAAAAAGCCTATTGTTGTCGGCTACAAAATGCCAGCGCTTACAGCGTGGATTATGCGAAATAAAGGGCTTCTTCCTTATGTGAGCCTACCAAATATCCTATTAGGGGAGGCCGTAATTCCAGAATTCTTGCAATACTATTGTGAGCCTGAGCCAATCGCTTATCGACTACTCGACGAGTTAGCGCCAAAACGGCGTGATGATTTAGCTGAGCG
>CAVAQL010000043.1:0-714 GCA_963590825.1 Bacteroides caccae | reverse complement strand
TCACAGAGTTGCATACACGACTACTGAGACCGACGGCAGATTTAGCAATTGACGCAATCGAGCGCGTGCTGAAAGCGAAGAGAAATTGACGGAATTTATTGGAAAAATTTTGTAAAGCCTCGCATAAAATGTTTGTATTTTTATGCTGAATCTTTTAGTATTTTCGCGATGTATATTTTTTTTGTTTTGAGGGAGATGGGGGGATGAAAGAGAGGATGAAAAATGGTTAGACGATTTGATAACGCCTTGTTTTTGCCGCAGGAGCTAAAGAAGGAATATCAACATAGACTCGATAAAGCAATCCGTAACGACACGGGTGACGGTGCTTCGATAAGAAATGAGATGTGCGTTATTTGCCGCGAGATTGGCATGTCACGTGTGGCCAATGTCTCAGGCATTGAAAAAGGTCTTTTTTATCGTCTCTTTAATGGAAAGAACGATTTGAAGATTGGCCCCACATTATTGGTGTTGCGTTCTTTTGGATGCTCGTTACGCCTTCGTTAAAGGGGAACGCGTTTTCCAATTCTCTGCCAATTGCCTCCTGAAGAGACCCTCGGGGGAAGGGAATCTTCAGCGTTTCTTATCTTATCAACTTAGTGCGCAAAAACTTCCTTTAGGTGCGCTTCCCAACTTTCCATATACGCATCAAATTGCGGATTCTTCACCACGTCGTTAAGCACGAATGTCGGTAGAGGCTTCATTCCGACAAATTGG
>CAVAQL010000042.1:0-10302 GCA_963590825.1 Bacteroides caccae | reverse complement strand
TAGAATTTCGCGTGAAATAAATAGGAGGCTTGGCGCGAGCGGATACCCGCTATTTCTGTCTTTTCGCGCGAGTCCTTTCCGATTGAAATGAGTGACGCTCTTCACCTCAATGAGAGCGCTTTTTGGTTATGGACAACATTCGTAATTTCTCAATCATTGCCCACATCGACCACGGGAAATCGACCCTGGCCGATCGTCTTATTGAACGCTGCGGAGGTCTTTCGGGGCGCGAGATGAGCGAACAAGTGCTCGACAGTATGGATTTGGAGCGCGAGCGTGGTATCACGATTAAGGCGCAAACAGCAAGCCTTCAATACAAAGCCAAAGACGGGAAGACATACAAATTAAACCTCATTGATACCCCGGGGCACGTGGACTTTTCTTATGAAGTGAGTCGCTCACTATCGGCCTGTGAAGGCGCTCTTTTAGTTGTCGATGCCACTCAAGGCGTTGAGGCGCAGACAGTTGCCAATTGCTATACAGCCATTGACCTCGGTGTCACAGTGTTACCTGTCTTAAATAAGATGGATTTAGCAAGCGCAGACCCTGTAGCGGCTGCCGAAGAAATCGAAGATGTCATCGGCATTGATGCAACAGATGCCGTTCTTTGCTCAGCAAAAACGGGGATGGGAATCGACGATATTTTGGAGCGAGTGGTGCGCGATGTGCCACCTCCCAAAGGGGACCCAGCGGCTCCTTTGCAGGCTTTGATTATCGATAGCTGGTTTGATAACTACGTGGGTATTGTCACTCTTGTTCGCGTTGTGAATGGCACATTAAAGCCCAAGGACAAAATCACGTTGATGGCAACGGGAGCGACGCACTTAGTCGAACAGGTTGGCGTCTTTACCCCGAAAGCAGAAAAGCGAGAACATTTAAGCGCGGGAGATGTTGGGTACGTTATCTCTGGCATTAAGGAATTAAAGGACGCTCGAGTCGGGGACACGATTACGCAAGCTGTGCGTGGCGCCACAGAGCCCTTACCAGGTTTTCGTCAAGTAAAGCCTCAGGTTTTCGCGGGGTTGTATCCTGTTGAGTCCAATCAGTACGACGCACTGCGCGACGCGCTTTTAAAGTTGCAATTAAATGATGCCGCTCTGAAATTTGAACCTGAAGTTTCGCAAGCGTTGGGTTTTGGCTTTCGCGCTGGATTTTTGGGGTTACTCCATATGGATATCGTGCAAGAGCGCTTAGAGCGTGAGTACGATATGAATCTCATTACAACGGCGCCATCGGTTGTCTACGAAGTACTGATGACAAACGGGGAAGTCGTTCGTGTTGAAAATCCAAGTAAATTACCGAGCCCTGATAAGATTGCTGAGATTCGAGAGCCCATTGAATCGGTGACAATCTTTGTCCCGAATGAATACGTGGGTGCTGTAATGAAGTTGTGCCAAGATAAGCGAGGCATTCAAACCAATTTGGCTTATCACGGTCGTCAGGTGCACCTGACATACGATTTACCGCTATCGGAAATCGTTCTCGATTTTTTCGATAAGATGAAATCGATTACGCGTGGCTACGCTTCGATGGATTACGAATTTAAAGAATATCGGGCGGCTGACGTTGTCAAACTCGATATTTTGATCAATGGCGACAAGGTCGATGCTCTAAGCTCAATTATTCACCGCTCGGGAGCGAAGACGCGAGGCCGCGACGTTGTCGTAAGGCTTCGCTCCTTGATTCCGCGACAGATGTATGATGTAGCCATACAGGCGGCCATTGGTGCCAATATCATCGCACGTGAAAATGTGAAGGCCTTACGTAAAGACGTCATCGCCAAATGTTATGGCGGTGATATCACGCGTAAAAAGAAACTACTCGAAAAACAAAAAGCCGGCAAGAAACGTATGAAGCAGGTGGGCTCTGTGGAGATTCCGCAAGAAGCCTTCCTTTCGATTCTTCGTGCCGATGAAGAGAACTAATTTATCTGAGTTATCTGAGGAGTCATTGTGAATTTCTCACTCATTCTTTTCCTCTTAAGCGTCTTCACGGGCGTGATGTGGGTTTTGGACGTATTTATTTGGAAGCCCAAAAGAAAGGCAGAGGCTAAAGCCGTAAGGCGTGAGTTTGATCAGGCTAATGCGGAAGCGCTTTCTCGAGGTGACACACGCGTTATTGCATTACGCGACGCAAGCGTCAAAGCCAAGCTTCGTATGCCTTGGTGGCTCGATTACACAGCGGGTCTTTTTTGGGTCGTGTTGCTTGTTTTCCTCTTTCGCTCCTTTGCTTATGAGCCCTTCCGGATTCCTTCGGGATCGATGCTTCCGACACTACACATCGGCGACTTTATCCTTGTCAATAAGTACGAATACGGGATTCGCTTACCAGTGATCAATAAAAAGATCATTGAGCGCGGCGCACCAAAGCGTGGTGACATTTTGGTTTTTCGGCTTCCGATTGATCCCTCGTTTGATTACATTAAACGCGTCGTTGGGGTGCCAGGGGACACTGTCGAATACACCGATAAGATTCTTTACGTAAACGGCGTTGAGATGAAACGCAGCGATTCTGTGGATTGGATTGCACCTGACACGATGAGGACATTGACAAAAACCATTGAGGATTTGGATGGCGTCAAACACGAAACCGCCGTTGATGACCGTCGCCCTGCTGGCCTTCTCGGGCGCCCGTACCCTTCTGGCCTTAAGGTGTGCCGCTATAAGGAAAATGGTTTTACCTGCCGCGTTCCCGCCAACAGTTACTTTGTGATGGGAGACAATCGCGACAACAGTGAAGATAGCCGCTATTGGGGTGTTGTTCCCGATGAAAACATTGTCGGGCGCGCCTTCTTTATTTGGGCGAACTTTAGCGACTTCAGCCGAATTGGCTCGGTTCGCTAGGGGAAAACAGTTCAAAAGGAAACGAGGTTTATGTCCACTAGAAAACTTCTTTCTGAAGCACTTTTGGAAAAACGCATCGGCTATACGTTTAAGAATAAGACGCTCCTTTCTCGCGCCCTAACGCATCGTAGCTTTAGTGCTAACCACAATGAAAGGCTCGAATTCTTAGGCGACTCCGTCTTAAATTGTGCGATTGGTCACACGCTTTTTTTACGCAAAGACCACTTTAACGAGGGTGTTCTTTCTCGCGTGAGATCGAACTTCGTTTGTGAAAAAACACTCGATGAAATTGCGCGAGAAATCGACATTAGCTCCTTTATCCGTTTAGGTGAGGGCGAACTTCGCACGGGAGGAGCCACGAGACCCTCGATTATGGCCGATGCCTGTGAAGCGCTTTTCGGAGCGATCTTTTTGGATTCCAATTTCGAAGAGGCTGAGCGCATTATCCTTAAGCTGTATGAGCCGATTCTTGCCGCAGGAGCGATGACGCCTGAACGACTCGGGAAAGACGCAAAGACGCGATTGCAGGAAGCGCTTCAAGCGCGTCACTTGGGGCTACCCGACTATCGCATTGTCGATAGCGAAGGAGCGGCTCACGCCTTAACTTTCCGCTGTGCTTGCCGCATCGATCACTATGAGATTTGTGAATACGGTTCTGGGACAAGCAGAAGAGCGGCCGAACAAGTTGCAGCAGAGAAAGCGCTAACAGCGTTGCAGAAAATTTTTAAGAGCGAATCGTGTGCGAATTAAAAGAGGGATTTCGTTGTGGGTATGTGGCTGTGGTTGGACGTCCGAATGTGGGTAAGTCCACACTCGTAAACACCATTGTCGGCGAAAAAGTTTCCATTACGTCCAAAAAGCCCCAGACAACACGCAATCGTGTGTTGGGCATTGTCACCTATGATGATGCGCAACTTGTTTTTATGGACACGCCTGGCTTTCAAAAGCATCACAGCTCAGAGCTCTTACGGCGCATGAATCGCTATGTGCGAAACGCTTTGGCTGATGTGGATGTTGTTCTCTTTGTGATTGACGCCAATGGCTGGAAGGCTGAAGACGAAGCGATTCTGAAACTCTTATCGCCTGAGAAGAAAAACGTTATCCTCGTCTTAAATAAATTGGATTTGGTTGCCAATAAAAAAGAACTGTTTCCTTTTGCTCAAAAATTAAATCAAAAGTTTCCTTTTGAGGCGATGGTCCCTGTGTCAGCTATGGGGGGCCGACAAGTCGATGAACTCATCGATGAGATTAAAAAGCTCCTTCCCGAGTCGATGCCGTATTTTTCGCCTGACCTTTACACGGATAAATCACCGCGCTTTCTTGCCGCTGAAACCGTACGAGAAAAAGCGTTTCGCCTATTGGGCGATGAACTCCCTTATGGGATTGCGGTTTCCATCGACAGTTGGGAAGAAACCGACGATCAAGCCGCGATTGTTGCGACGCTTTACGTTAATCGCGAAAGCCATAAGCCGATTGTCATTGGTGAAAATGGCGCGAAGTTACGCGAAATCTCGCGGCTTGCACGCCTTGATTTGCAGCTTTTACTTCAGAAAAGTGTTCACCTTGAAGTTTGGGTGCGCGTCAGACGCGGTTGGAGCGATGATGCACGCGTCTTAAAGAGTCTCGGTTATGAGTAAGGCGGCAGCGTTAGAAAAAGGTGAGCCCATTGAGGTTCTCGCACTCGATGCGTTAGGGCGCACGACCAAAAGCGTGGCAAGTCCCTACATTAGCGCGCACGAAGAGCCTGCTTTTGTTTTAACAAATTGGCCTTGGCGAGAGACGAGTCTTATCGTTTCTCTTTTTACAAAGCACCATGGGAAGGTCACGGTTGTCGCGCGCGGGGCTAAAAGACCCGCGGGGCGCTTTCGCGGTTTATTGGATGCTTTTACCCCGCTTCTTGTGAGTTTTTCAGGGAAAACCGAGGTGAAAACCTTAAGTAGTGCGCGTTGGATTGGGGGCTTGACTCCCTTAACGGGAGAGGGCTTATTAACGGGCTTTTATTTAAACGAACTCATCTTTCGCTTGCTTCCCGCCGAAAGCGCATCCCCCGAGCTCTTTGATGCGTATACAAGAACACTCTCGACGATTGCCAAGGGTATTTTGGAAGAAACCGAGCGTGCGATGCGCGAGTTTGAAGTTGATTTGCTGCGTCTTTGCGGGTGGGGGCAGCGCTTAGACGATTTTAAAGAGAGCTTTCCAGGCTGCGTTAGAGAGGGCGAATTCGTTGATGCGCGCTTTGTGGGTTTGGCCTCAGACGAGTGCGTGTATGAGCCCGAAGTTGTACGAGCCGTATTAACGCGTGATTTTTCTGAGAGCGACGTGTTAAAACCGGCGCGCGAAGCCTTGAGAAGCATCTTGGAGTTTTACGCTCGGTCAGGTAAAACGTTAGCCTCACGTGAGACGCTAGCTAAGTGGCGCCAATTTCGAATTGAGAGAAAAAATGAAAGGTCCGATTGTTAGTGATATTGCTGGGCTCACATTAACGAAAGAAGAAAAGGAGCGCTTATCGCACCCCCTATTTGGGATGGTGATTCTTTTTACCCGCAATTACGAAAGTCCTGAGCAATTAAAGGCACTTTGTCGAGAAATTCACGCCATCCATAGCGATATGCTCATTAGCGTTGACCACGAGGGAGGACGCGTACAGCGCTTTCGAGATCGCTTTACAGAAATTCCCGCGATGCATCGCTTTGGCGCGCTTTATGCGGGAAATCCCGCGAAAGCGAAAAAAGCACTTCGAGCCGCGACATTTGTGATGGCCTCGGAATTGCGTGAATGTGGTGTGGATTTCACGTTTGCGCCCGTACTCGATTTGGATTGGGGAAAAAGCGCCATTATTGGAGAAAGAAGCTTTTCAGCTAATCCCCAAACTGTGGCCGATTTAGCGCAAAGCGCTTGCGAAGGATTGGCTGAAGCGGGGATGGCCAATTGCGCCAAACACTTCCCTGGGCACGGCTATGCTCTAGCCGATAGCCACGTGAGCCTTCCTGTTGATGAGCGTGAGGCCAGCGAAATTCTCAGAAAAGACATTGCCCCTTATCGAGCGTTAGCAAAGACAATTACGAGTGTGATGACCGCACACGTTCTTTATCCGTCTTTGGATTCGGAACCTGCTTCGTTTTCAAAAAAGATTGCCACCGATATGCTTCGCCACGAGATTGGTTTTGAGGGACTTCTTTTTTCCGATGATCTTTCGATGGGGGGCGCAAAAAGCGCAGGCTCCATTCTTGAGCGAGCCCAAAAAGCCCTTAGCGCAGGGTGTGATTCGTTGATTGTCTGTAACGATGTTGCAGCAACCGACGAACTTTTAGAGCATTTAACGTGGGAGAAAACAGCTCTTTTTCAAAAGAGGGCATCGTGCATCAAACCGAAAGCCTCCAATTTCCCGTGGGAGTTGATTCGGTCGAGTTCGCCCTACGCAAGGGCTCTCGCAATTCTCAATGATGCGCTATAGTGCCTTTTTCGAGAACCTTGAGTTTTATCGCAATAGCCGGGGTTTCGCGTTAAGGCTAAACAGAACATGATGGAATAGCGCCATGGTTATCGAATCGTTACTTGACACCGATTTATATAAATTCACGATGATGCAAAGTGTCTTGCATCAGTTTCCAGGCGCTAAGGTCACCTATAAATTTAAGTGTCGCACGCCAGGCGTGGATCTCTCGCCGCTTGCCGGTCAACTTCGTAGTGAAATTGAACACCTCTGTTCTCTGCGTTGTAGCGATGAAGATTTGGCGTATCTATCGACACTGCGGTTTCTTAAAAGCGATTTCATTGACTTTTTAAGCGTCTTTCATTTAAAGACCAAATACGTCAAAGTTGAAAAGACCGATCAAAGCGATTGCGGCTTAGCTATTACAGTGGCTGGTCCCTGGTTACACACCATCCTTTTTGAAATCCCGATTTTGGCCATCGTTAGCGAGCTCTACTACAAACGGCTTGGCATCGAAGTGCCCCGCGCAGAAGGCCACAGAAGGCTTAGAGAAAAGGTTGACCTCATTCTTTCGGAGCCGCATTTTGAAGATTTCCGATTAAGCGATTTTGGTACGAGACGGCGCTTTTCTCGCGCCTGGCAAGCCGAGGTTATCGAAACGCTTGTCAATAGTTTGCCGGCCTGTAACTTCACGGGCACAAGTAACGTTTTACTCGCGAAGCGCTTTAATCTAATTCCCATGGGCACGATGGCGCACGAATATCTGCAGGCAGCTCAAGCCTTGGGTCCACGCCTACGCGATAGTCAGCGTTTTGCCTTTGAATCGTGGGCGAAAGAATATCGTGGTGACTTAGGGATCGCGTTAAGTGACGTCTACGGGTTAAAACCCTTCTTACGCGACTTTGATATGTTCTTTTGTAAGCTCTTTGATGGTGTGCGTCACGACTCAGGCGACCCCTTCGCCTGGGGTGAGGCCATCATCGAGCATTACAAGAAAAATAAGTGTGACCCAAGAAGTAAGACACTGATTTTCTCGGATGCGTTAACGGTTCCTTTGGCGCTTGACTTATACAGGCGTTTTCGTGGTCGCATTAAGCTTGGGTTTGGCATAGGCACCAACTTAACAAACGATGTGGGAGTGGAGCCTCTGAATATCGTGATGAAGATGGTCAGTGCCAATGGGTGCGCCGTGGCAAAGATTTCCGATTCTCCTGGTAAGGGGATGTGTGAAGACCCCACCTATTTGGCTTACTTACGTAAGGTCTTTGGTATCGAGGAGCCTAAGGCGTGAGGGCCCAAAATTTCACAAAAGCGCTCCTTACCTTCGTTAGCGTTTTTGCGCTCGCAACAAACGCTTTGGCAGCAAGCGCTCGGGGTAACACCACGAACGAAAGCTACGTGAACGCCAAGCGCCTCTTAGACCACAATGTCTATTTTGACCACCGAGTGACTCTGTACTGCGAAGCGCCCTTTGATTGGCGCCGCAACATCACATTGCCCCGTGGTTTTACGACGCCAAGTGACGCAAATCGCGCGCGTCGCGTTGAGTGGGAGCACGTGGTTCCTGCGGAAAACTTCGGCCGTGAATTCACAGAGTGGAAGTACGGGAGCTCTGCCTGCTTTGATAACGGAAAGCGTTTTCGGGGAAGAAATTGCGCCGAGCGTGCCAATCGCGAGTTTCGTCTGATGCACGCGGATATGTATAACCTATTCCCTGCCATTGGGGCGGTCAATAAACTGCGTTCAAATTTTCCCTACACGGAATTTTCTTCGGATGTGAAAGCCACATTCGGCACGTGCCAAATGAAAATTCGGCATAAAAAAGCCGAGCCCCCCGAGGCCTCGCGCGGAGAGATTGCCCGAGCTGTTTTGTATATGGCGTGGGCCTATCCTGAGCGCATCCGATTAAAGAGTGCTTATATTGAATTGATGAAGCGTTGGGATGCTCGCTATAAGGCAAGCGCCTGGGAGTGCTTAAGAGCCAAGCGCATCAAGGCGCTCCAAGGAAACGCCAATCCCTTCACAGAAGAGGCCTGCAAAAGGCGTAACAAATAGCTCTCACTCGGCTATTTCTCTTTCTCGTCTAGTCTTTTTTCAAGGCTAGCGATGGCTTTGGCTTGTTGCTTAACGAGTGCTGTTAAGTGGGTAAGTGTTTCGGCATAGGGATCTTTTTCGCCAGGCACAACGCCATAGGCATTAAAGCGCGCGTGATTTCTCACCGCATCTTTCTTTTCGTGCACAGGCCGCGCAGGAATTCCCACAACAGTTGTGTTAGGCGCTACAGCCTTTACAACAACGGCATTGGCTCCAACAATGGCATTATCTCCCACGGTAAAAGCGCCTAAGACTTGGGCACCTGCGCCAACGACGACATTTTTCCCGAGAGTCGGGTGGCGCTTGACGCCTTTACCGAGCGAGGTACCACCCAATGTCACACCGTGATAAATCGTGCAGTCATCACCAACCTCAGCGGTTTCGCCGATCACAAGTCCTGAACCATGGTCAATGAAAACGCGCCGACCAATCTTTGCGGCAGGATGAATTTCGATTCCTGTTAAAAGACGGGCGATTTCGCTTATAAAGCGGGCCGTGACGTACCAGCCTTTTTTGTGTAGCCAGTGCGAAGCGCGATGAATCAAAATCGCATGAAACCCTGGGTAGCAAAGCGCAACTTCAAGCTTATTTCTTGCCGCAGGATCTTTTTCGCAGATAGTAGCGAGGTCTTCGCGCGCGTTTTCAAAAAAGGCCATGGTCCTCTCCCTATTTGATGGCAAAAATCGGTGTCGAAAGATAGCGTGCGCCCGTATCGGGCATCAAGGCGACGATTGTCTTACCCGCATTCTTCGGCTCTTTCGCCAATCGTGTTGCCACAGCAAGTGCAGCTCCCGAGCTGATGCCAACTAAGACGCCTTCTGTGCGAGCGATTTCTTTTGTCGCTTCGAAGGCTTCTTCGTTTGTTGCTGTTAGGAAGGTATCGACAACCGAACGGTCAAGATTACCCGGGACAAAGTTTGCGCCGATTCCTTGAATGCCGTGCGGACCTGCGTGGCCTTCGGTAATCAAAGGTGATGCAGCGGGCTCAACAGCGACGATTTCGATAGCAGGGTTCTTCGACTTTAGGTAGCGCCCTGTGCCACTTACAGTACCCGCGGTCCCGAAGGTTGCGACAAAGATATCAACTTTGCCATCGGTATCGGCCCAGATTTCAGGGCCCGTTGTGCGTTCGTGAATAGCCGGATTAGCAGGGTTATCAAATTGACTCGGGACAAAGACATTGGGGATGGTCTTTTTAAGTTCCTCTGTTTTTTCGAGGGTTCCTTTCATGCCCTTGGCCCCTGGCGTTAGAACAATCTCTGCGCCATAGGCAGCAATCAAAGCGCGACGCTCCACACTCATCGTTTCTGGCATCACAAAGATCGCGCGATAGCCCTTGGCTGCGGCAATGGCGGCCAATCCAATACCGGTGTTTCCACTCGTGGGTTCAATGATTGTGGCGCCAGGCTTTAAAACTCCGCGGCGCTCGGCGTCTTCAATCATCGAGAAGGCGGCGCGGTCTTTTGTCGATCCTGTGGGATTAAAGTACTCGAGCTTAGCGACAACGGCGGCTTTAAGGCCGTGTTTTTCTTCCCAGCGCGTTAGACGCAAAAGCGGGGTTTTACCAATAAGCTCGGTGACGTTTTGAGCGATTTTCATCTTAAGTTTCCTTTCGTTTAAAAATTCGGATCCACAAAATCGCAATCGATGCCCTTTTAAAAAAGCCTCGGAAGGACTTTGTGTCTCCGAGGCGTTTTTCGTGCTTAAAAGTTGTTGGGTTTTCTAATCGGATAAAGGCAACACACGCACGAGTCCACGAAGACACGGCTTGTGCATACAACAGAAGGCGACGCGCATAAGCGCTATGGTTTCCATTGGTTTTTCCTCTTTAAAGACTGACACAGTCTCGCACCCTTTTAAAAGTTCCCGAAAATTTTTAAGCTCGGGTTTATCTACTTAACTGCGAGTCTATGGTGTAATTCCCTTTAGTTC
>CAVAQL010000041.1:7076-10385 GCA_963590825.1 Bacteroides caccae | reverse complement strand
CGGCGATAAGCTTTAGTCTCGTCGAAATCAAATACGAGATTTTTATCAGATAACCTAAATTCTGGGATGCTTTTGCCAATTCGGTTTGCCGTTGGCGAAAATAAGACAAATAGATTCAAAAGATAATTGAATCTGATAAATCGAGTTGCTCGATATACTCGATTTTCAAATAATCTAGTAAAATCTAATCGAATCGAGTAAAATTGAGTTACGAGTTGGATTAGATAGGGGTTTTCCTATGAGCGAATTTCCAGAATTGCCACGTAACGAATCACTCACCGTCGAATTCAAATCCAAGTGGGATAAGAGCAAAGTCGTAAGGACTATGGTTGCTTTTGCTAACACGGTTGGAGGCGATCTTTATATCGGAATCGACGACAAGGGAAATCCCGTTGGCGTTGATAAACCTGATGAAATAATTGAGTCGATAGCCAACCTCTTGCACGATGCAATTTTCCCCTCGATGATGGATTGCGTAAGTACGGAGATTCTTTCAATCTCAGAACTTAAGATTATTAAGGTTCATGTTGATTGCGGGCGGCTTCGTCCTTATTGCCTTGATCCAAAAGACGCCAACTCTGTTTATGTCCGTATCCAAAACACGACAGCTCCTGCGACTTTCGACATTTTGCGGGAAATCATTCGTAGCAATAACCCGCTCCCATTCGAAAGTCGAGTATCGGAAGAGCAGGAACTCACGTTTACCGCTCTCCATGCGATATGCGAAGACAATGAGTTCCATCTAAATCCAAAAGGGAATGCCCAGTATGGGCTTTGGGATGCCAAAACCAATTGCTACACGAACTTGGCTTTCATATTGTCCGATCAAAGTACATTTGGCGCAGTACTAGTTTCTTACGCTGATGATGAGAAGTTAATTGTTAAAGAAGGCAAGCGCGTTGCAGGCTCCATTTTCTCCCTTCTCAGAGAAATCCTCGCCTATATTTCTGAAACAAATACAGCGGCATGGGAATTTCCCGAGGATGGATCGTTGCAGCGCAAAGAGATTTATTACGTTCTCCCTCTTGTCTTAAGGGAGGCGATTGTTAATGCAATTGCTCATAGAGATTATTCGAGAGCCACACCAATTTCCGTGCACATCTCGCCTTCTTTTGTTGAGATTTTTACGGTGGGAGGTCTCGCAGACCTTGATGTCGAAGAGGTCATGATGGGGATGGCGACAAACTGTCGAAATCCAAAGCTTGCAACAATTTTGGGAAAATTACGTTTGATGGAAGGCATTGGCAATGGATTTAGGCAGTTTCGAAATGCCTACAAGAACAGGCCATTTTCGGAGCTGCTCGAAATTGGTCCGAGGTACTTCAAGATTCGTTTGCCCCGCATTTCTCCAACTCCGAGCAAGGTTGATACCCAAACTAAAAAGATTTTAGATTTCATTGCGGGAAATGGGCTTGTTTCTCGTGCCCAGATCCAAAAGGCTTTTCCAATGAGCCCTTCTGCAGCTGTTAAGCGTATGCACGATCTTCGTTTAAAAGATTATGTTGTAGCGGAGGGAAGAGGGCCTTCTACACGGTACCGAATTAAAGGGACGAACTAGGAAATCGAGTCTGTTAGACTTTTGTTTGCCGTTGAATAACGACGGGAGTTCATTTTTAATTAGACAATTTAAGGGGGATGTTGTGGCTAAGATTTCTATTGTTGCCGTAGCGGCTTTCGTAGCGGTTCTCGCAGGGTGTGCATCAACGACAGATCCTGTGCCAATGGGTGGCGGACAATACTCGGTGTCTTCAAGCAACTTCTGGGCTTGGAGTGGGGCTGGACAGCAGTCCGATGCGATGGAAGCAGCGAAAAAGTTTTGCGCTAAGCAAGGTAAGACTTTGCGTGTGACTTCAATGAAGGCGACGGACGCACGTGCCTATCGCAATGTGGCCTCAGGGCAAGTGACATTTGTCTGCGAAGATAGCGAACAAGACGAGCCAGTCGCTTTAGCGAATGGTATTTATATGCTCGCAGGGAGTTCCTCTGGCTACCAAGGAATCAAAGCTCGGTATCAACTCATTAAGACAGCGAGTCAGTTCTGTGCCAAGACCGGGAGAAAGGCTGAGTTAGTTTCTGGAACACGTGAAGCAGGAACAAATTACACCTCAATCACAGGGAATGCTGACACGGGCAATACGGCTGAAAATGCACTTCAAGCGACTTCGGCTGATTTGATGTTCCGCTGCATCAAAGAGTAGATCTGAAAAGACCAAGAATCTGGCTAGAAAGGAGAGCGGGTTTTCTATGGGGACCTCGCTCTTTTTTCTTAATCAGGCCAAGAAACTTTTAAATCATTGAAATATAATGTTAAAAATCGAAAGTGGACTTTGTATTTTATCGAAAGTGCACTTACGATAAAATCTTATGTGAACTTTTCAATATAGAAAAGTCAACTTGGATTTGAAATGGCCTATATTCCTCGGACATTGGAAACCAGTCTTCAGAAAGCAAGCGAAAAATTTGGGGTTGTTTTGGTCACTGGCATGAGACAAAGCGGGAAAAGCACCCTTTTAAAGAAGAGTTCGGAATTTCGAACCGTTGTTACGCTCGAGGACTTTCGTGCGCTTGAAATAGCGACCACGTCCCGTAATCTTTTTTTCGATCAATACTCACCACCAGTTCTTATTAGCGAAATCCAACGCGCTCCCCAAATGATTCTAGAAATTAAAGCTCTTGTCGATCGGAAACTGAAACCAGGATTGGTTTGGCTCACTTGCTCACAACAGTTTTCCCTTATTGAGCGTGCGGGAGAATCTCTTGCTGGACGCGCAGCATGGCTTGAACTAATGCCGCTTAGTTTGTACGAGCGCCAGGATATGGCGTTTTTCCAAATGCCCTATCTACCGAAAGGCGATTTGTGGGAGAGAAAACTATCTTTGGACTGTAGAGAGGATCTTTGGAAAATGATTTGGGAAGGGAGTCTCCCTGAACTCGTCGACGGTGAATATGACGTAGTTAGCGATGAGCGACATTGGTTCTTCAATCGCTTTCTTCGCAGCTATTTGGAAAGTGATGTGCGGGAGGCAGGAGGCATTGCAAAACTAGAAGGGTTTCGTCGTTTCCTCGTTACCCTCGCTTCACACATTGGAGAGGAACTTCAGATTGGTAGAGTTGCTTGCGAAGCAGGGATTGCGTTGCAGACAGCAAAGATTTGGTTGTCGATAGCGCAAGATAGCGGCATCATCTGGCTTTTGCCCGCTTTTTACGAAAACGTAGGAAGGGTTCTTGTTAAAAAACCAAGGCTCTATTTTTCTGACACAGGGTTGGCAACTTGGCTTCTGGGCATTCCGTCGGCTGATAACTTAGAAG
>CAVAQL010000041.1:4865-7066 GCA_963590825.1 Bacteroides caccae | reverse complement strand
CTGGGCGAAGTGTTTTTTAAGAACTTTGTTCTTAATGAATTGCGCAAAAGTTGGGTGCATAACGGTCGTGACGCCGATTTCTATTTTTATCGCGATATTACTTTTCGGAATATCGATTTGGTTATCAAGTCAGGCGGGCAGTATTTCCCTGTAATGATTAAAGCGATGCGTGCTCCCACAGAATCAATGGTGAGCTCGTTTGATTGTCTTAAGGGCCGAAGGTTCTCTTGCGGACCAGGTGCCCTTATTTGTATGACTCAAGAGCAACGATTTCTTAGGGAAAAGGTCATCGCTCATTCAATTTGGGACATCTAATTGGGTTGTGGAGTGATTATGCGCTTGGCCGATAAGAGTCATGCGCTTTGTGGCATTGGAAAAGCGGAAAACGTCATAAGCCCGTAAAATGAAAGCGAACCCCATCCATTTTCTAATGGAGTATTTCTTTTATGCAGTCAGGGCTCCTCGTATTCACAGACTTTGTTGGCATTGTCGCATTCGCATTAGCGGGAATTCTCGCTGCTGAAGATAAAGACGTTGATCCAGTCGGCGTTTTTATTATGGCTTTCACGACAGCATTTGGCGGCGGAATTATTCGTGATCTCATTATTGATAATCGCCCGATGTATTGGATCGCGCATCACGAGTATGTGTGGGTTACGCTGGCAATGACCGCGTTCGCTCCCTTTATCATCAGACGCTTTCGTGAAAAATCTCTTCGCCAAGTCTTTGTGTGGTCTGATGCGATTGGTCTCGGGTTCTTTGCCGCGGGCGGTACATCGCTCTCGTTAACAGCAGGTCTTCCTTACTTGCCTGCGGTGCTTCTTGGTGTGTGTACGGGTGTTGTGGGTGGAATGTTAAGAGACGTATTTTTAAATCGCCTACCGATGGTGATGTCAGATCGTCAGCCCTATGCAAGTGCGGCCTTTGTTGGAGCGTGGCTTTATATCCTTTTGAAGTATTTTGACGTTACAGAATTCATTGCTCTTTTCGCTTCAACATTCTTTATTGTCGGCGTTCGTATGTTCTGCTGGTACAAGCATCTCGAAATCATCCACTATGGGATTCCCATCAAAACAAAAGACGAAAAAGAAGGCGCCTAAAAAAGCGCCCTCCGATAGTTAGAGCACGAAGACATTGCCTACGTCAGGACTTTCATGTTCTTCATAAATAGGAACGCGATCGCTCGGGTTTTCTCCTGCCGTATAAAGGTAGGGAGCGACCCAAGGAGTCACTTCAACAATTTTTGGTGCGACCACAGTACGGAAATACTCGCAGGCGGATTTTGCAATCTGTGAACCAAGCTCGGAGTGGTCGCTTTTCCGTGTAATGACATAAACCTCGCGCGAAGCGATGGGCTTTGGCATGGGACGCACATCAACAGATTTCGCAAGCATTGGGTGCTGCAAAAGAGTTGAAGGACGCGTTAATGCCCAGCCTGCGCCGTGTGCGACATAGTCTAAAAGTAGAGCATTGATATCGACTTCAAAACGGCTCACAAAAGACAACCCCAATTTGCCGAAGAACTTTTCTTGAAGTTTTCCGCCAGAGTTCTGATTGTTGTACTGCAAAATAGGGAGCCCAGAAAATTGCAATCTTTCCCAAGTTAATTCTTCAGTAAGAGAAGTTCCCTTAGGAAGAATAATGATGGAAGGCTCTCGGAAAATAAAATAGCGATCGAGGTCGTTGCGATTTGTGAAAGGATCGGGGCAGACGATTGCATCAACGCAGTCACGGTCCAAGAGTTGCAAAAGATAGGTGCTAATTCCAGTGAGTACAGAAACGGTTGAGTAGTTCTTGCGGATTTTTTCTAGCACATGCCAGCTCATGGTTCGCGCAATCGATTCGACGAATCCAACGCGTAGCGGAGAAAGGAAGGCATTATTTAAGCGCAGTTCTCCTAAGTGTTCGTCAACGCGACATAACTCAGCCGAGAGAAAGTGATAGAGCGCTTGCCCTGCGTTTGTTGGACGAATGGGGCGCACGGAGTGATCAAAAAGAGGAATTTTGAGTTCGTCTTCAAGCTCAGCAATTGTGCGTGAAACGACGCTTTGGCTTACCTTCAGGGCCTTTGCGGTTTTCGTAAAACTGCGTGTTTCGCAGAGTTGGCAAAAGATGCGAACACGCATGCGAAACAAAAGTAGCGAAAGATTGGACTTGCTAAATGCATCATCCATACGAGTGCTCTCCGTAGTCGATTCTCG
>CAVAQL010000041.1:0-4855 GCA_963590825.1 Bacteroides caccae | reverse complement strand
AAATACCACTACGACCAATCAAGCGTTTTAATTCAGCCGATAGATAAAGCAGCACGCCAACACAAAGAGCGGCCGCTGTAATTGCAAGGGCCGTTAAAAGCTGGGCAGAAAGTTCGGTAATTTCCGAACTCATCACAACGAGCGCGCCAACTGAGCCTGGGCCCAACGTCACGGGAATGGCTAAGGGTACAACAGCCAAGTCAAGAATTGAGCGCTTAGAGGCGGGAAGCTTTACGTCTCCGTTGACAAGAGAGACGGCAGACAAAAAGAGAAGCGCTCCAGCGCCAATTCGGAACGCATCAACTGTAATGCCTAAGAGATTAAAGATAGCTGTACCAGCAAAAAAGAGAATAAGACTGATGATAACCACTGCGACTGTGATGCGAATGGCAAGCGTATGGCGAATCTCAACAGTCTCGTTTTCTGTCATCGCCAAGAAAACAGCGACGATAAAAAATGGCGTGAGGATGAAGAAAAACTTAACGAAAACGGCAAAAACTTCTACGAAGCTCATACGTTATTCCTTAAGGGAAAAAACTGTCCCGTGGTTTTTAAAAAGGGGGAAGTGTAAAACCACGAGACAGTAACCTAGAAGGGTTTTCTTTAATTAAAAGAAAATTGCGCGAATTGCGAAAGCAAACAGCACGTTCGCAATGGAAGCAACAATTCCTGGTAACAAATAAGAGTGATTGATAACGTACTTGCCAATCTTTGTTGTTCCCGTTTCGTCAAAAGCCACGCCAGCAAGCAAAACGCCAGTGGAAGGAATGACGAAGTATCCGCACACGGCCGGGTACATGCAAACAAGGGTAAGCGGGTCAATGCCTAAGGAGTAGCCCAAGGGCATTAACGCAGCAACCGTCGCGCCCTGCGAGTGTGTTAATGCAGAGATAAAGAACAGAGCAAACGCAAAGAGCCAAGGAGCTTCTTGCACAACGCCAGCCACAGAGGCCTTGATGTAGGGAAGGTTGCAAGCAATCCAGGTATCACTCATCCAAGCAAGACCAAAGACTGTCACAACGCCCATCATGCCAGCACGGAAAACTGATGTGCGAATGACCTCATCGGGCTTGGCTTTGCAGAAAATCACAATCAGTGCCGCGACAACGAGCATGATGAGTTCAATCATGTGCGTCATCGAGACTTGAGAGGCCTTGCCTGCAGCATTCGTCACATGGGGGCGAAGTTCTGGGAAGGTGCCAACCAACACAACGGTTAACGCAGCCAGTAAGAAGAAGACGACCGAGATCTTGGCTTCTTTTGTATCACCGCCTTCGGTGCCAGAAGCTGTGGCTTTGGCCGCATTCTTAAAGTAGCCCTCTGCAACAAGGCGCATGTATTCAGGATCTTCGGCGAGTTCCTTGCCACGTTTGCACACAGAGAGAGCACCGACCATCAAGCCCAATAAAACAGCAGGGGCCACAATGCCGATAATTGTGAGAACCGTAACGCCACTTGATCCTAAAAGAGCGACCATCGCGACGGTTGCCGCAGAAATCGGAGAGGCAGGAACAGCGTGCTGCGAAGCAATGACAGAAATCGAAATTGGACGCTCTGGGCGAACGCCAGCTTCGCGAGCCACTTCAGCAATCACGGGAAGGATTGAATACAAAACGTTACCCGTACCAGCTAAGAACGAAAAGACGAAAGCAATAATTGGCGCGATAAATGTGACAGCCTTCGGGCGGGCGCGAAGCATTTTTTCAGCAATGCGTACCAAAAAGGCCATACCGCCAGAGCTTTGTAACGTAGATGCGGCAATCACGACGCTCATAATGATGAGCATCACGGCAATGGGAGGATTGGCAGGAGCGAGGCCGAAAATCAAAATCAGAGCCATCAAGCCAAGGCCGCCAGCCATACCAAAGAAAATGCCACCGTAGCGAGCGCCCAAAATCATGGCGCCGATGACGATGATGAATTCATAAAAAAACATTGTTAAAAGTTCTCCATGGTTTTTCAGCTAACTCCGCCATTGTGCAGAGCTAGCTGACGTTATCGTGGGTTATTTAATTACTTCTTCTACAGCATTTGCCAAACGCTTATCGGCTTCTGAAAGTTGTGCTTTGCGTTCGTTAAGCACAGCCTCGTCAGCGCAGATGCCTTTCTCAATTAAATCGAGTTGGCGCGAGACCTCATCGGGGTGCGTTCCACCGATAACTTTCTTCTCGGAAACGACGCGCTTTGGATCAAGCGCCTCGGAGATTAAGGCATCGGTTAACTTGGTTTCAAAGCCAAAGAGGCTCTTACAGGCGGCATTGACAGCAGCGCGGTCAATGTCAGCACTTGTACGGTGTGTTTCGCACATCGTTGCAACGACGTGCGCAATGATTTCGTGAGCTTCACGGAAGGAAATCGAATCGTGGCGCACGAGGTAATTAGCAAGTTCTGTTACGGTGCAGAAGTTGCGACGCGCATTTTCGAGCATGCGGTCTTTATTCACAGAAAGCGTCTTAATCGTCACTGTTAAGAGCGCAAAGTCGGCTTCCATTTCAGAAAGCGCCGTGTAAAAGTAGCGCGGAGATTCAACGCTTGTGTCCCGTCCGTGCGAGAAGATTACATTCTTCATCGTGTTGTAAATCGAAATCGCGAAGCCTTCCATATGAGCTGCTTTTGCTTTGACGTGTTCGAGCGTGAAGGGATTCTTCTTTTGCGGCATGATAGAAGAGCACACGGCACAACTGTCATCGACTTCGATATAGCCGTATTCCGGCGTCGACCAGTTATAAAGGTCAAGAGCGGTACGGCTCATTGTCATAGCGGTTTGTGCAAGAGATGTCACGATCTCAAGCAGGTAGTCGCGGCTAGCCACGCAGTCAAGACTATTTTGCACAGGGGCATCAAAGCCCATCAAATTAGCCGTGTAGTTGCGATCGATTGGGAAGGAGGTCGATCCCATCGAGCCACCGCCGAGCGGGCAAAGGTTCAGTGCTTTCCACGCACGAGCAAAGCGATCGTAGTCGCGGCTTAGGGCGCTTAAAACACCAGAAAGGTAATGCGCAAAAGTAATCGGTTCCGAAGGCTGCATGTGGGTGTAGCCTGACATCACCGCGTCAAGATTCTTGCGCGCTAATTCGAGGTAGGCGCGACGCAAGGCAATAAACATCTCAGAAAGGTGCAAATAGACCTTGCGGGTGTCGATACGGATCTCTGTAGCAAAAAGGTCGTTACGAGAGCGAGCCGTATGCTGTTGGCCACCGACTTCAAGCCCTGTTAACTTAATGAGATAGCGTTCGAGGTTGAAATAGAGGTCTTCGACATTCGGATTGATTTCGAAGGTGGGGTGATCTTTTTCGCTTTCGATTTGCTTTGTAGCAACGAGAAGCTTCTTTGCAACATCGGCTTTGATGATGCCAGTTTTGGCAAGCATCAAAATGTGAGCCTTGTTGATATCGAGAATTGTGTTGTAGGAGCGCTTAAGGTCGCCTTCGATGGCAGGGCGAATTAAGTATTTAACGACCTCGGCGGCAGGGGCCTTTTTAATTTTGCCGCGCTGGACTGTTTGAGACATTGACAAAATCCTTTTCCCTTATGTTAGGGGAGTGTTAAACGGTAATGCGGTGCGTATTTTTCTAGGTGGTAGTGCTTACGTAAAATGCAATGCGGTTAAAAGCAACGAATTATGCAAAATTTAGATAATGCATTTTTCGCATAATTCAATTGCGCCGCACCGATACAAGGATTTATCTTAATTGACGCATAGAGAAAGGCTTGAAAAATTGCCAAGGAAAGATAGAAGGGACGATTTCTTTCATTTTTTTCAAAGAAAGAGATTCTGAGTTTTTGTGACCCTCTGCCAAGTTAAGTCGTGAGTGCCTCGAGAAGTTTTGCATTAACAAAGAGATGTGTTTTCGTAGTGTTGATTTCATTTAATATTTCAGCCTTAACAAGCGCACGAAGGTATTTCGATACGGTCTGGCGAGTTCCGAGATTTTTTTCAACAAGCGTATTAATGCGCACATAGGGCATCGCGAAAATGCAATTGACGAGTTCGCGCGAGTAAAGCTTGTGTAGCTCTGGCGTTTCTTTCATTTTTCGAATCGTTTCTTCTTGCAGTTCGTGGATGGCAAGAACCTTCTTGCGGGTCCACTGTGCTGTCTCGGTGATGGCCTCAAGCATAAAAAGGATCCAAGATTGCCAATCTTCCTTTTCCGTTACGCCAAGCAATCGTGCGTAGTACTCGCTTTTGTGCTCGATGATGTAGCGACTTAGATAAAGGATAGGAAGATCCAATAATTTTTGGTCAACCAAGTAGAGAATGTTCAAGACGCGCCCTGTCCTGCCATTTCCATCTTCAAACGGATGAATCGCTTCAAATTGGTAGTGCGCCACGGCAAGACGAATTAAGGGATCTAACGAGGATTCTGCGTTAAGAAATTCGGCCCAATTCTGAAGTTTTTCTCGGATAACAGCCTCTCCAGAGGGCGGCGTATAAATAACGGTTTTCGTCGTAGCGTTTCCGATATAAGTCCCTGGCATCGTCCTTACATCAACGGGCATCCCGCGCAAGGCCGAGCAAATCGTCGTTGCTGTTCTCATTGAAACAGGGCATTTTTTCAATGACCCCAATCCCGACCACAGCGCTGTGCGATAGCGAAGTGCCTCTTTTGTCATGGGGTCCGTCTTTTCAGGTTCGTCCATGTAGCGAAAGAGGGTGTCAGTCGTTGTGACAATATTCTCAATCTCGCTACTAGCCTGCGCCTCTAGGATTGGAATCGTGTGAATGCTTGGCTCTTGATTGGGAATCAGAGCGAGCGTTTGGCGCAAGCTCTCAAGGGCAACGCGTGCTTTCACGCACAGTTTTAGCGTCTCCTTCGTTTCTAACTCACACTTCGGAGCAAGGGGCGGCAAGTCG
>CAVAQL010000040.1:0-10456 GCA_963590825.1 Bacteroides caccae | reverse complement strand
TCGAGTTTGGCGATGAACTCAGTCTTATCAACATAGGCAAAATTGTTTTCTCGCAGTATCGAAAAATTCGATTCCCCGTAAGGCGCAAGTTTCAAAGCGGACTTAGACATTTTTCACCTTTAAACAAAGACTTTCTCTCTTTCGGGATTATACGTGTAATGCGCAAATACACACGAAGCAAACCGAATTCAGGTCAGTTTTACAGTAGGCCACGAAAAGCACGCCTAGAAATTGTGCCTTTCGGCGCTAAAATGAGCGCAAATCCTATTGTTTTTCTCGGATACCGATTTTATGTCTGATTTAGATAACCCTGTCATTCGCCGCGAAGACTACCAGCCCTTTCCCTTTAACATTGATTCTGTCGAGCTCGATTTTGTCTTAGATACCGAGTCCACACTCGTCACAACCACCATGCTTGTGACACCCAAAGCGGGTGCCTTAAGTTCGGAATTGCATTTAGACGCCTCAGAACTCGCCTTCGAACGACTTTTTATCAACGGCACTGAAATCGATGACACGCATTACACATTAACAAGCTCGTCTCTAAGCATACGCGGGATTTCAAAGCAATCGCGTATCACCATCATCAACCGATTTAGCCCCGCAAGAAACACCGCTCTTTCTGGCATCTACATGAGTAACGGCGCCTTTATGAGTCAGTGCGAGTCCCAGGGCTTTCGTCGCATTACCTATTGGCCAGATCGCCCTGATGTGATGAGCCGCTTTACCGTGACAATTCACGCCGATAAGGATGCGTACCCTGTGCTTCTGAGTAACGGCAATCTCGTAGACTCTGGAGAAGAACCTCAGAATCGCCACTGGGCAAAATTCGTTGATCCCTACAAGAAGCCAAGCTACCTCTTTGCCCTTGTTGCAGGAAAGTTCGTTGATCGAAGCGAAGACTTCCCCTTAAAAGACGGCAGAACGTGCCATTTAAGCATTTGGACAGAACCGCACAACTATGAAAAAAGCGCTTACGCACTCGAGAGCCTAAAAAAGGCTATTCGTTGGGATGAAGAACGCTTTGGTCTTGAACTCGATTTAGACCGTTTCGGTATTGTTGCCACAGACGACTTTAACTATGGCGCGATGGAGAATAAGAGCCTCAACATCTTTAATTCGCGTTACGTAATGGCCTCTCCTACGCTAGCTACGGATACAGACTATCACCGCATTGAGTCCGTTGTGGGTCACGAATATTTTCACAATTGGACAGGAGACCGCGTCACAGTCCGCGACTGGTTTCAAATCACGTTAAAAGAAGGCCTAACGGTTTTCCGCGACCAAGAATTCTCAATGGATATGGCTCCAGACGCCACAACACGCGCCGTTTGCCGCATCCAAGATGTGCGTGATTTGCGTCGCGCACAATTCCCAGAAGACGCTGGTCCCATGGCCCACCCGATTCGTCCCGAAAGCTATCGCGAAGTCGATAACTTTTACACAATGACCGTCTACGACAAGGGTGCTGAAGTGATTCGTATGCTTCAGACCATTCTCGGAAAAACTGGATTTGAAAAGGGACTACAAAATTATCTCGCTCGTTTTGATGGACAAGCCGTCACGTGTGATGATTTCTTGGAAGCCTTCACGGAAGCTTGTGGCGTCGATTTAAAAGAATTCTCGCGTTGGTATAGCCAAGCGGGGACCCCACACGTCAGAGTCAGTTCAAGCTACGACCCGATTGCTCATACGTTAACAGTCAGTGCCACACAACGCACAGCAGCCACTCCTAACCAACCCGTAAAGGAACCTCTTGTCATTCCAATTGCCATTGGTCTTGTTGGTCACGATGGAAAGGATATGGCACTGCGCCTTATTGGTGAAAGCGAAGTTTCTGAAGGTACACGCGTCTTATTGCTTACCGAAGAAACAGAACAGTGGACGTTTGCGGATGTCAAAGAAAATCCCGTTCTCTCCATTGGTCGGGGCTTTTCCGCACCCGTCATTTTTGAGCATCCCTACTCAAGAGAAGAACTTTCTTTCTTAGCGCTTCATGATTCCGACTTGTTTAATCGCGCCGAAGCGATGCAGCGACTCGTAAACGAATCGCTCTACGAGATGATTGGCGAAGTCACACGAGACGAAGAGCCGATTGTTCCCGAAGCCTGGATTCGGACCTTTGGTGCTCTGCTAAATGACAAGACACTTTCGCCGGCTTTTAGAGCCTGCGCTCTTACAATGCCCGAAGAGACCAATATCGCTCTTGACTGTGCGATGATTGACCCAGAGGCCGTTCACAAGGCCACATTAGCCGCACGCGAGGCCCTCGGCAACCGCTTTACCTCAGAGTGGCCAGGCATCATTGAAGAAAACACAGTTAAGACACCCTATAGTCCTAATGCCACAGATGCTGGAAAGCGTGCTTTAAAGAACTTGGCTATGGACTACTGGCTCGCTAGTGGTAGCGCCAAGGCCCTCTTGATGTGTCGTGCGCAGTTTGAGGGCGCCGATAACCTTACGGATAAATTAGCAGCTCTTACCACTCTTGTGATGTCTCGGAGCCCAGCGAAGGCTGATGTCTTAAATGCTGCCGCTCGCGATTGGTATCGTGAACCGCTGCTGCTGAATAAGTGGTTTACGGTTCAGGCTCTCGCTCCTTCTTTCGAAGGAGAGCTCTCCGTTTTAGAGCGCGTTAAAGCCTTGATGAGCTATGAGGTCTTCTCGATTAAGAATCCGAATAACGTTTATGCGCTAATCGGAGCGTTCTTTACACGCAACTTAGCTGAATTTCATCGCGCCGACGGTCTCGGTTATGAGTTTTGGGCCGACACTGTTTTGCGTCTCGACAGAATTAATACACACGTGGCCTCACGCCTAGCGCGCGCCTTAGATCATTGGCGCCGCTTTGAACCCGTGCGGGCCAAACGAATGCACGACGCGCTTTCGCGCGTTGCCGCTTGCCCAACGCTTTCGAATGCTGTTCACGAAATCGTTGAAAAAGCTCTTAATAACCACTAGAGAAACTAGAGGAACCTGTCATGCAACGACAAACACTCCATACCTACCTCGACAATGAGATTGCCGAGTACGGACTCGACCCCAAACTCTCGCAGTTGATTATCAACATCTCGGAGACTTGCAAAGAAATTAGCTTTGAAGTGGCCTGCGGCGACGTAGCTGGTGTACTTGGCGTTGCAGGATCGACGAACGTTCAAGGCGAAGTGCAAAAGCAGCTCGACGTCATCTGTAACGACTTGATGGTCAAAGGTTGCATTCGCTCAGGTTGTGTTTGCGGCATGGCGAGCGAAGAAATGGAAACCAGCCTCTCGGTTCCCTCTTACCTTCCTGTTGGGCCCTATCTCGTAACATTTGACCCCTTGGATGGTTCGAGCAACATTGATATCAACATTTCCATTAGTACGCTCTTTTCTATCCTTCCTAGCCCACACGGCGCCTCCCACGACATTTCCGATATCGATTTCTTACAGCCTGGTATTAATCAGGTTGCGGCTGGCTACGTTGTCTACGGGCCACAGACTACGATGGCATTGACCCTAGGGCGCGGCGTTGTGATGTTTACCCTTGACCCGGCCTCGAACCACTTTATCTTCACGAAGACCGAAGCCGTGATTCCACGCGAAGCGCATGAATTTGCGATTAACTGCTCGAATATGCGTCATTGGGAAGAGCCCGTACAGCGCTACATCAATGAACTTCTAGCTGGTAAGACCGGCGTTCGCGGTAAAGACTTCAACATGCGCTGGATTGCCTCAATGGGAGCCGAAGTGCATCGTATTCTTTCCCGTGGCGGCATCTTTATGTATCCGTGGGATAAGCGTATGACAGATAAAGCTGGCAAGTTGCGCTTAATGTATGAAGCCAATCCGATGGGATTCTTAATTGAGCAAGCCGGCGGCGCCTGCACTGACGGTCGTCAGCGCATTATGGAAATTCAGCCTGAGAAACTTCATCAGCGCGTCCCCGTGTTCTTGGGAGCGGCCGAAGAAGTCGAACTTGTGACAAGCTATATGCTTGAGGCCGATAAAAACGCCCCTGAGCAAGCGCCCGAATAGCGCTTCACGTTTTTAGCTTTCCAAATCCCCAGAACTATTTCTCGTTTTGGGGATTTTTGTTTTCAGGCGTTTCTTCTACCTTAGTCTCCTGAGAGACGGGCTCTTCTTTTGGCGCTTCTTTCTTATGACCAAAAAGACCAAAGAACCGCGGCTTCTTTGCGGGTTCAGCTTCTTCAACAGGAAGCGTGATGCCATTGGATTGCGCAATCTTCATGACTTTCGCATCAAGTAAGGAAACTTGCGCTTTAAGCGCCTTTAACTCTTCGGAGAAAGTTCCCAAAGCCTCTGTTGTTCTTTCTGTCGAACTTGTCATCGAGGCGGTTAACTGTGCATTTAAGTCTGCAAACTCTTGAGAAAGCGTTTTCGTGGAGGCTTGAATGCGAGACTGCTCGGCGTTATCGGCAAGCTGTTTATTTGTTCTCGCTTCTTTATAGGCCTTGCGGATATCGACAAGAGCGGCGGCTTGTTGCAAGAATGACCAAACAATCCACGCCACAAGAAGAAGACCCAAAACGATAAAGATAATGAGGCCGAGCGGGGCCTCAACTTGCTTAACAAGCAAATTAACAGGAACTGGCGCAACGATTCCCGTCCAGTTAACGGCAAGAAAAACGGCGCTTAAAACGCACAAAAGCAAAATAACGACAGTTCGAATGGACATGGGCTTAACCTCTTTAGGGCAAAAGCAAAAGTTTCTTTTGCGTGAGTCTAGTTTGCTTAACGGAAAAACTCAATGCGAGTGTGACTCTTAAGCCTTTCGCATGAGAGCGTTTGGATTCAAAATCTCTTCCTCTAAAGTCAAAACTCTTTTATTTTTGCCAACGGCAAAAAACCTCGCTCGTTATAATGCCTGCCCAATGGTAAGACTCCTTTACCGGTTGGGGTTTCTTGCTGGTTTTTGTCGCAACCGTCATTCTTAAGGCCACTCATCATGAGAACTGATCCGCGCTTTCCCAATCTACATATCGTTGACCACCCTTTGATTCAGCATAAACTCTCAATCATGCGTCAAAAGGAAACGAGCACGAATGTTTTCCGTCAACTTCTTAAAGAAATCACCGTTTTAATGGGCTACGAGGTCACACGGGATCTCCCGCTTTCGAGCCGCTCGATTGAAACCCCTATTACAGAAATGGAAGCGCCCACTCTTGCTGGCAAGAAGCAAGTGATCGTTCCGATTCTTCGCGCTGGTCTCGGTATGAGCGATGGCCTTCTTGAGTTAATGCCCTCTGCTCGCGTCGGCCACATTGGTATGTACCGCGATGAAAATAAGCGCCCTGTTGAATACTTGGTGCGCCTGCCGAACGTCACAGATCGCTTGTTCTTTATTTGCGACCCGATGCTTGCCACGGGTTACTCGGCTTGCCACGCTGTGGAAGTTCTCTTAAAGCGTGGTGTGAGTGTCGAATCGATTAAGTTTATCGCTTTGGTCGCTGCTCCCGAAGGTGTGCAAGTGATGCTTGAAAAACACCCGAAGATTGAGATTTGGGTTGCTGCCCTAGACGAACGGTTAAATGAGAACGCTTACATCGTCCCAGGTTTGGGCGATGCCGGCGACCGCCTCTTCGGCACGAAGTAAACACTGTCGTCATTTCTGTGAGCCTTCCCCGTTGCGGGAGGGCTTTTTTTAATTTTTTCGCGAAATTAAAGGTTTACCCTTATCTAATATAGTTTCGTTCCATTTTACGGGACAAAATCGCTATTTTTGGTGCAAATATGCCGAAGAAACGGCTTGCAATTTGACATTAATCAAATCGAAAAATGCCCAAAAAGAGCATCATTCGCCCATAAGGAAAGCATTTGAGCTTTCCACCCTTGTTTTCCCTGTAATCAAAGGAAATGAATATGACACCAGAACAAGAATTGCGTGCGCATACACCGACAGGTCCAGAACTGATCGCTGGCGTTACGCTCAAAGACGCGAAGCGCGCGAGCAAGTGGCCTGCCTACTGTGATACGACACAGTCGATTACTGGCCTTATCCTCGGCCTCTTCCTTTTCTGCCACATGGCCTTCACAAGCTCGATTCAGCTCGGTAAGGACACCTTCTGGAATTTGATCCAGATTTCTGGCGGCACACCGATTTTTGGTCACGAACAGTTGTGGTTACACGTGCTCTTCGTTGGCTTTATTACGCTTTGCGTGATTTTGCACGCCTTGTGCGCTCTTCGTCGTTTCCCGACATCCTATAAGCAGTGCCGTGACGTCAACGCTCACATCACGATGTTGCATCACACGGATTCTTCCTTGTGGCGCATTCAGCTCATCACAGCCGTTTTGATTACAGCGTTTGTCTTCCCGCACTTAATGGGCATGCTCGTTGATCCGGCAAGCCTTGATCCGAACCTTTCTTCTGTTCACACCTATCACATGGGTTTAGGTTGGACAATCGTCTTCTTGGTCATCACCGAGTTGCACGGCATGATTGGTTTGTATCGTCTTGGTGTTAAGTGGGACGTCATCAAGGGCCGTTGCACTGGCTTCCGTAAAGTGATGCTCTTCTTGGTTGCTGCGATGGTGATCTGCGGTTCTGTGACCGCCTACACCTTCTACTCCAACGGCAAGGCTTTAAGCGAAAGCGGTCAGGCTGCAACGCACTACACACCGACAACGGTTTGGTCGATTAATAAGTAATCCACCATTTGATACGCTTCTGAAGACCCCGAGCCCAAAACGCTCGGGGTTTTTATGTGCGCTAAAGATAGCGCCCTGTGATGCTCTTTTTGTTGGCAGCAATTTCTTCTGGAGTGCCTTCAGCAACCAAATTGCCGCCCTCTTTACCGCCCTCGGGTCCCAAGTCAATAACCCAATCTGCGGCTCGGATTACATCAGGGTTGTGTTCGATCACAACAACGGTGTTTCCCTCGTCAACGAGGCGATCTAAGGCACGCAACAAGTACTTCACATCTTCAAAGTGAAGCCCTGTTGTGGGTTCATCTAGGATGTAAAGCGTTTTGCCTGTGGATTTGCGGGAGAGTTCTTCAGCTAAACGAACGCGCTGCGCTTCGCCACCCGATAAGGTATCGGCTCTTTGGCCGAGTCTTAAATACCCGAGGCCAATTTCTTTCATTAAAGATAAAGAGCGTTCAATAGCAGGTTGCGAGGCGAAAAAGTTAAGAGCGTCTGCCACCGTCATCTCAAGAACATCGGCAACCGATTTTCCTTTAAAGCGCACATCAAGCGTCTCTCGATTAAAGCGTCTTCCTTGACAGACGGGGCAGCGAACACGAACGGGAGGCAAGAATCCCATTTCAATCGTGGTTTCACCTTCGCCTTCGCAGGCTTCACAGCGCCCTCCTACCTTATTAAAGGAAAAGCGCCCCGCGTCGTAGCCGCGCTCGCGAGCCAAAGAGGTTTCAGCAAAAAGCTCACGAATCAGCGTTGCAACTCCTGTATAGGTCGCTAAAGTCGCACGCCCTGCGCGACCCATGGCCGCTTGGTCAACAAGAAGAACCTTGTCGAACTGATCAGCACCAAGAAGCGCCTCAAAGGGCTGCGGTTTTTCTTTCGCGCGATACAGGCGCCGCCTCATTTCTGCAGCAAGCGTTTCCAAAATAAGCGTTGTTTTTCCAGAACCAGAAACACCGGTGACAACCGTAAGAGCACCCATTGGAATTTGGCAGGTAATTGCTTTTAAATTTCTTCCCTTAGCGCGCACGATGCGTAGAACCTTCTCGGCATGAAAAGCACGATGTGTCTTCTTTTTTATTACGTGCTTTTGGCCACTTAAATAAGCGCCTGTTAAGGATTCTTTATTGTCCTTTAATTCTTCAGGCGTGCCTGAAGCAACCACAGAGCCGCCAACGCTACCCGCGCCTGGTCCCATATCGATAATCCAGTCAGCCGATTTCATAAAGTCTGCGTCGTGTTCGACAGCAATGACGGTATTTCCGGCGCTAACAAGTTGCTTAAGCATCTTCACAAGACGCGCCGTGTCTCTTGGGTGTAAGCCAACGGTCGGTTCATCTAAAACGTAAGTAACTCCCGAAAGGCCAGAACCGAGTTGCCCAGCTAAACGAATGCGTTGCAATTCACCACCCGAAAGCGTTGCAACAGGACGATCGAGCGTTAAGTACCCAAGGCCCGCATCGGTTAGGAATCCAAGGCGTCTGTCGATTTCTTCTAGCGCCATTGAACCGATGAGTCGAGCGTTATCCTCGAACTCAAGAGTTTTTAATTTCTCACGAAGCTCGGCCAAAGATAGCGAAGAGAATTGGACGATATTTAATGAATTCTTTCCAATCCCGAGTCGCACATTTTGCATATCGCTTCGCAATCTTGAACCCTGGCACTCAGGGCAAACGGAACGGCTCCGTAGCACAGAAAATCCCATTTTCACTGTGTCACTACGAGCCCGATTCCAACGTTGACGAAGCTTTGGGATCACTCCCTCAAATCCAATTTCTTTAGCCGCCTTGCCATGCCCGAAAAAAATAGCTTCTTTGACCTCTTCTGATAACGCATGAAACGTTGTATCAACAGAAAGGCCCATCTTTTTAGCGAGATTCAAGAGCTCTGCAAATGCTTCATAACTCTTATCGGATATCCCGAAGATTGCGCCACCTCGCAGGGAAAGATTTTCGTCTTTGGTTAGCAAGGCTCGATCAAAATCCTCGATAAAACCTCGCCCTTCGCACCTCGGGCAAGCCCCCAAAGCGTTATTAAAGGAAAACATCGCAGGCGTTAAATCGGGGATGCTGTAGCCGCACTCGGGGCAGCCATAGTGCTGTGAGAAATTTTCCTCCGTGTTATCTTCAAGATTGAAAAGCGTGGCTTTCCCATTTGATAGGTTGCAAGCGGCTTCAAAGCTTTCTGCCAACCTTGAGCGTGCGGCTTCCTTAATACGAAGGCGATCGACAACAACATCGATTCTTTTCACTGGCGCTGTGTTCTTTTTCTCTAAAACCTCCTCAACAGTCGTGAGGGCTCCATCAAGACGGAGTCTTACAAATCCCAAACGCTGCATTTCTTTTGCCGCTTTGTTGGCATCCCCATCAAAAAGTAAGGCAATAGGAGCGAGAATCGCAACCTTCGTTTCTTCTTTGAGAGCTAGGGCGAAACTGACCATATCGTGAATCGAATGACGCTCAAGCTTTACGCCGTGCGTGGGGCAAAACGCCACACCAATACGCGAGAAAAGAAGTCGCGCATAATCGTTAATTTCCGAGATGGTGCCAACGGTTGAACGGGCACCGGCTTTCGAGCGCAACTGAGAAATTGCTAACGTTGGCGTTAAGCCTTCGACTGAATCGACGTCAGGTTTGGCCTGTGTACCTAAAACAAGACGCGCGTACGCAGGAAGACTTTCCGCGTAGCGCCTCTGGCCTTCGGCATAAATCGTATCGAAGGCTAAAGAACTTTTACCCGAACCCGAGGGACCTGTAATCACAACGAGTTTATTGCGGGGAATCTCAACAGTAATGTTCTTGAGGTTGTGCGTTTTAGCGCCAACCACACGAATTTTTTCCATAGCTCGATTCAAGCGACTTCAAAAAAGTGAAAAGGACAATCTAGCATAGGCTACCCAGAGAAACGAATTTTTGAAGACGCCTTCCCTGAACAAAAAAGAGACTAGGCCATTCATTTTGATATGAAAAAGCATCAAACGCCTGCTTTTTCCCGTATAAAATACGAGCGTGTTGAGTCGAGTACGATGGTAAACAGGCGTTTCCTTTTTCGTGCTTCGGCGCTTTTCTACGATATTTTTGGTACAAGAGAATTACTATGGCTTCCGTAAACAAAGTCATCCTGATCGGTAATCTCGGGCGCGATCCCGAAACCCGCTACACCGCAGACGGCAACACGGCCATCTGCCACATTGTCATCGCCACAAGCCGACGCTACAAAGATAGCCAAGGTCAGCCACAAGAAGAAACCGAATGGCATCGCATCGTTTTCTTCGGCCGTCAGGCAGAAATTGCGCAGCAATATCTAAAGAAAGGAAGTCCTGCCTATATTGAGGGCCGTCTTCGTACACGCAAATACACCGATAAGGAAGGTATCGAACGCTATCAGACGGAGATTATCTGCGAAACGTTGCAACTCTTAGGCACTCGCAGTAGTTCTGCCTCTGGCGAATCCTTTGAATCGCCTCGTCGCGAACATCGAGCGCAAGCACCATCTGCCGCTCCCGCTTCTCACCCAGCGCCAGCCGCGGCCCCTGCCACAGCCTCTCCTGTGGATTCCTTAGAAGAAGACGACGTTCCGTTCTAAAGAGTTCATTTTTGACGCATTCAAATCCCAGAGTTCCGAAAAGGAAGTCTGGGATTTTTATTCGCTTCACTCGTGACGAACGGCTTCGATTGGATCGAGTCGCGCCGCTCGACGCGCTGGGAAGTAGCCAAAGACAATACCCGTCAATGCCGCGAATCCGAAGGAAAGCAGGTTAATCCCTGGATAAAACGCAAACGGCACTTGCATAATGCTCGCAAGAATCCAGG
>CAVAQL010000039.1:8296-10635 GCA_963590825.1 Bacteroides caccae | reverse complement strand
CGTGACCGATCGTGCCCACGTTAACGTGGGGCTTTGTGCGTTCGTACTTTTCCTTTGCCATGGTAGTTCACTCCTGAACAAAAGTCCTCGGGCCTCTCCCGAAAATAAATAAAAACGAAAAAATCTGGTGCCCGTGATGCGGATCGAACGCATGACCTCCCCCTTACCAAGGGGGTGCTCTACCACTGAGCCACACGGGCACGATTGTGAGTTTGTGGAGCGGGTGAAGGGAATCGAACCCTCGTCATAAGCTTGGAAGGCTTCTGCTCTACCATTGAGCTACACCCGCTTACAACCGCAATTCGGCACCGTTCTTAGGTCCGCACTGCAATCCTCAACAACGTAATGATCTGTTCGATCAAGTCGCTGGTGGAGGGGGATGGATTCGAACCATCGTAGGCGTAAGCCAACAGATTTACAGTCTGCCCCCTTTAGCCACTCGGGCACCCCTCCAATCTGCGAGGGGAGGATTATGCGTGTATTCGACCTCTCTTGTCAAGGGCGGATTTCTTTCTTTTCAGACTTTCTTAAGTGGTTTTCTTGCCACAACCCGTAAGAGCCCTTCTTTATTGATAGGAAAATGGCCCTATAAACCTTCCATTGAGCCAGTAACCATCGCAAGCTGCAATGCAACAGAAACCGCCAAACACGCCCAGCCCACTCTCCCGACAAGCTCGTACCAAGGGAAATGAGTTTCAAGGTACTCAGTTTCAGCACGAATCCAACGCGGAGAGCCTTTCCTTGCCACAGCAAGTGTTCTTGGAGCCATCAGGTAAATGCGAAAGAGGACACAGAAAAGTCCGAAATTTCCAGCGGCACTCACAAAATTATTGTCGTAGACATCGCTGGCCGCTACTGCCATACAGGCAGCAGTTGCAACAAAGAGTGTGCCAAGAACAATTCTGAGTTCCTTAGCGAAGGGTTCACGAAGTTTTTCTAACTGTTCGTAGGTTGTCATAGTTCGTATTCTGCCTAAAGTTATAACTTTCGTGAGGTTTTCATGACTTTTGCAAAAACATATTACCGTTTGTTTCGAAAGGGATACGCTTGGCTTTTCGTGCGTTATAGTAGCTTTAACAGTAAGCCACCGGGGCTTACGAACAAACCTACAAAGGGAGCCGATTATGAAAAACTTAACGAAGAAAGTCCTCTGCGCCCTTTCTTGCGCGATGCTCGGATTAACGATGGGAATGAGTGCTAGCTATGCTGCGCCTCCACCTCCCGCAAGACACGCTGCTCCTCACCACTCAGCCCCGGCTCCACATCACCCAGCTCCGAGAGGGCCCGTGCATTACTACCATCACGACTCCGATTGGGTTGCGCCCTTAGTTTTTGGAGCGATTGTTGCGGGAGCGACAGTTTCTGCAATTAATTCCTCGAATCAAGCGAGTAGCTACGCTGCGCAACAAGCGGCCGCGAGCAACTCAAGCACAACGATTCGCAGTAACACGCTCTTTTGGTGCGAAGCGGAAAAAGGTTACTACCCAGAAGTTCGCGCCTGCCCAACAGGGTGGACACCGGTACCTTCGACAAAGTAGGCCGCCTCTTTTTTTGAGAGATTTCCTTACCTAGCGCGCGAATCACATACTCTTTTTCGCGCGCTTTTTTTGACCCTTTTTTCTAGGGTTTCTACTTAAAAATAGCGTCGATTTTCCCCCTGATATTTTTTCAGAATTCGCATCTCGCTATCCGGTAAGCCTTTTGGCATGCGGATGTAGTTAGTTTTTTTACATAGGGGATTCATACCATGTATTTAAAGAAGATGACGGCAATCGGAGCTTGCGTGTGTGCAGTCGCAACGGTTGCGTCCGAGGCGTGGGCAGCTTCATTTCAGTTGACAGAACAATCTGTCGTCACGCTCGGTCGTGCCTACTCTGGAGCTGGCATCACAGGAGATGACGTTTCTGCTCCGTTTTATAACCCAGCGGCCATGGTTTTCTTACCAGGTACACAAATTCAGCTTGGCGTTACTGGCGTTACGATGAATCAAGTCGTAAAAATCGAAAGCGGAACGGATGCTGGTACAACAAACGACGGACAGAATAAAGCCGAGTTCCTTCCGAATTTCTATATCACGCACCAAATCAACCCGAACTGGTGGGTTGGTCTTGGCATTGCGATGCCATTTGGTCTTTCAACAAGCTATGGTCAGCGCTCACACGGCAACTGGAGCTATGGCAATCGTGGAACCGAAGCCGAATTAATGGATATCGACATCAATCCATGCTTTGCTTGGAAACCCAACGATTTCTTTAGTTTTGGTGGTGGTATTTCTTTGCAATATGCCAAAGCAAAACTTGGATTGGATGCATACTCAACCGACGGAACAGAAGGAATGC
>CAVAQL010000039.1:0-8286 GCA_963590825.1 Bacteroides caccae | reverse complement strand
TGCATACTCAAAAACAACAAATGGCGTGTATTACCTCGGTCATGGGGAAGAAACTGGTGACAGTTGGGCATGGGGCTGGAACGTTGGCTTCGTTCTGCGTCCAACACAAACAACACGATTTAGCCTCTCTTACCGTTCTGCTGTCAAACATAACGCCTCTGGACACTTTGAGTTCTCCCCTGTTTCGGGCGGTAACTACAAGTTCCCCTCCAAGGTCACAATTAAACTTCCTGATACTGTCTACGCTTCTGGCCTTTGGGAAGCCACGGATAGGTTGACACTTAACGGTACCATTCGTTGGGCCAAGTGGAAAAACTCTCATGCATGGACGCTTCGTCAAGACATTCCAAGCGCATACACGACAACTTTAGGAAGATTAAGTGCGGTACCAATCCGCCATCACTACCGTAATACATGGTTATTTGCTCTTGGCGCTGATTACAAAATCAATGAGCAGTGGACCGTAAGAGGCGGCATTGCATACGAAGAAGATGCAGTCGACGATGAATCCTATCGCGTAGCAACCATTCCCGACGGGGATCGTCTCTTCCTTTCTTTGGGTGCCTCTTACAACTTTAACAAGAACTGGGCCGTTGACACGGCTCTGTTGTGGGTTCAGGGCCTAGGAACTTCCGAGTTCTATCAATTTGACCGTACTGACAATCCCAACACACAACCGGTTGGCAAGTGGAAGACTCAGCACTCGCTGATTTATGGCTTGCAGTTACGCTACAAGTTCTAAGAAGCTTTACTCCTGACCAAGACGCGACCAGTTCGGTCGCGTTTTCATTTGGGAAATTGCTTTCGCTTTAGGGCTGAAGTTCAGTTTTGCTAAACCACGAACGGATTGCCGCCTCAACTTCATCGGGGCACTCGGTTAATGGCCAGTGAACGCAGTGCACCGTTTTGATTTCCCCGCAAGGCATGGCATCGACCCATTCTTTGACGATACGAGAGTCCGTGTAGGTTCCTGTTTGAGCAGCAATCACCAAGGTTGGCATCGTAAAGATTTCCGATCCTGGTGTATCGCGCCCTGTTTCAATCACATCTCGCGCATACTGCGCTAAGTGAATGAGCTTCATATCAAACCTAGGTGACGAATATCGTTCGATAAAGGCTTGAAGGTCTTTGCCGCCTTTTGCAATCATCACGCGCGCTGTCTGGTCTTTGTCGCGCAGGTTTTGTGGATAAATGGTTCTGTGAAATCCCAAAAGATTAAAAAAGCGCGAAACATAGTCAACCGCAACAATTAAGGGCTTTTTATGCGTGAGACGACGTGTCTTTTCAGTAAAGGCTTGAGAAAATAAAGGATCTAGCAAAACAAGTCCACGCAAAAACTCTGGGAAAAGTTGCGCAAATTTAATCGCGATTTGAGCTCCTAAACTATGACCGATTAACACAATCTTTTTTAAGTTCGCGCTCTCAAGAATCGCCTTAAGGTCTTCGCTCCAAATTTCAAGCGTGCCAACTTTGGCGCTTACGCTACCTGCGTGACCACGCAAGTCCAAGCGCAGGATATCCCAGCATTCGTGAAGAAAACTTTTTTCTGCGAACTCTTCCCAACGACTGCCGTTGCTGGCGATACCATGAAGCAGAACAACAGTCCCAAGAGACTTTTCTTTTGCCGGATATAAGGACCACGAAATCTTGGCTCCAAGGCGCTCCAAATAATGGCGCACTTCTCCAGGTAAAAGGCGGTAAGAAAGCCGCTCGCGTTCACGTTCTTCTCGTTGAGATTGACTCATTTTTATTCTTTTTCTCCGGTAGGGACAGGGATTTTACTGCATATGCCCTAGGTGTCTTTGCTCTTTACTCACAAAAGAGAAACTCTTGAAATCAAAAAGCCCTCGGTCAGTGATACGCAGCTCAGGAATCGCCGTGAGCGCCGTAAACGCGAGAGTCATCACGGGATTCACACCCTGAGCAACCGAGAGCTCTTTCTGCGCTACTTCTCGGAAGGCTTTTTTCTGTTGAGCAAGTCCCACAGCGGACATATCACTCATCAACCCTGCGATGGGAAGCTGTAACGTCGCAATGACTTGTCCGGCTTTCACAATGCACATTCCACCACCGACATCCCGAACGGTATTCACAGCCTGCGCCATGTCCGCGTCATTGTCGCCTGCCACAATCACATTGTGCGCATCGTGCGCCACGCTTGTCGCAATGGCACCTTGCATTAACGCCGTTGAATCCACATAGCCTTCAATCCAACCTAGACCGATATTTCCCGTGTTGTGATGGCGTTCAAGAACAGCAATCTTTGCAACGCCTGGGTTTTTCTTTGGATCAAAGTGTCCGTCTTTATCTGTAACGAGCGCCTTTTTTATGTGTTTTGTGATGATTTGTCCTGCAATCACACCAATGACATGCTCCTCGCCTTTAATCGTCATCTCAAAATCTTCAGGGCCAACGTGTCGCAGATTTACCGTATGGCGCAAAGCCACTGGCACAGGAATCGGCGTTGCTGCTTTCAGAAGTTGTCCCTCTTGAGCCACGAGCTCCCCTTTGCTCCAGACTTCAAGCACATCGAAGCCTTTGAGGTCTTTCACACAGACAATATCTGCTGCGTAGCCTGGAGCCAAAAGACCCTTTTCACGAATGCCGTAGTGTTGGGCAACATTAATGCTTCCCATCGCTAAGGCTTTCATGGGGTTTAGCCCCAAAGAAACTGCTTTACGTAAAGCACGCACAACGTGACCGTTGACAATCACATCGTCAGCTCCTGCGTCATCGGTGCAAAACATTGCACGAGACCAATTGAATTTATTGAGCCCCTTAAAGAGGCCTTCAACATTTTGTGCTGCCGAGCCCTCACGAAGATTGGCAGCAATGCCGCGAGAGAAGCGCTCGGTAAGTTCCTTTGGTGTCGAGCCCTCATGGTCGCTTCGTACGCCCGCGGCCGCATAAGCAGAAAGTTCCGTACCCGTAAGAAGCGGTGCGTGTCCATCAACGACCTTGCCCGCTAGGCGTGCCATTGCAATCTTTCTAAGCATATCGTCCTTGCATGACAAGATTGCTGGAACATCCATCACTTCAGCAAGCCCTACTACACGCTCGTTTTCAAAATAAGGACTCAAAGACTCCGCGTCAAGCGTGGCGCCTGAGCTTTCAAAGCCGGAAGCTGGCACACACGAAGAAAGCACAAAGCGAATATCCAATGGCAAACCCTCGCTTGCTTTCATCATGTAATCAATGCCGGCGGTGCCAGCGACATTCGCGATTTCATGAGGATCAACAACGGCTGTTGTTGTGCCGTGAACAATGACCAAATCGGAAAATCCCGAAGGCGACAAAAAGGAAGACTCAATATGAACATGCGAATCGATAAAGCCTGGAACATAAATTCCTTCTTTTGCCTTATGTTCGAGTTTGGCTTTGGCGCGGATTTCTTTCCCAATATCGACAATGCTTCCAGAGTCAATGGCGATGTCAACATCCTTAACAAGGACTCCGTTAACAACATCGGCCACTGTAGCGCCACGAATAATTAAATCGCAGACCTCGCGACCGAGTGTGCAGTCAATTCGCCGCTTTAGACGCTTAACTTCCTCGTTAACTTTCTCTTTTGTAATCGGCATCTTGATTCCTTTTTTGTTGAACTTTTGCGCTCAACAAGGCCATTAACGTCACAACGGCAAGACACTGGAAAAAGAATACGCACAACCCAACTGAATAATCCACTCGGTTTGATCCCTTTCCCAAAAATAGGTACGACACCACTGGCGTTGTAACGAAAACAACAACGCCATAGGCGCTCAAAGCGTACACGAGAACCCTGCCAATTCGGCATAGTGTCTTTGGCAGAATCTGCGTAATCGATTTTTCTTGCATTCCGATGTGAATGCCAACGAGGATAACACACCAGTAAGCACTCATAAAGTGAATTTGTTGCATAACTTCAGCATACGGAACGTCTTCGAAAAAGCGAAAGTCATACCGAGAAAGAGCAGCTCCCGTTATGCAGCAAAGCGCAAAAAGGATGGCAAAGATTGTCTTAAAGCGCTCTGATGCTTCTTTTCTTTTCACGCATCGCACAAAAAGAAGATGAAAAATCATCAGGACCATAAGCGCGATGCCTAAGTGCTCATGCTCAACCTTTCCAACAAGGCTAAAGCTCACCAATAGTAGAAGAACAACCAGCATAACGGACGCAAAAATAAGTCTCTCAATCGGACCTATTTCGTAAAACGACTGACGCTTAAACATCGTTTTCTTTTGCCTTTTGGTAAATCTTGATAAAGAAAGCCACCCCCTTCCTTACCGAGAAAGGACAGCAATTCTTAGCTCATAGGGGGTTGCGGTTTTCCCTAAATTTTACGTTTTTTACGATTTGTTCCCATGGGAACAAGCCAATTTCATTACAATTTCTAGCAACCGAGACAACAATCGGCACATGTTTTTTTACCGCTCTTTATTGTTTCGGTGGAGATTTCCGTAACTATTCAAGAGGAAGCTTGGATTATGAACGAAACAATGCTTGCGAAAGTAAAAGAACTAATCCCTGGACTCGTTGCCACACGCCGCGATTTGCATAAACATCCGGAATCTGGTTGGACAGAATTCCGTACGGCTTCAATGGCCATTAAGAAGATGCAGAGCTTGGGCTACAAAATCACCATGGGTAAAGACGCCGTCAAGGCCGAATCCATGATGGGCGTTCCGGCTCCCGAGGTTCTTAAGAAGCACCAAGAACGCGCCATCGCTCAAGGGGCAGACCCCGAACTTGTTGCCAAGATGACTGGCGGCTTAACAGGCTTCTGGGCTGATATGGACTTTGGCTCTGAGGGGCCTTTCCTTGCTGTTCGTTTCGATATGGACTGCAACGACTGCACCGAGTGCGATGAGCCGACTCACCGCCCAACAGCCGAAGGCTTTGCCTCCGTCAATAAGGGTTGCATGCACGCCTGCGGCCATGACGGCCACGTCACGATTGGCTTGGCGCTTGCGGAAGTCGTCGCTTCCTGCAAAGACCAGCTCAAAGGAAAGATTCGTTTCATTTTCCAACCTGCTGAAGAAGGCGTGCGCGGCGCAACACCGATGGTCGATGCTGGTGCCGTTAAGGGCGTTGACACAATCTTTGGCATGCACATTGGCTTTCAAGCGGCTGACCTCGGAACCGTTATTTGCGGAACGACAAACTTCTTAGCCACAACAAAGGCCGATATCACCTACACCGGTGTTCCTGCCCACGCGGGTAACGCACCGGAAGAAGGTAAGAATGCACTTCTTTCTGCCGCAACTGCAACGCTTAACATGCATGCGATTCCACGCTCTGGCAAGGGCGACACACGCATCACAGTCGGCAAGTTAATCGGCGGCGAAGGCCGTAACGTCATTCCTCCGAAGGCTGTTCTCGTTCTCGAAACCCGCGGTATCACAAGCGATTTGAACGACTATATGTTTGGCGAAGTGCAGCGTATCGGTAAGGCTGCTGGCGATATGTGGGGTTGCGGCTACTCGATTAAATTGATGGGTGGCACAAAGAGCGGCGAGTCCGACGCTGAATGCGCTAAGGTCGTTGCTGAAGAAGCAAAGGCTATGGGCGTCTTCAATAACATCATCGAACGTAAGAGCTTTGGCGCCTCTGAGGACTACTCACACTTTATGAGTACTGTTCAGGCCGCTGGCGGCAAGGGCACCTATGTTCAGGTTGGCACGAACCGCAAAGCTGGTCACCACAACAACCACTTTGACTTTGATGAGAAGACACTGGGCAATTCTCTTGAATTGATGAGCCGTTGCGTCTGGCGTACGTTAGGTAAGTAACCGAGCGACGCGAAACCGCGCTCGAACTAACGGGCGCGGGAATTTCTTTGAGTCACGAGATTGGGGCGAAAATCTCCCGTTGGGTTGGTTTCGCCCTTTTCTTTACGTTAAACGCCAGCTCGCGCTTTGAGCGCTTCGACTTTGTCGCAAAGTTCCCACGTAAATTCTGGTTCTTCACGACCAAAATGTCCGTAAGCTGCGGTCTTCTCGTAAATCGGACGACGCAAATCAAGCATCTTAACAATGCCGCCTGGGCGAAGATCAAAAACTTCTCTGACGAGCTTCGATAACGCTTCATCAGGCATCACCCCAGTGCCTTCAGTGCGAACTGTGACATTCATCGGCTCAGAAACGCCAATCGCGTAGGCAACTTGGACCTGACAGCGCTTGGCGAGTCCCGCGGCAACAATGTTTTTTGCAACATAGCGACACGCATAGGCTGCAGAACGGTCAACCTTCGTTGGGTCTTTCCCCGAGAAGGCGCCACCCCCGTGCGGGCAGGCGCCGCCATAGGTATCCACAATAATCTTGCGCCCCGTGAGTCCACAGTCGCCCTGGGGGCCGCCCGTGACAAAGCGTCCCGTGGGATTAATTAAGAATTCTGTCTCTTTAAGCCACTCAGCAGGCATCACAGGGCGAATGATGTTTTCAATCACCGCTTCACGGAATTCGGGCTTCATTGCGTTTCCGATACTCCATTCAGGAGAGTGCTGCGTCGAAAGAACAATCTTAGCGGCAGATACGGGTTTTCCGTCCACATAACGTAATGTCACCTGGCTCTTGGCATCTGGTCTTAAATACGGCATCGTGCCATCGCGTCTCACGCGAGACTGTTGCTCAACCAAAAGATGTGAGTAAAAGATTGCCGCGGGCATCAGTGTCGGTGTTTCATCGCAGGCAAAGCCAAACATAAGGCCTTGATCGCCTGCGCCCTGCTTGAGGGGGTCGCCATCTTTCTCGTCGACACCCTGCTTAATATCGGGTGACTGTTTGTCGTAGCAGACGCGCACTTCGCAAGTCTTCGCGTCAATGCCATAGTCTTCGTTGTCGTAGCCAATGCGCTTTAAGACGCGACGCACCACGCCTTCATAATCGACATTGGCTTTGGTGGTGATTTCGCCAGCTAAAACAACGAGGCCTGTGGTGCAAAGGGTTTCAGCGGCAACGCGGCTAAGCTTATCTTGTGCGATACACGCATCCAAAATCGCATCCGAGATTTGGTCTGCAACCTTGTCGGGATGCCCTTCGCTAACGGATTCGGACGTAAAAAGAAAATCGCTGACCATGCTAACTCCTGTATGTATTCAAGCGTTCTAAGGACAGCGCCTAACGCATAAGTTTTTCGGAGTGTGGCTCGCGACTGAATGCGGGAGACGCTTTAGCGGTATTTTTCCTAAGTCGCCCCGCAAGTTGTCGTTAACTCGGCGACATTGGGCGCAATCATACCCTCTCTTTTGCCTTTTGTTTTTAAAAACGCCTGTAAAAACACAAAATTTTTCTGCGTATTTCCCTAATCGGGGCAATTCGCTAGCATAAGGGCATGCAAAAAGCGAAACAAAATTTCGATGGGTTTTCTGCGGCGCTCATCGCTTGGCAAAAGCGCTTCGGGCGTCAGGGCCTTGCCTGGATGGTCAAAGATCCCTACAAACGCTGGCTATCAGAAGTCATGCTTCAGCAAACACAAGTTTCTGTCGTGTGCGAGTACTTTGACCGATTCATTGCAACCTACCCAACACTTTCCGATTTAGCCAAAGCAACAGAAGAAGACGTCATGCGCCTTTGGGCAGGATTGGGTTACTACTCAAGAGCGCGAAATCTTTTGAAATGCGCCAAAACCATCGCTACCGAATACGATGGCAAATTTCCTCAAACCCGAGAAGAACTGATGGCACTTCCTGGCATCGGGAAAAGCACCGCGGGAGCAATCGCAAGTTTTTCTTTTGGCGCTGCAACGCCAATCCTAGACGGAAACGTCCGCCGCATTTTTGCTCGCCTACTTGCTCTAAAAGAGCCCGTCGAAAAAGCATCTTCTCAAAAAACGCTTTGGACCCTTGCTGAAAAACTCGTGCCAGAAAAAAACGCAGGCATCTATAACCAAGCGCTGATGGATCTTGGGTCATCCCTTTGCACAAGAACACAACCGCGTTGCAAAGACTGTCCGATCCGCGGGTGGTGTAGTGCAAACCGTGAAGGAAACCCTGTTGAGTATCCCGTTAGACTCAAAACGCATAAAAAACCCATACGCGATATCGCCATGGTCCTTTTCCTAAAGGGTGACAAGCTTTGGCTCGCGAAGCGGGAAAAGAAAGCCGTTTGGCAGGGCTTATGGAGCCTACCTGAAGTCGCCTTTGTCGATGGAATCCCAATAACGCATTTTCATCACGCCTTTTCTCACTACGAGATTGAAGTGAACCTGTACGCCAAAGAACTCACCCAAAATGAAGAGCCCGAGGGTAACGGCGAATGGGTTTCTTGGAGTGAGCTTGAAATCGAAGCCCTTCCCTCGCCTGTGCGTCG
>CAVAQL010000038.1:3585-11059 GCA_963590825.1 Bacteroides caccae | reverse complement strand
CGACAGTTAATCGTAAGAATTTCATCGAAGCTTAACTTTGCGCCTTCGGCGATTCCTTTCATCTCCTCTAAACCCTCAGGCAAATACGCTTCAATAAAAGGCACAAACGACTTAGCCCTTTTTTGTGCCTCAGGCCACGACACCTCATAGGTTTGAAACATCGCCTTGTAAAAACCAATTGTTTTACGAATACGCTCGGGAACTTTTGATCCATATTGGGCGCCTCGCTCAAAGGCATTACCAGAAACCGAAATTACAGGATAGGTCATCACGACTCCTTACTAAACGATCAAGTTTGGAGCTCTCAATCTAAAGAGTCCTTCCCTTTAATGTCAATAGTTGTTGTCAGTGCCATATGACAACTATTTACTGCAATAAAACTCAGGTGATACCCTCATCGCCGTCGATAAAAACACATCATTAGGAGATGCACGATGTTGGAGATCAATCAGTTGGCTAAGAGGATTCAGTCCCTTACAGAAGGAAAAGAGGCTGAAATGACAAAGTCCTTAGCAAATCTTGTCAATCGGGAAAGCGGTAGCTTCGATACCGAAGACGTCAATGCACTCGGGGATTACCTCATTGGCATTGCTAAAGAGATGGGCGCAAAAATCACACGGCCGAAAGCCACAGTGCACGGCGATCCAATTGCCTGCACATTCGGCTGCGAAGATGAAACGCAACGTCGTATTCTTCTTGTCTGCCATAGAGATACCGTTTTTCCCCACGGGACAACAACCACACGTCCTTTTAGCGAAGATGCGACGCAGTGTTACGGACCAGGTTGTGCGGATATGAAAGGTGGCATTGTCATCGGTCTTTATGCCATTTCTCTATTAAAGGAACTCGGAGAACTTGTTCCCCTTGAGATTATCTTCACATCCGACGAGGAAATAGGTTCAGAAGCCTCTTCGAGTTTTGTTCGTGGCCGTGCCAAATATGCCAAAGCCGCGTTTTATCTTGAGCCAGCTCGTGCTAACGGCGCTCTTGTCACAGGGCGCGACGGCGGTGATCTTTTAGTACTCACAGCGAAAGGTCATTCTTCTCATGCAGGCAATGCTTTCGAAGAAGGGACCTCCGCCATTCACGGCTTGGCTAAAGTCGTTGCTGAGATGGCAGATCTCTCCGATGCGAAAGCTGGCTACAGCACAAACGTCGGGCTTATTAGCGGAGGAGACGGTGCCATCATCGTTGCCGATCACGCTACAGCCAAGGTCTACACGCGCTTTTCAACCCTCGAACAACGCGAATACCTCTTAACGCGCTTTAAGGAAATCTGCGCTGCGCACACCGCAGGAGACTTAACTGTATCGATAAGCGAACCTGTTGGCTTCTTGCCATTTTTACCCAACGAAGCCAATCAAGCGCTCTTTAGCCTCGTGAAAAAAGCAGGTGCGGCTTTTGGTCTTTCGCTAACTGGAATGAATGTTCGAGGAGCCGCTGACGCTGGCATCACATCCTGTGAGGATGTTCCCACCATCTGCGGCATGGGAATTGTCGGAGGAAATCTTCACACAGACCGCGAGTACGCCATCAAGGCAACGCTACCCGAACGGCTTCGCGTTCTCACGCTTTCGATTTTGCTTGCACATAACACCTACAAATAAAAACCAAAGGAAAAAAACATGACCACACAAATGATTGTTGCTCAATGTTTGATGGCGGTTGTCCTAGTTCTGATGATTAGCGGCAAAACGCCTTTGTACTTAACAGCTATTCTTGGCTCGACTCTTGTTACTCTTGTAGCGGGCTTCCCCATCACAGGCAGTAGCCCTGTGACACTTGCCAAACTTGTCAGTTCTGGGCTTATCGGTGTGATTGCCGATATGACCGGTGTCTTGATGTTCATTGGCATCTTAGAAGCGACAGGCTACCTCGCTGCTATCGTCCGAGCCGTGATTCGTTTCGGAACTCGCTTCGGTGGCGCTCCTGGCGTTATTGCCGCTGGTGCTATCTCTTCTGGCATTATCGGCATGCTCACAGGTTATGCTCCTCCGATTGTGACGGGTGCTATTGCGTGTCCGGCGGCTGTGAAAATGGGCATGGACCCAAACCGTGCTGCTGGTAGTCAAGGCCACGCTGGCATTCTCGGTAACTTTGGCGGCTTTACTCACCCGACACAGGTTGCCTTAATCGCTACCGCGGGTATTACCTTTGGACTTATTAACGTTGCGGGCATCATCGTTGCCTTGTCTGTGATTTTCGCAGCCTTCGTGCGCAATTACCTCCAGATGAAAAAAGAAGGCAAATTAATGTCTCGCGAAGAGGCCGAAAAGATGCTCGCTGAAACCGAAGGTGCCGATGCCGCTAAAACCTCGTCAGGAAAAGCCTTCTTGCCGTTCCTTCTTTTGATGATTGGCTTTGCCGTGGGATTCCCCGTCTTTATCGTGGGTATTGCTTGCGGCGCGCTCACTCTTGTCATGGCGCACGTTAACGCGAGCCGTGGTGAACAAATGATGATTGATGGCTTAAAGCGCATGGCAATTCCCCTTGTGGCTACGATTGGTTTCGTCTTTATGGGCTCTGTGATTAAAGCCATTGGTTTAACGGCAACGATTAACACGATTCTGCAACCACTCTTGGACATCTCGCCGATTATGGTCATGCTCCTTGTAAGTCTTGTTGCAGGCACTGTTACCCAGTCATACTCAGCCTCCGGCGCCTTAACAATCCCCTTGATGCCTGTTGTCATCGCGGCGGGTGCTTCGCCCTTAGCTGCTTGTATTGCTGCGTGCGGACCAGCCGCAATCTTCCAGCACTTCTTAACGGGTGGCCCTGTGGCGAATCTTCCGACACTAATTCCCGTCACACCGGGCTCTAACCTTAAGGATGCGAACCTCTTTCAGCGTCCAAATCACATCGTGGGCTTTTTCGTTTGCACGCTTATTGCCTACGCCGTGAACTTTGTGATGTAACTTTCCCCCTCCTCTCATTGAGAAACTCCCTGAAAAAAGGGAGTCTCTCTTTGAGAGATTTCCAATACAATTTCTCGCGAGATTTGACATGAGGAACTTTAGCGTCATGCATAACGAAAAAGGCAGGACGCTCGCCGACTGCATCTACGACGAGCTTTATCAAAAAATCACTTCGAGAACCTACAAAGAAGGGCAGAAACTGCCCACAGAAAGTGATTTATCACGCGAGTATTCCGTTTCTAGACCCGTGATTCGCGCCGCTCTCGCTCAATTGCGCACTCAAGGTTTTATTGTTTCTTCGCGTGGCGTGGGCAGTTTCGTAAAACGTAGTCGTAGCTTTGACCTGCCTGAAATTCGGCTTAATCCCGTTACTGAACTCGACGATCTTAAGCACTGTTTTGAATTTCGAATCGCACTCGAAGGACCGATGGCCGCTTGGGCTGCCTTAAATTGCAATACACACGATAAGATTGAAATTCAGCGCGCGTTTGATGCCACTGAGTCCAAATACAACCAAGAAGACAAAACAGCTCTTAATACCGATATCGCGTTTCACTTGGCGATTGCAGAAGCAACGCACAATCGCTTTTTTCCGCAGGCCATGCAGATGATTCGCATCCAAATCGCCGATGGCATGGAAAAGATTCAACGCTACTTTGTCGGTAACAAAGCGCGTCACAGCTCGATTAAAAGCCTTGAGCATGGCCTTATTCTCGAAGCTCTTTTAAATCACGATCCCGTCATGGCGCAGGCAGCAATGGAGCTACATTTAAAGCGCTCGGTAAATTGGATTCTTCCAAAAAAACATTGAGTCGGCTATCGGCTTCTTGGGACTTATCTAAGTATCTTGACCTAGGCGAGAGAGCTCCTAGCTCGAGTACAATGCCGCCCATCGGATTTTTTTCTAAAAATAACACTGAGCACAACTCTATTAACTCAGTGATAAAACCATCAATAAAGAAAGGCGCAAACCATGTGCGGCATCGTCGGGATCCTAGCGGATAAACCCGTTAATCAAGAGCTTTACGACGCGTTGCTTTTGTTGCAACATCGCGGCCAAGATGCCGCTGGCATCGGTACGATGGAAGGCGACCGATTTGCGCTTTATAAAGCTAAGGGCTTAGTGAGCGAAATCTTTCGCACACGCGATATGCGTACCTTGGTTGGCAACGCTGGCATCGGCCACGTGCGCTATCCAACCCAAGGGTGTGCGAGCGACAACTTAGAGAGCCAGCCTTTTTATGTAAACGCCCCCTTTGGCCTGCTTTTAGCGCATAACGGCAATCTCACAAACGCTCGCGAAGTGAAAGAACAGCTTGCCAAAATCGACCATCGTCACACATTAACGATGAGCGACTCAGAAGTCTTGCTGAACGTTTTGGCTGACGCTCTTGCCGCAGAAACCGAACGCAAAGAATTTAGCCCAGAAGCACTTTTCCGAGCGATTCACACGGTGCACAATACCGTGCGCGGGTCGTATGCCTGTGTGGCTCTTATTGCAGGCATTGGCTTAGTGGCGTTTCGTGATCCTCACGGCATTCGTCCGCTTTGCTTTGGCTCACGCAAAGCAGCCTCTGGTAGAACCGATTACATGTTTAGTTCTGAGTCGGTGACGATGGGTAGACGCGGATTTAAATTAGAACGTGACGTCGGTGCTGGCGAAGCCATCTTTGTTGATACTGACGGAAACTTTTATTCTCAAGTCTGCGCTGACAACCCCAAACTGACGCCCTGCGCTTTCGAGTACATCTATTTTGCGCGCCCTGATAGTTTCTTAGACAAGATTAACGTCTACGCTGCTCGCTTACAGCTCGGAAAATACCTTGCCCGCGCAATTGAAAAGCGCCTTGATATCAAAGAAATCGATTGTGTGATTCCCATCCCTGATACAGGGCGCGCCGCTACGCAAGAGTTAGCCGAAATCCTTCATCTTAACTACCGCGAAGGATTTATTAAGAATCGCTACGTGGGGCGCACCTTCATCATGCCCGATCAGAAAACGCGTAAGAAAAGCGTTCGTCAAAAGCTAAATGCAATGCCGATTGAATTTGCCAGCAAGAACGTTTTGTTAGTTGACGACTCGATTGTGCGCGGTACGACGATGGAACAGATTGTTGACTTAGCTCGCCAATCAGGAGCCAAGAAAGTCTTTGTTGCCTCAACGGCTCCCCGCGTGATGTTTCCCAATGTATACGGCATTGACATTCCTTCCCGTTCCGAGCTTATTTGCGGCAACGGAGAAAGCGAAGAAGAGGTCGCAAAACGCATTGGCGCCGATGCCGTCATTTATCTTCCCCTTGAAGATTTGCCACGGGCGCTTCACGAACTCAATCCCGAAATCGATACGTTCGATTGTTCGTGCTTTGACGGAATCTACGTCACAGGCGACGTTGTCTCTTAGTTAAGAACGCCCAAAACACGCCAAGTTCCCTCTGTTTAAATGACAGAGCAAGCCATTTTTTCCCTTTTCGAACGGCTCAAGATATTTCACGCACCTTAGTCTGCCGCGGTGCAAAAAACACCGTGCGAAAAAAGTGGCAAAGTCTATGATTACTTGCTAGGCTTAGTTTGCTTTATTTTTTAACAAAAGATTTTGTCGGAAATTTTCCGTTTTTCCGAACAAAATCACATACCAAAGGACATAACTTATGAAAAAACATTTTCTCCTAGCTGGTGTTCTTGCTACAACATTAATCTTTACGGGATGTGCTTCCTATCAGAGAGATTCTGACGGATACAACATTGCTCAAATCGATAAGTTTGTCACGTTAAACCAAACGACGATGAGTGAAGTAAGAGCCTTGTTTGACACACCCACCACAATCGGGACGACAGAAAGCGACGGAAAGACCGTTCTCGGTTATGCCTTTGTCGGGAATAACGCCGCAGGCAACTTCGCGAAGAACCTCGGAAAAGGATTTTTAACCCTTGGGTTTGGCTCTTCATCCAGTGATTACACGGTGAAAAACGTCTACTTTAAGTTTGACGACCAAGGCCGTGTCATCGACATCAAAAAGAATGGGTATGCCTACCTTACGAAACATAGAGTCACATTCTGGAATGAGTGCGAAGTTAAGTTAACCGAAGCTGAAGTCAATTCTTCAATTAACTACGCCGGCAGTGAGATTTGCGACCGTTACGCCAAAGATACTGCCAAAGCCAAAGGCATTGCAGAAAAAGATGTCGATCGGGGCGAAGAATTTGCGTTCTGCAATATCGCTTGCCACAACGTTCGCGGTGCAATTGAGGCTTTCGGAAAATTCAAAACAATTAAAGATTTAAACGATAAGGCTGAAGGCGATGGAGCTCGTAAAAACGAGGTCTGGGGCAATCAGCCGTAGAAACTCAGAACGCTTTTAGCTCTTAGCAAAAGCTCCCGAAATTCTTTTCTGAATCGCGGGAGCTTTTTGTTTGAGGATTAACGAAAAACTAGAACGTTGTCTTTCCTGTTAAGCGCTCATAGGCTTCACGGTACTTCGCAGCGGTCTTTTCAAGAATGTCCGCTGGTGGCACGGGGGCTGGCGGTGTCTTGTTCCAGGGCTGCGTCTCAAGCCAATCACGCAAGAACTGCTTATCAAAGCTCGGTGGCGAAATTCCCAAACGATACTGGTCTTGTGGCCAGAAGCGCGAGCTATCCGGAGTAAGCACCTCATCCATTAAGCAAACACGACCTTCTTCATCCAAACCGAACTCAAACTTCGTATCGGCAATGATGATGCCTTTGGTGAGAGCATATTCAGCGGCACGTGTGTAAAGGTCAAGCGTTAAGTCACGAATCTGCGTGGCAACGTCCTTACCGTAAAGCGAGCAAACACGGTCAAAATCGATGTTTTCATCGTGTGTACCAACTTCGGCCTTTGCCGCAGGCGTGAAAATCGGCTCAGGAAGCTTTTGAGCCTGCTTTAAGCCTTCAGGAAGACGAATGCCACAAATCGTGCCATTTGCCTTATAGGAAGCCCAGCTACCACCAATCACGTAGCCGCGCGCCACGCATTCAATCAAAATCGGCTTTAAGCGCTTAACAACCATTGCGCGCCCTGCGACCTGATCGACCTCATTGGGCGCGACAACAGATTCCGGAGCGATATCCGTTAACTGGTTTGGCATTCCCTTAGCGAGCTTTTCAAACCAGAACTTTGTTAGCCCCGTTAAGACCTTACCCTTGTCGCGAATCGGCACACTCAAAATCACATCAAACGCACTGATGCGATCGGTTGCGACCATCAGAAGCTTGTCGTCTCCGACGGCGTAGCACTCACGAACCTTACCGCGATAGACCAAGGGCAAACCACTGAGACTTGTTTTCATAAGTCCTTGCATAGCAGTTACTCCACTGTTTTATTTACAAAATAACTAAAAAAACTTCACAACTAAGAAACCGGTTAGGCCTTAGGCCTGAGCTTTACGAATTTAAGCACATAGCCAAACTTTCCGCATCGGGAAAAAACACTATGTCATTCTTATTTCGCGAAAAAAATTTGGGTTTCATTTTAAAACCAGATTCGGCAAAAATCTCCTAGCTTCCAGCAAATTCAAGTGTTTTCCCTCTGTATAGGTTT
>CAVAQL010000038.1:0-3575 GCA_963590825.1 Bacteroides caccae | reverse complement strand
CTTTTCAAGGCTCATTCAGTTAAAATGGGTTTCCAAGAAAGCGCTAAGCAACACTCAACGCATTCGATCTCGTCTCAAACCATTCGGAGCTATCGATATGGCACTCGTCAGTTTGCGTCAACTGCTCGATCACGCAGCAGAAAACGGTTACGGAATTCCCGCATTTAATATCAACAACCTTGAACAGGTCCACGCCATCATGACGGCAGCACAAGCCGTTGGCGCACCCGTCATCATGCAAGCCTCTGCTGGGGCTCGCAAATACGCCGGCGAACTCTTTTTAAAGTCGCTTATCGAAGCGGCTGTAGAGAGCTACCCGGATGTCCCTGTCTGTATGCACCAAGACCACGGACAGAGCCCAGCGGTATGCCAAGGCGCCATGCGTTATGGCTTTACCTCTGTGATGATGGACGGTTCTTTGATGCCCGATGGAAAGACCCCGTCAACATATGAATACAACGTTGAGACGACCAAGCGCGTCGTTGAAGCGGCACACTCAATCGGTGTTTCCGTTGAAGGTGAATTAGGTTGCATCGGCTCCTTGGAATCGCTGCAGGCCGCAAAAGAAGACGGTCAGGGCGCAGAAGGCAAGATGACTCGCGACATGCTTCTCACCGACCCAGATCAGGCCGCTGACTTTGTGCGCGCAACGCAACTTGATGCGCTCGCCATCGCCATCGGCACAAGCCACGGCGCTTATAAGTTCACGCGCAAGCCCACCGGTGAAATTCTTTCGATCCAACGCGTGAAAGAAATTCACGCCCGTCTCCCGAACACACACCTCGTGATGCATGGATCGAGCTCGGTTCCACAGGAATTACTTGCTGAAATCCGTAAGTACGGTGGTCAAATGCGTGAAACCTATGGCGTGCCCGTTGAAGAAATTCAGGAAGCGATTCGCCACGGCGTGCGCAAAGTCAACGTCGACACAGACATTCGCCTTGCGATGACAGCAGCGATTCGTCGTTACTTCGTGGAAAATCCGAGTGGTTTCGACCCACGCGGGTACTTAAAGAAGGCACGCGAAGCCGCCTCTGAGCTCTGCAAGAGCCGCTACATTGCTTTCGGCTGCGAAGGACAAGCCGCTCACATTAAGCCAACTCCGCTTTATGTGATGGCTGACCACTATGCCAAAGGCGAACTTGCGCAGAAAGTTCTCTAACCGATAACACTGAGCAAAGGGAGCTTTCACCGCTAAGCTCCCTTTTTCTATTTATGACAGAGAAAACGGCAAACGATTTAAAAGGGAAAACGGGGCTTACACGTTTAATGAATGCCACGCGCTACTCCTACGATGGGATTCGCGCTGCGCTAAAAAGCGAAGAAGCCTTTCGTGAAGAATTGCTCTTAGCCATCATTCTGATTCCCGCTAGTTTCTTTTTACCTGTTGAGCTGTCTCTTCGCCTTCTTTGCCTATTTTCTGTTTTTTTGGTTCTTATCGTGGAACTTTTGAATTCAGGCATTGAAGCCGCCATTGACAGAATTGGCCCTGAGATTCACCCAAAATCCAAATTTGCCAAGGACTTGGGTAGCGCAGCAGTACTTTTTAGTCTTATTCTTTGCGCCCTTACTTGGGGTTCCGTTCTTTTTACCGTCTTTTTTTCGTAGAGGTTTGTTATGACAAATCATCCTCTTGTTGGCATCGTTATGGGATCAACTTCCGATTGGGAGATGATGAAACCTGCGATTGATATTCTCTCCTCCTTTGATGTGGCTTACGAAGTGAAAGTCATTAGCGCTCACCGGCTACCCGATGAAACAGCTGAGTACGCATCAACAGCAAAAGCGCGTGGCTTAAAGGCAATCATTGCGGGCGCAGGAGGTGCCGCTCATCTTGCTGGCGTCATTGCCGCAAAGACAACGCTTCCTGTCTTGGGGGTTCCGATTCCTTCGAAGTACTTAAAAGGAATTGATAGTCTTCTTTCTATCGTTCAGATGCCACGTGGTATTCCTGTGGCAACGTTTGCGATTGGTGAAGGTGGGTCAGCCAATGCCGCCATCTTTGCCGTAACGATGATGGCGCTCACGGATGACGCTCTTGCAAAAAAACTTGATGAATTTCGCGCCAAGCAAAGTGACAAAGTGCGTCACGCCAAACTTCCCATCGAGTCGTAATGCGTTTCGCTAACTATCCTACCCTTAATATGGCGGCCATCATGAAGGCCGCCGACGTTTTGCGCGCTGGCGGCTTAGTCGCCATCCCCACAGAAACTGTCTATGGGCTAGCCGCCGACGCAGATAACAAAGATGCTGTTCTTGCGACCTTTGCCGCGAAGAAGCGCCCCACCAATCACCCGCTTATTGTGCATGTGGCAAGTGCCGCAGCGCTTGATGCGTGGGCAGTAAACATTCCAGAAGAAGCGCGTTTGTTGGTAAAAACCTTTTGGCCTGGTCCCCTAACAGTGGTACTCAAAAAAGCAGACCGTTGCGGCGGATTTGTCACAGGAGGGCAGGATTCTGTCGCGTTACGTTGTCCTTCTCACCCGTGGGCTCATGCTCTTTTAGAAGAATTCGCAGGAGACACCTTTAAGGGGCTCACGGCACCAAGTTGCAACACGTTTGGACAAATCTCTCCGACAAGCGCTAAACACGTTTTCGATGACCTGGGCGTAAAGCCCGCAGGTAAGCTCGACTACATTCTCGATGGCGGCACCTGCAAAGTTGGTGTCGAATCGACGATGATTAACTTATCAGGAAAAAGGCCTGAGATTTTGCGTCATGGCGCGATCACCCGAGAAATGCTCGAAACCGTTTTAGGTTGCGCCGTTCCCGATGCAGGAAGCGATGCGCCGCGTGCTTCGGGGCGCTTAAAGAGCCACTACGCTCCAAAAACCAAGCTTGAGATTGTCCCAAAAGAGCTCTTAATAAGTCGATATTCCGAATTAGCTCCTCAGAAAGTTGCCGTCATGGCCTCAAGGGAAGTGCTTCAAAAGTTAGAGAAAGAGCGTCTCGTTCTTTCGATTGTTGCCCCAGAGTCATTGGAGGGCTACGCGCACGCTCTCTATGAAAATCTTCACAGGCTCGATTCGGTTGGCGCCGCGCGCATCTTGGTTGAGATGCCTCCACAACTTCCAAATTGGGCGGCTGTCAACGACCGCTTAGGGCGCGCCGCTGCGGAGAAAAACTAAATGGCCTCGAGTTCTCCCGTTGGCGTATTGGATTCCGGTCTTGGGGGGCTTTCTGTTTTGAAAGCCCTCAGAGCTCGCCTTCCTGCAGAAGACTTTCTTTACTGCGCAGATAACGGTAACGCCCCTTGGGGAGATAAAACCGAGAGCTTTATCATCGATCGCACACGAGCGATGATTAAGTTTTTGCTTGAGCACGATGCCAAAGCCATCGTCATTGCCTGCAATACCGCAACGGCGGCCGCAGCTCAAACCGTTCGCCAAGAGTTTAATTTACCCATCATTGGAATTGAACCAGCGGTCAAGCCCGCTGCTAAGTTAAGTCACAGCGGACGCTTTGGCGTCATCGGCACAACGCGCACAATCACAAGCGAGCGCTATCACAACTTGCTTGTGCGTTTTACACAAGGCACACATGTGATGTCTGTTGCAGCTCCTGGCTTAATGGAA
>CAVAQL010000037.1:0-11322 GCA_963590825.1 Bacteroides caccae | reverse complement strand
GGTAATTTATCTTACCCTCCTAGCTTCCCTGCAAAAGGTTGTCGAATCGTCTCCTCAAAAAGGATGAACGGCGCTGATTCGTTTTGAAAATTCTCCGAAGAAGCCTAAAATTCGAAAACTTCGCTTGAGCCCGAGAGGCCCAAGCGAGCGCAATTCTTTTATTTTCAATTATGGAGACCTCCATGCGTTTAATCCTTATTGGACCACCTGGAGCAGGAAAAGGCACCCAAGCGGCCTTTATTAAAGAACGCTTTGGCATCCCGCAGATTTCTACGGGCGATATGTTGCGTGCAGCTGTTAAAGCTGGTACCGAACTTGGCAAGGCCGCAAAAGCCGTTATGGATCAAGGTAAACTCGTCAGCGATGACATCATTATTGGTCTAGTGAAAGAACGCCTTAAGGCCGATGACTGCAAGAACGGTTTTCTTTTCGATGGCTTCCCACGCACGATTCCGCAGGCTGAAGCCCTAAGAGCCGCTGGTGTACCAATCGACTTCGTTTTGGAAATTTCCGTTCCTGATTCAGAAATTGTGGAACGCATGTCGGGGCGGCGCGTACATCCAGCTTCTGGAAGAAGCTACCACATCAAATTCAATCCCCCGAAGCACGAGGGCGTTGATGATGTCACTGGTGAGCCCCTTGTGCAACGCGATGATGACCGCGAAGAAGTTGTTTTAAAACGCTTATCCGTTTATCATTCGCAGACCGAAGCTTTGGTAAGCTTTTACAGTGCGCTTGCCAAGAGTGGAGCAACGGATGCCCCTGCATACCGTTCTGTCTCCGGCATCGGTGCGATTGAAGAAATTCGCGACCGCATTTTCGATGCACTTAAGTAATCGAAATTGAAATTTGATTTAGGTCTTCCTCCCAATAAAGGAAGACTTAGATTTCGTTTTTTTATTTGTTTTTTAAATTTTTGTCTTTTTTTGCCTAATAGAGTGGTTCTACTAGGAAAGAAAGTTCACTGGAGTTATAAGTTATGACTACATCGATCTGGCTTGCCATTGCCGCCGGTATCGTGGCCGTCATCTTCGGTCTTGTCACCCGTAGCTGGGTCTTGGCCAAAGATGCTGGTAACGCTCGCATGCAAGAGATTGCTCTTGCAATTCAGCAGGGTGCCCAGGCCTATTTGACAAAGCAGTACACAACGATTTCGATTGTCGGTGTCGTGCTCTTCGTCGTGATTCTTTGCGTGCCCGCTTTGGGCCTTAAGACAGCCCTCGGCTTTGTCGTTGGCGCCGTCTTATCAGGTGCTTGCGGCTTTATCGGTATGAACGTTTCCGTCAAAGCCAATGTGCGCACCGCTCAGGCCGCCTCTATCGGCATGAAAGAAGCGCTTGACGTTGCCTTTAAAGGTGGTTCGATTACGGGTATGCTCGTTGTCGGTCTTGGCCTTTTGGGTGTTGCTGGCTACATGGCCGCTTTGATTGTCTTCGCTCCTGAAGAAGCCGGTCTCTATGACACAATCAAGCCTTTGATTGGTTTGGCCTTCGGTTCTTCCTTGATTTCCATCTTCGCTCGTCTCGGTGGCGGTATCTTCACAAAGGGTGCTGACGTCGGCGCTGACTTGGTCGGCAAGGTTGAAGCTGGTATTCCTGAGGATGACCCCCGCAATCCAGCCGTGATTGCCGATAACGTTGGTGATAACGTTGGCGACTGCGCTGGTATGGCAGCTGACCTCTTTGAAACATACGCTGTGACGCTTGTTGCCACCATGATGATTGGTGCGCTTTCTGTCACAGGAGACGCTGCTCGCTTAGTCGAATATCCGCTTTTACTCGGTGCGGTTTCTATTATCGCCTCGATTATTGGCACCTTCTTCGTGAAATACATCCCTGGTAAGAAGATTATGACTGCCCTCTATCACGGCTTGATTGCCGCTGGCGTTATCGCTGCCGTGGCCTTCTGGTTCGTGGGCGACTATGTCTTCCCTGATGCCTCGATGCTTCCCGATGGTGTGACAACAACCAAACTCTTTGGCGCCGCTCTCGTTGGCCTCGTCCTCACGGGTTTAATGGTTGTCATTACCGAGTACTACACAGGCACAGAATACGCCCCGGTGCGTGCGGTTGCTAAGGCCTCCACAACAGGTCACGGCACAAACATCATTCAGGGTTTGGCCGTTTCTATGAAGGCAACAGCCCTTCCGGTTCTCGCTGTCGTCATTGCGATTATGGTGAGCTACACCTTAGCAGGCTTATATGGTGTTGCTATTGCTGCCACATCGATGCTTACGATGGCTGGCATCGTCGTTGCTCTTGATGCGTACGGTCCGATTACCGATAACGCTGGCGGCATTGCCGAAATGAGCGAACTCGACGAGAAGGTGCGTAACGTCACAGATCCTTTGGATGCTGTTGGCAATACAACAAAGGCTGTCACCAAGGGCTACGCCATTGGTTCTGCTGGCCTTGCCGCTCTCGTTCTTTTCTCCGACTACACACACTCCTTAAAGCAAACCTTCAATATCGACTTCACGTTCGATCTTTCGAATCCGTATGTGATTGTCGGTTTGATTATCGGCGGCTTAATCCCCTACCTCTTTGGCGCTATGGCCATGGAAGCTGTGGGTCGTGCTGCTGGCTCTGTTGTCGTTGAAGTGCGTCGTCAGTTCAAGGAAATCAAGGGCATCATGGAAGGAAAGGCTCGTCCTGATTACTCCAAGGCCGTTGGTATGTTAACGGTTGCCGCTATTAAGGAAATGATTGTTCCGTCTGTTTTGCCGGTTATCGTTCCGATTTTGGTTGGCCTTTGCTTAGGTCCCCAGGCCTTAGGTGGCGTCTTGATGGGCACGATCGTGACAGGTATCTTCGTTGCGATTTCGATGACCACGGGCGGTGGTGCTTGGGATAACGCCAAGAAGTACATCGAAGATGGTAACTTCGGTGGCAAGGGTAGCGAAGCTCATAAGGCTGCTGTCACAGGCGACACGGTCGGCGATCCGTACAAAGACACCGCGGGTCCCGCTGTGAACCCCTTGATTAAGATTATTAACATTGTTGCTTTGTTAATCGTTCCGATTCTCTAAGCCATCAGTGAAATAAGTCTTAAAGAGCGACGCCAAAACGGCGTCGCTTTTTTGTGTGCCTTTACGTAAAAACTCCGTTTTACCTAGCGCCTTTCTACTAGAATGAGGCAATTCTTTTCCTCGTCAAAAAGAACCCGATTAAAAAAAGAGTTATTCACGTACTTTGCTATGTTTAGAAACCACCTTAAAACCATCTGTTTATTGAGTTCATGCGGCGCTTTCCTCATTGGATGCTCAGCGACAGCGCCTGAGAAAGCCCCAGCGCAACCGCGCGCACACTATTCCGTTTTTACCGATTCCACCTGGGTTCCTGAAAGTCATATTCGAGCGCCTTACGGGGCAACCGAAATTGCGCTTCCTATCGATAAGGCTTTAGAAGAAGGCGTACACGCCTTTGTCGAAACGAGAGAAAGCTTTTTTCAACTGAAAAAAATCGATGAAAAAAACTTTGAAGTGCAAGAATCTCACTCGAGCGGCAATGAGAAAACCTTAAGTTGGGGTGAAGGCGCTTCTGTTCTTTACCGCAATGGCCACCCCGTGACAGACTGGGGAAAGGCCGCTGCCCAAACGCTCCCCGATGGAAGGCTTCTTGTTTCTGTTCGCGGTAACGTTGATGTGAACTTTGCCATTCGCATGCTTGCTTTTAACATCTCAGGCAAACCCATTCGTCAGATTATTCGCGATGCGAACAATCAGCCAGATACCTTGGCCTGGTATATGAAAGGCACGGAAGTTTTCCCGACAGGCTCTGTCGCTTACATCTTTACCTATTGGCTTGGAGACGATGAAGTGATTTGGCCAGCGAAGGGAACCTTTACGGGAGCCGCCAATTTAGAAAAGCTCATGGAAAACTTTTCCGAGAAGCAACCGTTTTGCTTAGCCTACATCGATCACACAAAAGCCAACCCCTATGGCGCTTGGTTTGATAAAAAGGATTTACCCAAAGCTGGTATTGGTTCTTTTTTGCGTAAGCTAACAAAAACCGGAAGTATCCAGGGCGATTACCACTTAAGTAACGCAAGTCACGAAGACTTTTTCTGCCAAAGAGCGCCCACGATAAAACCTGTGGTGGGACGTTGGACAATTCGCTACATCCAGGGAACGCGTGTTCTTGAGCTCGCATGCCCTGAAGGCGTCTTAAGTTCAGACTTAGGCATTCAGCCCGTAAATAAAGATTCCATCAGTGTAGGATTTGCCGAAATCGAATCCAAAACGAGCTCGGGGCGCTTTCAAAAGAAAGTCGTTCCTATTCGCATTCTTCATAACAACAAACCCATTACAGACTTTCGTGTGAAATTTAACGGCATCGCTGCCGAAGCCGTTCGCGAAGCGGCCAAAGAAGCGGCCCAATCCAAAGCCGCCCTCGAAAGTTCTTCACCGATTGAAAAGTAGAAAATGACTGCAAAAATTATCGACGGGAAGGCGCTTGCCTCTGAGGTTCGCGCCAAATTAAAAAATCGCGTCAGCGCTCTTATTGAGAAGGGCCACTGTCCAGGACTTGCTGTCATCCTCGTCGGTGACGACCCTGCAAGCCAAGTCTATGTGCGAAATAAATTGCGCTCCTGTCAGGAAGTTGGCATTCAGAGTTTTGCGCATCGCCTTGCTAAAGAGACAACGCAAGACGAGCTTTTGGCTTTGATTGAAAAATTAAACAAGGACGATGCGGTCGACGGGATTTTGGTGCAGCTCCCAGTTCCTAAGCAGATTGATCCTGCGGCCATCATTCGTGCCATTGCGCCAGAAAAAGACGTTGACGGCTTTCATGTGGTAAACGCCGGTCTTTTGATGACGCGCAACAAAGCAAGCGCTAAAGCCTTTAGCTTTGTTCCCTGCACACCCGCTGGCGTTATGAAGATGATTGACTCCACGGGTTATGAAATCTCTGGGAAAAACGCGCTTGTTATCGGAAGAAGCAATATCGTGGGTAAACCCGTTGCGCTTCTTTTGCTTGAACGCAATGCCACAGTCACTGTTGCCCATAGCCGCACAAAAGATCTTGCCGCCCTTGCCCGTCAAGCCGACATCCTTGTTGTGGCAATTGGTAAACCAAAGGCCGTTACCGCCGACATGGTAAAGCCCGGTGCTCTTGTCATTGACGTGGGGATTAACCGACAAGAAGATGGCCATTTGTGTGGTGATGTGGATACGAAAGCGGCAAGCGAAGTCGCAGGCTGGATTACCCCTGTTCCAGGCGGCGTCGGTCCCATGACCATTGCGATGCTTTTAGAAAACACTGTGCTAGCTGTCGAAAATCGGCTCGGCCTCTCAGACTAGCGCGCCTCTACGTTTTAAAGGATTTTTCTATGACCAATCCCTTGATTGAACAAGGCGACTTACTCGCTTTTGACAAAATTACGCCCGACTGCGTTACGGAGGCGATTACCACCCTTTTGCATGACTCAGAACTCGCTCTTAAAAAGGTCACAGACGAAAAAACTCCTGCAACGTGGGACGCTTTAGTTGAACCATTAAATGCTGCAACTGAAAAACTGCATCGCGCTTGGGGCGCTGTCGCTCACTTAATGGGGGTTACCGATAGCGAAGCTTGGAGAAAAGCCTATTTAGACAATGTGCAAGCGGTCACAACGTTTTCGGTTAAGCTCTCGCAAAACACCAAACTCTACGCCAAGTACAAAGCGCTAAAAAATAGCGAAGCCTTTACTTTACTGAATCACGAAAAGCAGCGTGTTATCGATAGAACCCTGCGTGACTTCCGTTTAAGTGGCGCCGAGCTTGACGCAGAAAAAAAGGCGCAACTTGAAGCCATCGCTCAGGAAGAAGCGCAACTTTCACAGCGCTTTAGTCAGAATCTACAGGATGCAACCGACGCCTTTAAGCTTGATATCGAGAATAAGGAAAAGCTTTCTGGCTTACCCGAGAGCGCCTTAAAGCTTTACGAATCACAAGCAAAAGCCGCTGGGAAAACGGGCTACCGAATTGGTCTTACCTTCCCGAACTATTTACCGATTCTTCGCTATGCCGACAATCGTGAACTTCGTGCCATGCTTCACAAGGCCTACTCGACAAGGGCATCGGACTTGGATACTCCAGAGCGTGATAATGGTCCGATTATCGGCAATCTCTTAGAGCTTCGCGCTAAAGAAGCGCACCTTTTGGGCTTTAAGAATGCCGCCGAAGAGTCGCTTGAAACCAAGATGGCCGATAGTCCTGAAGCCGTCATTGAATTTTTAGAGGACATGGCCTCACGAGCCCGTCCCTATGCCTTACGTGACAATAAAGAGTTAGAGGTCTATGCCAAAGAAACACTTGGCATGAATGAGGTTGAACCGTGGGACCGCAACTACGTTTCTGAAAAATTGCGCCAAGACCGCTACTGCTTTAACGCAGAAGAGGTGCGGGATTACTTTCCTTTACCCAAGGTTTTAACAGGACTCTTTTCTTTAGCCGAGCGTCTTTTTGAGATTCACATTGAATCCGCAACGGCTCCCGTTTGGCACAAGGATGTGCGCTTCTTTCACGTCAAAGATCAAAGTGGCAACCTGATTGCTCGCTTTTACGCCGACTTTTATGCCCGAGAAGGCAAGCGGGGCGGCGCTTGGATGGATAGCGCTCGCGATAGAGTGTTGTATCCTGATGGCACTCTCATCACGCCAGTTGCTTACCTTGTGTGTAACTTCACCCCCGCCATTGGCGATGAGCCCTCCTATATCACGCACGATGAAGTTCAGACACTCTTTCATGAGTTCGGCCACAGCCTGCAGCACATGCTGACACGCGTCAATGTTGCTGAACTTTCTGGCATTAATGGAGTTGAGTGGGATGCTGTCGAAATGCCAAGCCAATTTATGGAAAATTGGGCGTGGAACTTTGAGACACTTGAAGCGATTTCTGAAAAGCGCCAGACAAAGGAGAAACTCCCACGCGAACTCTTTGAAAAGATGCTGGCAGCAAAGAACTTTCAATCGGGTCTCTTTTGCTTACGACAGCTTGAATTTGCGCTCTTTGATATGAAACTGCACTGCTTGGAGCACCCCGACTACAGGAAAGTTCTTGCTGACGTAAGACGTGAAGTTTCTGTGATTAAGACAATGGACTACGATCGCTTTGCAGAAAGCTTTGCGCATATTTTCGCGGGAGGCTACAGCGCTGGCTACTATAGCTACAAGTGGGCAGAGGTTCTTTCGTCTGATGCGTTTGCTGCTTTCGAAGAAAATGGGCTTTTTGACAAAGCAACAGCCAAGCGTTGGCTCGACGAAGTGCTTGCCACAGGTGGCACAAGAGATGCGATCGATAACTTCAAAGCCTTCCGCGGAAGAGCGCCAAAGATTGACGCACTTATGCGCCATACAGGGCTTACCGATTCCCTATAAGACTTTTAGTTAAGAGGCTCGTCAGTTCCGAGAACCTCTTTCCAAAGGGTTAGAACGGCTTTTCTTTCTTTTTCTAAAGAGCCCATAGGAACTCTCACAGGCGCGTCGCTTCCGAATTCAAGGCGAACGCGCCTTTGAATATCCCGATAGGTACGATAGGCGTCAATTGCCTCATTGGTAAGTTCACGACCGATAAGACCAAACTCAGAAGCTAAAGCCAAAAGAGCAGAGTTCCCAAGGTTCTTCAAAAGTGCCGGGTACTCGTGAGCTTTAGTTAGCACAAGTGTTTGCACCACAAATTCGACATCGACCATTCCGCCACGGTCCCGTTTTAAGTCAAAGAGTTCGGAACTGTTGCGATGCGTCTTGAGAATTTTCTCTCGCATCGAAACCACGGCATCACGCACAGAGATTGCGTCGCGCTTTTGGCTTAAAACAAAGTTACGCTCCTTCTCAAAACGTTCTCCGAGCGTGCTGTCTCCTGCACAAAACCGAGCACGCGTTAACGCTTGATGCTCCCAAATCCAGGCGCCCTTTTCTTTGTTTTCTTCGTAGTGTTTAAAGTGCTCAAAACTTGAAACCAAAAGACCATCTTCGCCTTCGGGCCGCAAGCGTGTATCCACACAATAGAGTTTTCCGGAACTTGTCTGTACCGTAAGCCAACTAATGATGCGTCGCGCCAATCTAGCGTACACCTCTGAGGCTTCAGGTGCGTCATCGTCATATAGGAAAACGAGATCCAAATCACTTTCGTAGCTGAGTTCTTTACCACCAAGTTTTCCGTAGCCAATAATGGCAAAACGTGGAGTTTCTCTATGGTGCGAAGGTGTGACCCGCCACGCAAATTCAAGAACAAGACGCAAGACCGCGTCAGCTAACTCCGATAAGCTATCTGCAAGAGTCTCCACCGTAAAGTGGCCTTCCAAATCTGCTATCAGTAACTGAAATGTTGCCGCGTGCGTTGCATCTCTTAAAACGTTAATCATCGCCTCAACGTCGCCAGCAAAACTTTGGAGCTTTTCTTTTGTCTGAGACTGCCAACGCCTTGTGAACTCAGAACTCAAATCGAGTTCTTTCGCGTTTCGTGCGTCAACAAGCTCGTCCAAAAGAATTGGGTGCTCACAAAGAAAATCCGAGGCCCAGCGGCTCGAAAGTAACAGGCGAGCAACCTTTTCCGTCACGGCCCGATAACGATTTAAGAGCGCTAAGTAAGTTGCTCTCCCAGCGATGACTTCAAGTAAGTTTAAAAAGCGTTCTAAAAGCTCATCAGAAAGTGTTTCGTCACGAGCCTTCGCTGCCCATCCTTTCGCGTTTTCGGCTAGATAAACAATCAGCGTCGCAAGCTCGTCTCGCTTCTCGGTTTGGTTCGCGATTGTTCGTGCTGTGAGCAACCCACAAATTCGAGTCGAGAGTTCTTGCGCTTTTGCAAATCCGAGTTGAGATAATTTTTCTGTAAGTGCGATCTTTGCCGCATCGTCTCCTAAGCGCCAGCCAATGGGCCAGCCCTCTTTTTCTTCTGTGGAACTTGTCGTTTTGAAAATAGAATCGAATGTGCTCGATACAAAATCGCGCGTTTCTTGCAATCGGCTTTCAAGCGCGTCGGCATCGATGCCTAGCATTGCCGCGATTTTCTTTTCCGTTTCTTTTTCGTTTGAAAGAAAGTGCGTCTGCCTATCGTCAACGTACTGCAAAGCGTGTTCGAGATTGCGTAAGAAAACATAACCAGCGCTCAGTTTCTTTGCCACATCAGAGCTTACGCATCCTGCCTTAGCAACGTCCTTTAATTTTTCGAGTGTACAAGGCCCTCGAAGTTCAGGATTTCTTCCGCCGCGCATCACCTGAAAAGTCTGAACAATAAATTCGATTTCTCGAATGCCACCACGACCTAATTTCACGTGAATGCCATTTTGCTGCTTTAACTCACGGCGTCGTGTTTGTGTGCGAATCATTTCATGCACGCGACTTAGAGCCCCTAAGACACCAAAATCAACATACTTACGATAGACAAATGGGTCGACTAACGCTCGCAAGGTTTGAGTAGCGCCCGCAAACTCCTCTTGATTCATAAAGACGGGAGCGCTTACGATGCGTGCCTTAAGCCACGCAAACCTTTCCCAATCTCGACCCTCTCGATACAGATAATCCTCGAGCATGGCACTACTGACGACGATTGGACCACTTTCTCCAAATGGTCTTAAGCGCGTATCGACGCGAAAGACAAAGCCGTTCTCTTCGGGTCGATTTAAAAGCGCAATCACACGTCGCGCCACACGCTCAAAGAATTCATGATTGCTAATCGCCGCTGTATGCGTTCCTCGAGTCGTTCCTCCTTCGTCATAAACGAAAACAAGATCGATATCCGAACTTACATTGAGTTCTCGCCCTCCGAGTTTTCCCATGGCAAGCACAATGAGATCTTGAGGCACGCGATTTTCGCTTTCTGGAATGCCATAACGCTGTGCTTGCTCAAAAGAGGCCACGCTCACACTTTTTTTGATTGTGACTTCCGCTAAAGAAGTCATTGTCGATACGACTTGCTCGTAATCGATGACCCCACTGATATCTTCTAAGGCTAGGCTTAAAAGCACGTCACGCCGTAAGCGTCGCATCGCTCGGGAGAGTTCTTCACACGTTCTTGCGCCATCAAGAGCGGCCTCAAAATCATCGTACGTAAATTGTTTCTTGCTGTAACGCTCAAGGACTTGAGAAAGCTCTTCGTTTCCTTCTAGAGCAATAGCCTGTGCCATCCTTTGGACAAAAGACGAATAGGAAGGAATTTCGCTTACATTAAGACGCTTACACATAGGACCTCTTTTGGTGCTTTTCCTGTGCTAGAGTGCTCGCTAATAGTACCCGAAACGCTACGATAGTGTCTCGGGCTGTGCTGTTGACTCAAGAAAAAACCACAAGAGAAGTTAGATTTATTTTGAAAAATCCCAGTTGCTTTTTATCGTGTTGGACAAAGCTCGAAGAAGTTCTTAGCTCAAAGCCAAGGCTTCGTTTGGCTTTCGTGGCAACTTTTTGGTTTGTTGCAACTGCCCTTTTTGTCTTAGCCAGCCTCATTCTCGTCACGCGCTTTGTTATCTTCCCAAAGATTGACTCCTATAACGATGCCATCGAAGAGGCCATCTCCAAGGCGTGGAATGTTGAGGTTCACGTTGCCCGAATGGTGCCAAGCTGGGAACGCGTTTGGCCAAGACTAACCTTAAAAGAAGTCACGATTAAAAAGCCGGGAACGGAAAAGTCCTTAACGCTGCCTAGTGTTAATGCCTCCTTTTACTGGGGGAGTCTTCTTGGCAAGCCCCAATTTAAGTCGCTTGAAATTCTCCATCCCTCGTTGGAAATCACGAGACTATCGGATACGCTTTTTTCTGTTGCAGGCTATGAAATCGATACCGCTAAAGACAGTGCCAATCGCCGCGATGGTGCTTGGCTTGATTTTCTTCTCGACCAGGGGCGGCTCGACATCACACAGGCTCACGTTCTTTACATCGATAAACGAGGCGAGACGGAACACACGCTTGAAGTAACCGACTTTAACGCCACATTTTCTGAGCATATAAGACACTGGGATTTTGGGTTGCAAGCCAAAGCGCTCGGTAAGAAAATCGACTTTCGGGCTGAGTTAAGAAGGCCTTTGGGGAAACGCACAACCGAATGGCGCGAATGGGATTGGTCGTTGTACTCGCATCTTGATGCTATCGAGCTTAAAGAAACGAGGCCTTGGTTAGGTGATTTTGGCGAAGGCGTTGTCGCAGGCGAAGTGTGGGTTTCTTTTGCAAAAGGCGCCTTGGCTTCGGTTCAAACCGATTTCGTTTTAAATAACATCGCCACTTCCGCCATTAGGGAGGCTGCGCTATTTGTCGCTAAACGCATAGAGCTTCAGGCCAAAGCGAAAATAAACGAGAAGGCAATTGACCTATCTATCAATCACTTTGCTATCGAAAGTGAAAAAGCAATCAC
>CAVAQL010000036.1:2829-11591 GCA_963590825.1 Bacteroides caccae | reverse complement strand
CACCTTGTCTATGCGATGGCTTTTTTTGTGGTTTATCAGCGCTTGGCTTTGGCCCATCCCTCTAGCGATGCATCTAAGAAGAACTCGCCTGAATCAAAAGAAGCCCACGGATTTACCTTAAGAAAAGCCCCGTCCAATCTCTCAGACAGGGCCATTAGCTCGCAGTAAAGAAATCGACTACTTCTTTGCTTTCTTAGCGTCTTTACCCTTCTCTGGGAAAACTTCCTTTTCGTTTGCAGCTGCAATGCGACGAGCTCTTTCGTTAGCAATCTGGCGATTGACAAACCACTGCTGCGCAATCGAAAGGACGTTATTGGTTAACCAATAAAGGACCAGGCCTGATGCGAAGAAGAAGAACATAATGCCAAACACAACTGGCATGATGTACATGATTTTCTTTTGCATCGGATCCATCGGCGCTGGATTTAAAAGCATCTGCAAAATCATCGTAATCATCATGATGGCAGGCAAAACGAGCCAACTATCGGGCATCGCCAAATCGTTAACCCAAAGAATCCACTCAGATCCACGCAATTCAACACTAGCCAAAAGCACCCAATACAAAGCCAAGAAAACAGGAATCTGTAAGGCAATCGGCAAGCATCCGCCCACAGGGTTAATCTTTTCTTTCTTGTAAAGCTCCATCATGGCAACCTGAAGGCGCTGCTTATCCTTGCCGTACTGCTGCTGCAAGGCCTTCATGCGCGGAGTCACTTCCTTCATGCGAGCCATTGACTTGTAGCCAGCGGCGCTCACAGGATAAAGGATTAACTTCACTAAGCAGGTAAGCAACACAATAGCCCAACCCCAGTTTCCAACTAAGCCATGAAGCCAGTTAAGAACGCTATAAATGGGTTTAGCAAGCATCGTGAGCCATCCATAGTCAACAACGAGATCAAGACCTGTTGCAACTTTCGCTAAGCGCTGCTGATCTTGCGGGCCAACGTAGAGAACGGCCTGCGTTGTTAAGCTTTTGTTCGGAGCAATCGAGTTCAGACGAACAATGGAGCCCACCGAGTAAAGGTTCTTATCGAGCTTACGGGTATAGAACTCGTGATCGGCCCTCGCCGCTCCCGGAGCGTCGGCCCACGCACTAACAAAATAGTGCTGAATCATGGCAATCCAGCCGTTATCTTCGCGCGCAACGGTATCGGGTTTAACCTCGATATCATCGAAGGCAATCTTCTTAAATTTGGTATCGCTCGTGTAAACAGCCGGTCCCGTGTAGGTGTAATACAGAGAGCTTTCACCTTCCGGTTTTTCTCCATCACGGGTTAACTGATAGTAAACAGAGGGAGTCACTTCTGACGTGCCATTATTGATAATCTTGTGAGAAACCAAGATTCCATACTGGCCATCGGTAATTTCAAACGTTTTTTCAAGGATTACCTTGCCTGTCTGCGCCGTAAATAAGACGCGTTGTACCCTGCGTGTTTGGCCATCAACAACTTTGGTTGATTCTTGCGTACCAGAATACGTAAATACCGTTTTGTGATTTGGAAAATCGCCGCCGATGAGCCCCGTTTGAGCCACATAGGCGCGGCGCGGTGTGACATCAAAAAGAACAATATTCTTAAGCTCTGGAGCGGTCTTACCAAGAACCTTTCCGATAAGACCCACTTCTGTCCAATCGGCTTCCTGGCGTTCCTTGAGAAGCTCAGCGCGGGTAAGAACTGCACCATTTTCATCAAAGCGTAATTTGAATAAGTCGCTTGTCACTTCAACGGGTTTCCCGACTTGAATAACGCCTTTGGCAACAGCATCTGCAACCGTTTGATTGGCGATATCGCCAGAACCCGATGCCACAGCTGGCGCGCCGTCGTTCGCTGTCTGTTCAGCAACAGGTTCAGACCCAAACATCGAGGGCTTTCCGTTATAAACCTGCCAGTTGTCATAAAGCATGAAACAGGCCGCTGCGAGAACTACCCAAAGAATAGTTCGTTGAAAATCGCTTCCCATACTAAACCCAATCTTTTGTTGTTAAAACAAAACTTTCTTGCCCTTAAGGCAGACTATTTGCGAACGTCTCCCGAATGCCGCCACGGGAACCACTCAAACTCGATTGGCACAGGATCAAGACCTCGGCCACCTAAGGGATGGCAACGAGCCAACCGCATCACTGTAAGCCAAAGACCTTTTAGCGCCCCATGCCGCTCGAACGCTTCAATTGCGTAATTTGAACAAGTCGGAATAAATCGGCACTGCCATCCGACCCATCCAGAAAACGTTAACTGATATATCCGTACAAGAGAAATCAACACTTTTGCAAGCATGTGCCTTCTCCTTTCGGAAGCTGCCGAATCTTTCGGATTAAAGAGGAAATACTCTCTTGAGTTGCTCGTTGCACACGAACTTTTTGTGTTTTTAGACTCGTATCCGAACCCACACAACGGAGTTTTTCTCGAATACGAAAATTCACATCAAGTCCGATTTTCCTGCTGAGACATTCCTCTCGAATGCATGGGAGGACAGACCGGATATTTTCTCGCATTACACGCTTAACAAGCACTCGATCCACAGCACGGGAAACATTGTGCTTTCCTACTGTAAGACCAATTCGAACCCTTCCAGATTCTTGCGTCATTCGTGCTGTAAGCGAAATGACTTCTTTTCGAAAACTCAACCCTGCTGAGGGTGAGCGTAAAACCAAACCAAAATCTTCCGATCGAAGAATCCTCGACGATTTCGGAAATTTGAGTCGTCGATTCGATTCCGAGTTATCCGGCTTACTCCCAAAATCCGGCATTAAATCAACACCTAGAGAGCCAGCTTATGCCGACCCTTGGCACGACGTCGAGCCAAAACAAGACGCCCACCACGAGTGCGAGAACGAACCAAAAAGCCGTGCGTGCGTGCGCGCTTGACCTTGGAAGGTTGATATGTACGCTTGGTAGCCATAATTAATTATTTCCTGATTTATAAATAAAAAACATACAACAACATCAGAAAACTCACGTGTGGTTTTCTGAAATCGAGGAATCTTTCTTTAAGGTTCAGGGGCAAAATACCCCACGCGACAATCGATTACTCAACCGTCGCCCCCTGTGAAAAGCGCATATTACACTCTATTAACCCTAGATTTGTCAATGAAAAGACCCTAGAAAACTGAAACAAAGGGGGAAAGTTTCCCTAACTTTTGGGCTTAAGATTTTTCTTATCCCAAGATTTTGTGCGCAATTCGCACGCTATCCTCAATGCTTTGTACTCTGCCTTCATTTTGTAATCTTTTTCAAGCAAAAAGCCTGTGGATAACTTTTTTTCTCCTCGATAAAATCCCCGAACATTTTCTCGTCGTTTTATAAATTTTTCGGTGCAAAGTTACGCTTGCGCCTGTTTGTTTTTTTCGCTTTTTTTATGATTTCTGAGTTTTGGTCACGCTGTCTTAATAAGCTTCGTGAAGAAGTTACCCCTGAGTTATTTCACACTTGGTTTGCCGAATTGCAAGCCGATGACAGTGCCCTTTTAACAAAAAATGAGTTGAAGGTTTTAGCCGCCTCTAGTGCAAAACTTGCGGCCATCAAGAGTGCGTACGCCTCAACAATTACAGAGGCTGTGGCTTTCGTCGCTGGCCACCCTGTGAGCATTGTTTGGGGGATTACGGTCAAGGCGCCTGTGCAAACTCCACCGTTAGCAGAAGACAACATCAAGAAGAAAAACGATATTGAAAAAGAGAAAACTCAAATAAAATCAGGTCTTTTACCCGAATTAACTTTTGAAAATATCGTTCAGGGTAAAGCCAATCAGATGGCCTACGCTGCTGCAATGCAAGTCGCCAATAATGTGGGAAAGCCCATTTACAACCCCTTAATTATCTATGGTGGTGTCGGTCTCGGTAAAACGCACTTAATGCATGCGATAGGGCATCAGTTTTTAAAGAACAACCCCTTTCACCGCGTTCTCTGTATTTCTGCACAGCAGTATCTTGAGGAATACACTGGGGTGATGCGGCTCCTTAACGCAGATCCGACGCGCTATTTCACAGAAATTCGTCATTTCGAGCAACGCTACCAAAACCTTGATTTGCTCTTAATCGATGATATTCAAGGGTTTTCTAACCGCAAAGGCACACAAGCGAGTTTCTTTCAGGTCTTCGAACACATGGTGCCGCACGGTAAGCAAATCGTGATGACAAGCGACACGTACCCGCGAGACCTCAAAGAACTGCAAGAACGCCTTTTAAGTCGTCTAACGCAAGGAATTACCGTCGAAGTTGAACCTCCAGAATTAGAAATGCGCGTTCAGATTCTTCTCAATAAAGCTGAACGCTCTGGGATTTCGATGCCAACCGATGTCGCAGAAGAAATCGCTAAGCGACTGCGTAGTAACGTTAGAGAACTTGAAGGCGCTGTGCAGCAAATTCTTGCCTACACGAACTTTCATAAGGTTCCTGTGACGATGCAGGCCGTTTTTGATGCTTTAAAGGATATCTTTCACTCGACATCGATTCCCGTCACAGTTGAAACAATCCAGCAGCTCGTTTGCGAGCACTTTAAGGTAAAACAGGTTGATTTACTTTCAAAAAAACGAATCTCCTCTGTTTCTCATGCTCGCCAAGTTGCTATGTATCTTGCAAAAGAGCTGACGCAAAAGAGCTTGCCTGAAATTGGCGCAATGTTCGGTGGCAAGGATCACACGACCGTTTTATATGCCTGCCGAAAGATTGCCTCTTCGCTCTCCACAGACAGCGAATTGCGTAACGATATTCACCTTTTAGAACAGCGTATCAAGAGCTAAAAAAGCGAGCCGAATTTCCGTTCAAAACGTCTTTTTTTTCTATAGAATTGAGGGAGAAAAACACGCTGATAGAACGGTTGATTCGGAGGCTTTTTTTATGCAATTTATTGAGTGTGGGCGTGAGGCGCTTCTTAAACCCTTGGCTATTGTCGGAGGAATCATTGAGGGCCGTCAGACCTTGCCGATTCTTGCCAATATTCTTGTCGAAAAAGAAGGGGATTCCTTAACCTTCACGACAACAGACTTAGATATTCAAATTAAAACTCACGCTAAGATTGGATTTGGTCCTGAATCAGTTCAGACCACAATACCTGCATCAAAGTTTATTTCCATCTTAACGGCGCTTCCAAAATCCGATGAAGCGATTTCTGTTGATATCGAAGGTAAGAAGGTTGTTCTGCATGCCCAAACGGGTCGCTTTGCGTTAGCGCAACTTAATGCCGATGAATACCCGTCGCTACCTGCAATCGTTTCTGGAAAGAAATTTCAGATGCCAGCCTCCGCTCTGAAATACATTCTCCAAATGGTTCACTTCGCGATGGCCCAGCAAGACATCCGTTACTACTTAAATGGATTACTGCTTGTTGTCGATCCAAAGTTTGTACGTACAGTTTCCACTGACGGTCACCGCTTAGCGTGCTGCGACGTGAATTGTGAAGTCGCTGTAGAGGCGCCTTTTGAAGTCATTATTCCGCGTAAGGCTGTTTTGCAGTTAATGAAACTACTTCCCGATACCGATGAACTTGTTGATATCGAAATCGGTGAAGAACACGCGAAATTCACTTTTGGTGATATTGAATTCATCGCGAAATTAATTAACGGCAAATATCCCGATTACACACGTGTAATTCCGACGAATAACGACAAGATGTTCCTTGTAAACCGCGAAAAATTAATCGGAGCTTTGCGCCGCGTTGCCATTCTTGCGAATGAAAAATTCAAGGGCTTGCGCTGGTTAGTTGCAAACGGAAAACTTCAAATTCAAAGTGTCAACTCCGATATGGAAGAGGCGATCGAAACAATCGATATCGACTACACAGGCGAAGAGCTCGACCTTGGATTTAACGTGACTTACCTACTTGATGTATTGAATAACCTAAGAAATACGGATGTGCGTTTCTCCTTTTCATCGTCACATGGAGCCTCTCTTTTGACGATGCCCGAGAGCGAGCAATTCCGTTATGTTTTAATGCCCATGCGCATCTAACGAATACCTCTTAGGTTTATCGAGAAACGCCAACAAAAGATTTTTTCTGTTGGCGTTTCGAGTTTAATTTTTACTGATTTACTCACAAATTGACTTCGACAAAATGGACGAGATAGAACAGAAAGCAACACAAGATTCATCGACCTACAACGAAACAAACATCAAAATCCTTGAAGGATTAGAAGCCGTTCGCAAGCGGCCAGGGATGTATATTGGAGATACTTCCGATGGCTCGGGGTTGCATCATCTTGTCTACGAGGTTGTCGACAACTCCATCGATGAAGCGATGGCTGGATTTGCCAAAAATATTTTTGTCACAATCCACATGGACAATTCTGTCACTGTCATCGATGACGGTCGTGGTATTCCCACTGCAATTAAGCTTGACGATAAACATAAGCCAAAACGCTCGGCAGCGGAAATTGCCCTTACAGAATTGCACGCTGGCGGAAAATTCGACGACAATGGCTACAAGATTTCAGGGGGCCTGCACGGCGTCGGTGTCTCCTGCGTTAATGCTTTGGCTTCGTGGTTAGAGCTTATCGTCCATCGTGATGGTCGCACAAAGGCTTTACGCTTTGAGCACGGCAATGTTGTTGACCGCGTGATTGAAACAAAAACAGACCCTGTAACAGGCGAAACGTACCAGATTTCTCCGATGAAAGATCTTGGAGAAACCACAAAGCGTGGCACTGAGGTTCACTTCTTACCGGATTCTGAAATCTTCACACCGGTTACCGAATTCAATTACGACACCCTCTTAACGCGTTTAAGAGAGCTATCGTATTTAAATTCTGGTGTTGATATCGAATTAACTGACGAAAGAACAGCCAAACACGTAAGACTCGAAAGTGAAGGCGGTGTTCGTTCCTTTGTGCTCTTTAAGAACACAACACGGACTCCAATTCATAAGGATCCCATCTATATCCAGCGCACGATTCAGCAAAAATCTTCTAAAGATAATACGAAAGAGATTCCTGTCTACGTTGAAGCTGCCTTCCAATGGAACGATTCCTATAACGAATCTCTTGCGGCTTACACCAACAACATTCCACAGCGCGATGGCGGAACACACGTCACAGGGCTACGCAACGCCATGACGCAGGTCTTTAAGAATTACATCGCCAACAACGATATTCTTAAAAAGAGCGACAAGTTTGAAATCTCCGGCGAAGATATGCGCGAAGGCCTCACATGCGTGCTTTCTGTGAAAGTGCCGCAGCCTTCCTTTAGTTCTCAGACAAAAGATAAGCTCGTGACAAGCGAAGTACAGCCTGCTGTGTACGCAGCTGTTAGCGATGGCTTATCAACATACCTTGAAGAGCACCCTGATCAGGCAAAAGACATCTGCAACAAGATTGTCGGCGCGGCTCGCGCTAGAGAAGCCGCCCGCAAAGCACGCGAAGTGACACGTAAGCAAATTTTCGGAGGCGGACTCCCTGGGAAATTAGCCGATTGCTCAAGTAAAGACCCCGCAGCAAGCGAAGTCTTCCTTGTCGAGGGTGATAGCGCTGGCGGATCAGCGAAAACCGGGCGCGATCGTGAGTACCAAGCGATTCTTCCATTGCGTGGCAAAATTCTTAACGTTGAAAAAGCGTCCGTGGATAAGTTACTCGATAGCGAGCAAATTAAAACGCTTGTCTTGGCCCTTGGCACACAACTTAAAAACGATTTCTCTTTAGAAAAACTCCGTTATCACCGCATCATTTTGATGACCGATGCTGATGTGGACGGCGCGCATATCCGCACACTCTTATTGACGTTCTTTTACCGTCAGATGCCGCAATTAATCGAAGGAGGGCATGTCTATATTGCCCAACCGCCTTTGTATGGCATCTTCACAGGAGGACGTGATAAGAATAATGTTGAGAAAAAGATTTACATCAAAGACGATGACGAGATGGCTCGCTATCTATTGGATATCGCTTTGAAAGATGCAACGCTTTTCTGTTCAGAAGCCGATTTCAATGCCAATGTAGGTATTCGTGGAACGGATTTAGAAAAACTCATTACTGAGTTTGAGCAATCCAAGGCCACAATCGATCGCTTAACTCAGGTCATTGACCGTGCAGCTTTGTTGGCAATCTCTTCGGGAGTGTCGATTTCTCTCGACGATGAAAATCATGCCAGCGCAAGTGCTCAAGCACTTGCCGCAGAAATGCGCGATCCTGAAATCACAACGAAAGCTTTATTTAACGAAGAAAAGCAATACTGGCAGATTTGCATCAGTCACCATATTTACGGCAATACACATCGCACATTTATTACGCCTGATTTCTTACGCTCCAAGGACTATGCCACGCTTAGCCAAGCAGCAAACGTGCTTAAAGGACTTATCAAAGAAGGCGCACGCGTTGTACGCGCAGACAATTCTCAGTCTGTTAAAAACTTTGGTGATGCCGTTCATTGGTTACTATCCCAAGCCGAATCAGGCGTAAGAAAACAGCGCTATAAAGGGCTTGGCGAAATGAACTCTGAGGAGCTCTTTGAGACAACGATGAACCCACAGACAAGGCGCCTATTGCGTGTGCGTTTGGAAGATGCGAGTAAAGCCGATGACATTTTCTCGATGTTAATGGGAGACGAAGTCGAACCACGTCGCGCCTTTATCGAAGAGAACGCTTTATTTGCAGCCAATATCGATATTTGATGGAGAAGTCAGTATGAAATCGAACAAAGAGCAACTTGTCGTCGCAGTTTCCTCAAGAGCTTTGTTCGATTTAGAAAAGGAACACGCTCTCTTTGAAGAAAAGGGAATCGACGCCTATCGAAAATATCAAACAGAGCACAAAGACGACCCTTTAGCTCCTGGAGTTGCTTT
>CAVAQL010000036.1:0-2811 GCA_963590825.1 Bacteroides caccae | reverse complement strand
CAACGACTTTTATTTCTCAATGAAATTTTTGGACCTGATTCTTTTAAGGTCATCGTCATTAGCAGAAACTCTCCTGAAACAGGGCAGCGCTTCTTTTCGTCGTGTCGCCACTATGGACTTCCGATTAAAGCAGGCGCCTTTACCTCAGGTCAATCGACATTTCCGTACCTATCGGCGTTTAATGCTTCGCTCTTTTTAAGTGCCAATAAAGAAAACGTCACAAAAGCTATTGCTCTAGGTCAACCAGCAGGTCTCGTATTACCCACAGATATCCATCCTAACGAGATAGAAAAAGATCAAGAGCTTCGTATTGCTTTTGACTTTGATGGCGTCATCATCGATGATGAATCGGAAAAAACATACAAAGAAAAAGGTCTTGAAGGCTTTGAGCAATTAGAACAAGAAAAAAAGTCAACGCCACATTCACCAGGTCCATTGCATCAACTTTTTCGAAAGCTAGCGCGCTTTCAAGAGTTAGACGAAAAAAGAGCGAAAGGAAATCCGTATTACAAACCCAATATTCGTGTTGCTATTGTGACGGCTCGAGGAGCCTTTAGCGAGCAACGCCTGATTACGACATTAAAGTCTTTTGGCATGCATGCAGCGGAACTCTTTTTGTTAGACGGAAACTCGAAAGCCGGCGTATTGGAAGCATTTCGTCCGCACATTTTCTTTGACGATCAAATTCGTCATTTAAAAGGAACAAAAAGTAATATTCCTAGTGTCTTAATTCCTTTTGGCGTGAGAAATCTTCCCGGGTAGTAAGTATTTTATTTTTTTGAATAAATAAAATAACAGTAATAACAATAGAACAACGATTTCCTGTGGAAAACAGGAAAAACGATAAGAGAACCAAAGAAGTAAGGAGTGGAAAACTTTTTGAAAACCATGAGCAAAAGCGAGTGGAAAACGCTCGAAAGATTGTGAAAAGAAAAACGAAGCGAAAAGTAGAAAGTCAAAGGGTGTGAAAAAAGAAAAGATATCCACAGGAAAACCAACAAAAACTTCAGAGAACGAGATAAGCATATGAAAAAACAAACACGAATGATTGCCCTGACATGCATTTTGGCAAGTGCCATCGTGAGTGGCTGTACAGCCGTTGCCATTGGCGGGGCGACTTATGCAACAACAACCGCAGTGGGGACGATTGTTGATCGTAGAACAACAGGGACTGTTGTTGACGACAAGATTTTGGAACAGAAGATTTCTTACGAAATCGATCAAAAACTCGGGAAAGATACCGACAGTCACATCACAGTGACAGCCTACAATCGCCGCGTCTTACTCACAGGAGAAATTGCGAGCGAATCCGCTAAGGCTCTAGCCTCTAAGGTTGCGGCATCAAATACCGATGTCCGTGAAGTCATCAATGAATTGCGTGTGCAGAAAAACGCGAGCGTGTTCGAGAGAATGAGTGACTCGACACTTGCGACAAAGGTTCGCGCGAAGATCATCGGCGACCAGCAGGTCGAATTGAATCAAATGAAAATTGTTGTCGATCGCGGCATTGTTTATTTGATTGGCATTCTCACGGTGCAGGAAAATAAGAAAGCTTGTCAGATTGCCGCCGCCACTTCTGGTGTCACGCGTGTTGTCTCGTGTGCGGAAATCGTGACAGAGAAAGAAATTCAAGAGCGCATGAAACTTATCGAAGAGCAAAAGAAAAATAAAGCCGACGAAGCCTCGTAAGTTTTAACCCAAGAAAGAAGCGACGATAATCAGTAGCGAGAATAGTAAAGAATAACGCAGTTCAAGTTTTACCGTCGCAAAGAGTACTGCATTTAAGTCATTGCCTTTGAGTTGTCGTAACTGGCAACTCAAATTTTTGTTGGGGACAAAAAAGATTAGCGTCCCAAGAACGGGCCACAAAGAAAAGTCGAGCATAACGAGAATAAGACACACCACCAAAGGCGCATAGATAAGACTCGTGTAAAGCGTCTGCGTTGCTTTTTCTCCAAGAACGACGGCAAGAGTTATGCGATTGACAGATTCATCGTGCGCGGCATCTCGATAGTTATTGACAACAAGAACGGCTGTAGCGAGAAATCCCACAGCGCATCCAGCAAGAAACGAGAATAGCGAGAAACTTTTTGTCTGGAGATAAAACGTACCGCAAACAGCAACAAGGCCGAAAAAGATAAAGCAAATCACTTCGCTAAAGGGGCTGTAGGCAAGAGGCTTTGGGCCTCCCATATAAACGTAAGCAGCTACCACAGAGCTTAGGCTAATGAGGACGATTACCCAACCGCCCTGATAAAGAAGATAAAGCGTATCCAAAATGACTAAGAAAGCTAAAAAGAGGATGGCTTTTTCGACTGTCGCAACGCTTAATAGACCAAGAGATGTGGCCCGTGGCAGCCCCTTACGATCGGTACGTTCAGCTTTTCTTTTTGTGTAGGCTGCATCATTTTCCATATTGGTGATGGCTTGCATCAGTATCGACAATAGGGCTGTTGCAAGAGCAATTGGCCAGTGAATACTGTGCAGTTGCCAAAAGGAAAACGCTAACCCAACAAAAACAGGACAAAGAGCAATTGCCCACGTTTTTGGGCGAGAGCACATGAGCCAAGCGGCAAAAGAATTCTTCTTTATATCTTCTGAACTCATAGCACGAACTTGGCATTTTCCAATGCAGTGATGGCTCGATAAATGGCGTCGAGCTGCTCTTGAGAGGTCACAAAAACAGTTGCCGTTAAAGAGAGATATTTCTTATTTTTGGAATACTCTGAGGCAAAAGATGTTGGCGAAAAATCTGGATACACGGAGCGAATCGCAGCACTCACTTCTTCAGGAAATGATTCTGTGTTGTTT
>CAVAQL010000035.1:0-11639 GCA_963590825.1 Bacteroides caccae | reverse complement strand
GTTTCTTAGTGGTTTAAAACTGCCAACCAACTGAAAACAAAAGAAAATTTGGTGCCCCAAGTCTGACTCGAACAGACGACCTATCGCTTACAAGGCGATTGCTCTACCAACTGAGCTATTAGGGCGTGGGCGCCATTGTACATAAAAGCGCTCAAAGTTTGGTAAATACGGGGATATCTTCCTCAGTCTCTTTGTCTGATTTTTGTTCTTCGCTCGGCAAAAGCGAGAAGTAACTCATCAAATCGGTGTTCTCTTTCGGGTAAAACGCCGCAATGCGTCCTAGAGGAATTTCAATCGAGCAAACACGTTCACCGAAGCGAGTCTGAAAACTCATCTTGTCTTTGTCAAGATTGAAGTTATGTGTCGCAAGAGCGGAGACGCAGAGCACAATCGTGTTATTTGGATTGACGTACTCGCGCGGAACAAGACAAGCATCATCAACATCGATGAGGATGTAAGGCGTGTAGCCTTCCTCATCGCACCAGTCGAGCAACGCACGAATGATGTGGCTTCGAAATGAGCGCTTGGAAAGCGGTCCAATGTAGGTTGCCTCAGACATTGAAGGTTCCTCTATTCAGTCAGTTTTCTTCTTAGCGGCGCATCACCTTTTCAGAAGGTGTCATCGAGTCGATAAACGAATTTCTCGAGAAGACACTTTCAGCATACTTTAAAAGGGGAGCGGCGCTCTTAGGCATTTCGATTTCATAATGATCTAAACGCCAAAGTAACGGAGCCAACGTGATATCGAGCATCGTGAAATCGTCGCCCATTAAGTAGCGATTCTTCGAAAGTACCGGAGAAAGCTGCACGAGTTGATCGCGAATCTGGGTGCGCGCGACCTTCTTTCTTGCATCAGACTCTTCGCGGCGCTCTAAGACGCGCACGAAGCTAAAGAGTTCACGCTCAAAGGTGTAAATGAAAAGACGAGCTCTTGCACGCTGAATGGGATCGGCGGGCATCAATTGCGGATGTGGGAAGCGCTCATCGATGTATTCATTAATGATTGTCGACTGATAAAGCGTTAAGTCACGCTCGACCAAAATGGGAAGTTCTCCATAAGGGTTCATCGCCTCGATTTCCGCAGGCTTATTGAACATGTCGATATCGTTGATTTCAAAATCACAGCCCTTTTCGCAGAGCACGAAACGGCAACGATGGGAAAACGGGCAGGTCGAGCCCGAATACAAAAGCATCATAGGGAAAACGTCCTTGAAAGTCGTTTAAAAATGAGACCGCTTCCTGGAAGACCCAAGATTTGCGGCAAAGTGCGAATTATAAGAATTTAAGCGAAATTTTTCCTGAAATCGCAAGAAGTGCCTTGATTTACAAGAAATAAACGGCGTTTCGCACTTGGACGGAAATTCGAGAGAATCGATACTTTAGACCGGATTGTTGGTATCGATAAAGAGCGAGGGAATGCCGAATTTTTCTTCAATCTTTTTCCCAAGCGCACGAATCCCAAAGCGCTCTGTGGCGTGGTGTCCGCAGGAGAAATAAGTGAGTCCTGTTTCTTGAGCAATGTAGGGGGTGCGCTCGGAAATTTCTCCTGAGATATAAGCGTCAGCTCCAATGGCGGCAGCTTCTTCTAGATAGTCCTGAGCGGCTCCCGTGCACCAAGCAACTGTGCGAATGGTTTTTTCTGGGACGCCGACAACAAGAGGCGCTCTCAGCATTATTTTCTGAAGCCTCTCTTTGAGTGCCTCAACAGCGAGGTCAGTTTCAAGGGTGCCGTACCAGCCAAAATTTCCATCTCCAAAGCGCCCTTGCGGTGTTACGCCGAGCGCGGCACCCAAGAGTGCGTTATTTCCAATTTCTGGGTGATTGTCTAAGGGCAGGTGATACGCAACGAGCGCCATCCCTGAAGATAAAAGAGCATGAATTCTCTTGTAGCGAATTCCTGTGATGCGAACCTCATCGTGTTTCCAAAACCATCCGTGGTGTACGAAAAGCGCATCAGCCCCTTCTTTCGCGGCTGCTTCGATTGCATCAAGAGAGGCGGAAACAGCCGTGCAAATTTTTTTAATGTCGCGTCCGTCACCTTCAACTTGCAAGCCATTGGGCGCATAGTCGTTGTAGTTTTCTGGCGTTAATAAAGTGTTCGTATAGGAAAGGATATCTTTGAGATTCATAGTCGTTCCTCAATCTTTTCTTTACGGAGACTTTAGCGCATATGTCACTCTTTCGCGGCCTCCAAGGTCCTTGATGCAAGCGATGTTTTGATAGTGTGTGTTGTTTTTAAAGAGGTCCCGAATGGCCTTTGCTTGATCAAAGCCGTGCTCGAAGGCAAGGATGCCGCCATCGGTTAAATAGCAAGGAGCCTTATCGATGATTCTCTTGTAGTGCGTTAAGCCATCTGCACCATCGGTTAAGGCATTGAGTGGCTCAAATGTGAGATTCTTTAAATGCGCATCATCGCTTCGGATGTAGGGGGGATTAGAAACGATTAAATCAAAATCGCAGTCGGTATCGATGTTACTGAACCAGTTGCTTTCGATAAAGATGACGTCTGCATTGAGATTAGCGGCGTTTTCTTTGGCAACACTAAGCGCTTTTTGACTGATATCGCAGGCGCAAACAACTGCATCTTTCATTTCCAAGGCTAGGCAAATGGCCAAAATGCCACTACCCGTGCCTAGGTCCAAAATTTTGGGACAGGGCTTTCCTTTTAAAAGCTCTAAAGAAACCTCAAGAAGCGTTTCTGTATCAGGCCTTGGGATAAGAACATCAGGCGTGACTTTAAAGTCGTACTTCCAAAACGCTTGTGTTCCGAGAATATAGGTCGCAGGAAACCCCGCTTTGACTTTTTCTACCGCCTCAAAAAAAAGAGCGGCTTTTTCGCTATCAACTATTTCTTCAGGATGCGAAATAAAATGCTCTTTTCTTGTTTGGAGAATTTTCGCAAGAATAAGTTGAGCGTCGCCCTTATCAATCGCTTTTGAAGCAACTTCTATAAGTTGGCGAACGCTCTGCGTCATGAGGCATCACTTAATTGCGCTAAAAGCTCAGCCTGATGCTCGGTTGTAAGAGCTGTGATGATTTCTTCAAGATCACCATCCATGATGGCATCGAGCCGATAGAGTGTGAGATTAATGCGGTGATCAGTGACGCGTCCCTGCGGGTAGTTATAGGTGCGAATGCGCTCGCTTCTGTCGCCACTGCCGACAAGGTTTTTGCGTTCGGTTGCGCGGTCGCTACGCTGCTTTTCCACTTCCGCGGCATACAAGCGACTAGCAAGAATTGCCATCGCGCGATCTTTATTTTGATGCTGGCTACGTTCGTCTTGGCACTCAACAACGAGTCCTGTGGGTAAGTGCGTGATACGCACAGCAGAGTCGGTTTTTTGCACGTGCTGACCGCCAGCGCCTGAAGCGCGGTAGACATCGATTCGAAGGTCTGCTGGGTTAATTTTCACCGCCTCCACTTCATCGAGCTCGGGCAAAACGGCAACCGTGCAAGCTGATGTATGAATACGACCTGCGGCTTCAGTTTCAGGGACGCGCTGCACGCGGTGGCCACCGGATTCAAACTTTAATTTTGAATAGGCACCATCGCCAACGATGCGGCAAATGACTTCGCGATAGCCGCCTAAGTCACTTGCATTTTTGCTTGAAAGTTCAACTTTCCAACCCTGGCGTTCGGCGTAGCGCGTGTACATACGTAGAAGGTCGCCAGCAAAAAGTGCGGATTCATCTCCCCCGGTTCCTGCCCGAATTTCCAAGTAAATGTTTCTCTTATCGTTGGGGTCTGTGGGAAGAAGCATTAACTCCAAATCTTTTTCTAATGTGGCAAGTTTTTCTTCTCCAGCGGCGATTTCCTCCTGAGCTAAAGAAGCCATATCCGGGTCTGCCATTAATTCTTTGGCAGTTGCAATATCGGCCTCTGTTGCTTCGTACTCTTTTACTTTCAGTGTTAGAGGCTCGATTTCTGAGCGTTCGCGCGAGAGATCGCGAAAGCGATTCATGTCATTTGTCGCATCGGGAGCGGCAAGCATTGCGTCAATTTCTTCGAGGCGTCGGCAAAGTCCGAGAAGCTTGCCGCGCATACTTTCTTTCATCATAGTGGTTTTAAGGGGAAATCAAGATTTAACGTTTGCGCGAAGTATAAAGGTCTTCACTTTACCTACGTGTGTCTTTGGCGAAAGAATTCGGCAACAGCCGTCTTTTCTTTGCTGTCCTTGGCTAAATCTTTGAGATACACGGTCGGATCGTGCGCAAATTTATTTGTGAGATTACGTGTGAGGCGCTCTAAAACTTTTTCAGCGTCTTTACCTTTACGCAACGCTTTTTTTGCTTTTGTGAGTTCTGCCTCGCCTAATGCCTTAGCGCGTTCACGCAGTCGTAACACGGAGGGTACTGTCTCGCGTGATTCTTTCCATTGAGAGAAAGTTTTTACGCAATCAGAGACTAACTCTTCGGCTTTTTCAAGAGCCTGGGTGCGGCTAACTTTGCCTGCGGAAACGACACTTCCTAAATCATCGATTGTGTAAACGAAAACGTCATTTAATTCGCGAACTTCAGCCTCCACATCACGAGGTACGGCTAAATCGATAATGCAAAGTGGTTCGTGGTGACGTTCTTTTACGGCTCGCGCCACCATCCCTAGGCCCAAAATCGGTAAGGAAGAAGCCGTGCACGAAACAATCACATCGAAGTGAGAAATCACTTCAGGCAGTTTCTGTAAGCGTATGGCTGTTCCTCCGTATCGGGAGGCAAGTGCCTGGCCGCGTTCGATGGAGCGATTGGCAACCGTGATTTCTTTTGGGTGCTTGGCACCGAAGTGCGCAGCGCATAAATCAATCATTTCTCCTGCGCCAATATAAAGGACGCGTCTTTCAGAGAGATCGCCAAAAATCTTTTCGCTAAGCCGTACTGCAGCAGAAGAAAGACTCACAGAATTGCGACCAATCGCTGTGTGAGAGCGAACATGTTTTGCTGCGGTAAAGGCAATCTGTGTGAGCCGGTTAAGGTAGAGCCCTAAGGCGCCTGCTTCTCGCGACTTGGCGACAGCTCTTTTCACCTGCCCAGCAATTTGAGTCTCACCTAGAACCATCGAGTCGATGCCAGAGACGACGCGACAGGCGTGAGCAACAGCGTCATCACCTTCAAAGCTATAGATATAGGCTTCTAATTCGCGAGCGGGGATATTTTTGGCTTCGGCTAGATAATTTAAGAGACTTTTGAGTGCAATTTCGTCGTTGTTGACTGCGCCGTAGATTTCCATGCGGTTGCATGTTGAAACGATGAGAGCTTCTTTAAATTCGCCTGAGTCTTTGTCACAAAGCCGTGTAAGAAGTGCCTTTAAAGAGGCCACCAAGTCGCTCTCGGCAAAAGCAACACGCTCTCGCATGGCAAGAGGCGCTGTGGTGTGATTAAGTCCTAGGCAGATTAGCTTCATCTTATTTTTTGTCACAAAAACTCGCAGGGAAATCGAGTCCGATTTCTCTGAGGTACTTTCACTTTTTCGGAGGATAGCGCAAATTTGAATCGTCAATCAAAGGAACGCGTTAGTAGCAGAGGTTTTTGGCCTGCGGCATAGTCATTCCGGACTATTGATTTCTGTCAAATTGCCTAAGTACAATCACTTAAGGGGGCAAACATCTCAATAAAACTTTTTGCTTGAAGCAAAGGAGTTCCTATGAAACTGACGAAATTGCCAGTTTTGGCCGCACTTGCGGCAATGAGCATGGCAGCGAGTGCCGCGGTTCCTGTTGTCACACAGAAAGCCGTCGACGCAGCCGATGCCATCAATAAAGATTCAGTGATGCAGAAGATTCTCGCCGAAGCGATGAGCCCAGAGGGGCAGAAGTGGCGTTTTCACACGCAGATGGAAATCGTGCGTATCGCCTCACCGTCGCGCTCTGAGATGCGTCGCCAAAAAGAAATCATGCGTCGCTTTACTGAAGAGTGGGGTTTTACGCCAGCAGATGTGATGACACGGTTAGACGGCTACCTACCCGGAGCGGGTATCCAAATTATCGACGGGCTTCCTGTTTATAACGCCTGCGTGCGATTTTCTGGAACGTACGCCAAACAAAAGGGTGCAAAGTCGTACAAGGGACAATTCCCGAAGGTGCTTCTTGAAGGACACATCGATTCTGTGAATCCGCCTGTTCTTCCGCCTGAAACGAATCCCTATGAGCCTGTGAAGTTGCAACTTGCGAGTGCGCCGCTTGTGAAAACGCGCGATGAATTAGCCGCAATTGCCGAAGAACTGAACTTTGATAAGAATGGCAAGATTATCGAAGACGCCAATTACAAGAAGGCTTATAAGCGCTATCAAGATTACGAAGAAGCCAAAAAGATGGGCGCTTACAGAATGTATGTGCCAGGCTACAACGATGCGATGATTAACACCGCTGCCGTGATGCATATTGCCTACTTGATGCACAAATACAAGGTCAAACCCGTTTATGACATGTGGGTCTGTGCCACAACTGGCGAAGAAGGCAAGGGAAACCTCTGCGGCATGAAGCAGCTCTACGGCTATAACCAAGATACGGGTAAGGGCAATAATGCACTCAATTTCGTTGCCAATATCGCTGCCGATAGCACCTCTCCGAAGTCAGGCACTGTCAATTACTTGGGTTCTTATCGCTTTGAAATTAAGTACACAGAATCCGCGGGTGTGAAGATTGGCGCCAAGCAACCATCGGCATTAATGGCGATGAGTCGAGCTATCGAAATGATTTCGAATTTAAAGACGCCCTATGACTTGGATAAGTCTGCAGAAAGAACCACCTATACAGTCGGTGTTGGCAATTGCACAAAAGCAAAAGCTGGCGAACGTAGCCAATCTTGCACACTGATGGTTGATATGCGAAGCCCGACACAGGGACCACTCAGTGCGATTCGTGCCAAGATTGAGCCAACATTTAAGAAAGCAGCTCAAGAGGAAAATGCCAAATATAAACTCAAGGCCAATAGTCCCAAGGCTGTGAAGATGGAGCTTGTGTGGTTTGGAGACCGTCCGGCGCACCAGAGAAAAGATTACAACGATGGTGTGATGCAGGCTTATTGGCAATCGGCGAAGGTCGTTGGTATCGATGAAAGAAAAGAGCTTGCAACACGAGCCGTTTCGCTTAACGACAACGTTCCCGCGGCTGTTGGTGTTCCAACAGTCAATATCAACGTGGGTACAAACGCAGGTGGTGGTGGCGGCCACACGTGGTATGAATGGGGTATTCCAGGCAATGGCGTCGATGAAGGTAAACGCGTCTATCGTATGCTCTTGATGGGCTTGATGGCCGCTGGCTACAACACCGCTAACGGTAAGACAATCGAACCCTTGATGGCCCCGATTGGTGCACGTACAACTGAAGACATGTACAAATAAGGAGAGAACATATGAAAAAAGTTATTTTTGCTCTTGCTCTCGGCCTAGCTAGTGCCATGGCTTCAGCAGCTGTGTACGAAGTCGCTATCACAGGTCCTGGCGGGCACTCGAATGGTTCCTACGGAAATACCAATGCGGTTCACGCAGGAGCTCGCGCCATTATGGCTTTAGAAAAGGCGCTTCCTTGTGCCGATGTCGCGAATTTCCACGGCGGCGCATCCGTTAATGCCATTGCAGCGGATGCTCACTTTACTGTGGATACAGCGCGTTGCACGAAAGTTAGTGCTGCAAAAGCGAAAGCTGCCGTCGAAAAGGCGATTAAGGCAGGAGCGGATGCTGAGAACGCATTCCGTGGCGTGAAAAAAGGAGATCTCGCGAAGGGATTTCCAGCCGATATCACCTACACGATAAAGTAGTGAAGACGTAAGAGGAAGCGAACAAAGGGGATTAGCGCAGCTGCGAAGGTCTCGCAAATTTGAAAAAAGCGCTAAACCCCGATATAGTTCGCTTTCTCAAAAATGTGGCTAGATAGCTCAGTTGGTAGAGCAGCGGACTGAAAATCCGCGTGTCGACGGTTCGATTCCGCCTCTAGCCACCATTTGTCTTTTCTTTCCCCCGCTTTGTACTTTGTCGCGTTTTCCTGCTAGATGTTCTTTGGAAACAAGGCGATTTTGCCTTTTGTCCTATCCCTTTGATTTTTTGGGTTTTGCTTAAAATCTCTATAATCGCGCACTCCTTGAGTGCCCTAATGAGTGTCTGAAAGACACTTTGGCGGTTTGGTGGCTAGAGGCGACACCGCGTTATTTCTCTTTTTTGTTCTTTAAAGTGCTGTATGAATAAGACGACAATTGGTATTGTTTTAGCAGGTACTGCTGGCGTGTCTTGGGGCTCGATGGCGGTTGCTGCGCAGTACCTTTTTGAGCACTATTCTTTTGCTCCCGTCGATTTAATCTGCGGGAGACTTTTTGGCGCAGGACTCATTATTCTCGTCTTTGAATTATTGCGCGGGCATAACATCTTTAACGTAGGAGCGACGCGCAATTGGTACGATCTCGTTATTTACGGCATTGCGCTCCTTTCAACGCAGTACACCTTCTTTGAAGCCATTAAGCACACGAACGCGGGGACGGCAGCTGTTGTTGTGGCCGTGGGCCCTGCGTTGATTCTTTTTTACATGCATGTTTTTGAACACTATGCGATGAGCGTCAGTGAGATTGCTAGTGTTGTCTTGTGTTTTTTTGGTGTGGTGCTTCTTGGCACAAAAGGTGAATTTGAAACACTCGACTTTTCTCTTGTGGGACTAGCTTGGGCGCTTGCATCGGCTGGCTCTGGCGTGTTCGCAACGCTTTATTGCAGACACCTTGTGACGAAAGTCGGTGTACTTAAGTCGGTGGGTTGGGGTAGCGTTATTTCAGGCGCAGTGACCTGCTTAATTTATGCGCCTTGGAGTGCAGTTGTTGTTTGGGAGCCGCTTTCGATTACGTGCTACCTCTACGTTGTTGTCGTCGGTACGGTTGTTGCCTTCTGCTGCTTTCTTGGCAGCATGCGTTATGTCACAGCCAACGTCGCAAGTCTCTTGGGTTGCTTGGAGCCGCTTTCAGGGCTGTTCCTATCGGTTGCGATTCTTGGTGTCACTTATGGCCTTGCAGAAAGCATCGGTGCAGCCATGATTCTTAGTGCTGTCGCATGGCTTTCGATTGCCAAGAGAAAATGAGCGCTTTACATATTTTCAAGAGAAAGCCCTTTTACTCGCAGGGCGTAATTGCGTAGCCCTGAGTTTTGCTCAAGAAAGGTCTCTATCTTTTTCTTAAGAAGTGCCTGGGGGTATTTCTCGCTATTGAGTTTCACTTCAGAGACTTCGAGCAGTTTCTTTTCTGAGTTAAGAGCCACTAAGTCAATTTCGTTTAGTCCCTTTTTATCCCACCATTGACCAACAGTTTCCCAATTAGGGTTGGCACGATAGGAGGCAAGAAACCAACGCTCGAGAGCTTTACCTAAGAATTCGGGCAGTTCTTTTTCTACAGAGCGCCTAAGAGTTGTCCAGTTATTTGTCTCAGCGAGACGCGCGAATTTTTCTGGTACGATAAACGTTAACCAAAAAAGGAAATACTGATCTCGTATGGCGTAGCGTGTGATGCGCCGTTGGCTAGGAGCCGCAAAGATTGGTTGGATTCTTTCAATGATGCGAAAGCGTTCGAGCCGATTTAGGTAGGGCGCAATTTGGGTTGCACTTTGAACGCGGTCGGTAATTTCATTCCACTTTGTTGCGCCACTTTCAATCGCTCGGAGAATCTCAATATAAACTGGAGCTTCGGCGCGAAATTCGTTAGAAAGATAAATTTCGCCTTCGAAGCGTAGCCACGCGCCTCGCATCGAGAAAAGGTAGTCCAAGACGCCTTTGGCAGTTAGGCTATTACTTTCAGCTAAAAGCTCGATGTATTGAGCAACGCCGCCTGTGATTGCATAAATCGTAAGAAGGTCTCTTGCGGTGGCTTTCGGATTTTCAGAAAGAACAATTTCTCGAACCATCTTTGGCAAAAAAGCTTTAACGCGGATAAGCCCAGAGGCTCTTGCGTAAAGGGGTTCACTTGAGTTGGCGAAGATATTTTCCATGAGCGTCATCACGGAACCTGTCATCACAAGTAAGAGGCGAGACTTTTTCTTTTTGAGGTCCCAAACGCGTTGTAGTTGCGACCAAATAGGCGAGGAGGGGTCTCCAAGATTCTGGCATTCGTCGATTAAACAAACGCATTCTTTGTCGCGAGAGAGCGTCATAAGAAAATCAATCAATTGCGCCACAGTTTTAATCGCTGGAGCGAATTCGACCTTATAGGCGCGACAAATTTCAGAGAGCCATGCGCTAACGAGATCTTCTTCTTTGGCGTGGTGTTCTGCGAAAAAGTAAAAGACAGGCGTGCTTGCTTTTTCTTTCTCGAAGGCTTTCAGAATCAGAGCGGTTTTTCCGACGCGACGCCTTCCGAGAACAGCAACAAGCTGTGAAGTGTTCTTTTCGCGTACGGTACCTAAAAAGGAACGCAGAGTAAGAAGTTCTTCTTTTCTTCCGTAAAAACGCATAGTTGCCTCATCTGAACTAGTGCGTTTGCATATTAACATAAAACGGTTTTAAGTTAAAACGATTTTACGTTAAAACAATTTTATGTAAAAGCGTCAGGCTCTTCACATGAGAACGCCTCCGAATCGGGAGGCGCTAAAAACGAGATGTAATTATTTTTTGTCGCGATAGTCGGCGATTTTTTTAACAGGACAATCAGGATCCCCGAGAGGTTTCCCTTCCAATAGACAACTTGCCATAAATAGATTACAAACAGCTAACTCATCTTCCTCAAAAGACTCCGTCTCAAAAGGCTTTCCAAAGGTCTTGAGATATTCTTTGCTTAAAACCTTGAACGCCTTTTTATCATCTTCTCCCAAATACCAGTCCTTTCCATTATCTTCCACTTCTTCGAAAGTGCTCTCATCGAAGATGCCATCCGTGATGTCTTCCCAGTGCGGATACGTCAATGGGTTAACGCCTTGGCAGAGCACTTGATAAAAGAGATTGATAACGGCCTCAGGTTCTGCCTCAAACGAGCGGTAGACGTGAAGTTCATTCTTCTTTTTGTGGCAAGCGCAAAAAATTTGATAGCCGTTTTCGCTCCGTTCGCAACGAATAAATTCGTCATCGATGTTGCCCTTTTTTAAGACAACGTGTAGCAACTCATCTTCTTTTTTCTTGAGTTGGAGAATCTCCTTTTTTATCTCGACTTCGAAAGCGTCTTTTGGCATTGGGATGCGCGTTTCAATTTCGATTGTGCGGCCCTTGCCATTGACGTGTACAGACTTTTCGTAGCACGCAACAGGTGGTTTTCTTGCCATAAATTCCCCCTTTTTTGATATTTTTGGCAGGAAGAAGGAAATCTTCTTCTAACACACGAATTATACTATTTATGACTTGATTCCTAAAGAAAAATTGGCTCTTCGAGTTAGGCGGTTTTCTTTGAATTTCAAGCCTTTACAAAGAGGCAAAAATAGAGAAATAGGCAGATTCTAAAAAGCACGAAAGAAAGGGATTTTTAAAACCCTAAGATGTGCCTTTCTCCTGGATTTTTGAAGCGAGAACCACAGAATTGGTTGGGGAACTTTTTTGTATAATATTGCATGAAAGTTCCCCAACTCGAGTTGCATTATGGAAATGGATGTTCAAACATTGCTTGCTAAGAAGGCAGAACTCAAGGCACGACTGACGCAACTTCCTTATGAAGGTACTCCGAGTATTAAGCAGACCAAGGGAAAGCGATACCTTTACG
>CAVAQL010000034.1:2572-11667 GCA_963590825.1 Bacteroides caccae | reverse complement strand
GGATGGGAAAGGGCCCACTCCCATCCCCGCGTTTGAAATCTGGACAGCACTCGGGACAAAAGAAGAACTCAAGAATCGAGAAAACAGAGCGATCTATGCGTTAGAGCCTAAAGCAATTGCTAACGACATTGCCCGATTGCTTAATGGAGATTATTTCGGGCGTCATGGTGAGGTTCGTGTTTATTATGGAACAGCGCGAGAAAGAAAGATTCGCCCGAGCGACTTTGCCATTCTCGTTCGACAAAACGATATCGGTTCCGATATTGGCAAAGAATTAAGGCGACACAACATCCGATTCTGCACAGCGCGTAAAGAAAACATCTTTCAATCCGATGAAGCGCTTGAGATTCTCTTTACCTTAAAAGCAATCCTTTCAACCCAAAATCGCGATGCTTTAAAAAGCGCCGCGGCAACAACGCTTGTCGGGTATTCGCTCAAGGAACTTTCCGATGAACGCAAGGCAACACAACTTCAAGAGCTCTTAACCAATGCCAATCAAGAAATCGATAAGCTTGGTATCTACGCCGTTTTTATGCGGCTAATGCGTGAGAGCAATCCCGAAAAAGGCTTTGGGACTTACGTGAGACTTCTTAAAGAAGAAAATACGAGAGCCCTTATTAACTACGAGCACGTTCTTGAACTCATCGATTCGGCACAACTCAAGAATCTTTCCTCTTCAGGACTTGTTGCTTGGTTAACGGGAAAAATTCGTGGCTCTCAATCAGAAGCGCAAGACGAAGAGCTTCGTATGGACAGCGATCCGTCTCTCGTGAATATCGTCACGATTCATAAGAGTAAGGGCCTTGAATATCCCGTTGTCTATCTGGCGAAAAGTTACTCACAGAAAACGGAAGGCGCCAAATCACAAAAGCATTTGTTTCGAGAAAGCGACGCCAATGGCAATAGACAACTCTTTATCACGCCGAATGCAAGTAACGAAACGAATCACCCACAAACAAAACAACGGCTAAAAGAAGAGTCGGTGCGATTGGCTTATGTGGCAATGACCCGCGCCTCCGAGCGACTTATCCTTCCTCTTTCTTTTGGAATCACAACAACAGGGAAATACAGTGCTTACGACAAGAACCCCTATCTTTGCGCCTTTAATTCGAAATACGAGAGTCGCGATGCGATGCAAAAGTTATTGGAAGTTTTCGAATCAAAGATTCGTAGCATAGACGAGGTTGCCGAATCTTTCGCCATCGTTAAGTCAAAAACTTTGGATGAAATAAAAGAACTTCCCACTTTACAAGCCGCAGAGCAACGCCTTGAGCGCTCGTGGGTTAGGTCAAGCTTTACAACGCTATCGAAAGCCCTCGTTTCTTCGCATCAATTAGGGGCATCTCCATTCCTTAGCTTCCCGGCGGGGACGAGCGCGGGGACATTGCTACATAAGACAATGGAATTGGCCGTCAAAAAAGCCAAGACGCTTCCTCAAAGTCTTCTAAAAAACGATGAGTGGATGGAAAGACTCGCCAATCAACTTTTCGATTGCAACCTCAAGGGAACGATTCCAGACTCTCCAGAAACAACTCCTGACCCCGCAGTGGAAATCCATGGAGCAACTTCTGCTGAAGGGTATTGCCGCCTTTGGATGAGGCGTCTTTTCGTGCGACTTTTGCATACCAAACTTACAGGCAAGGAAACGCTTCATGACGTATTGCTTTCAGGAAAAATTGCGCCAGAAATCGATTTTCTAGCAAGCATTCCGAATGCAAACTTTTCGCTTGAGACGCTCGAAAAAACATTCCAAGGATTGGAATCTTTCCAATTTACACTGAATAGAGATGACGCCTCTAGTGGTGCCACGCTTAAAAACTTCAAACAAAGCCTCAAAGGGTTCTTAACGGGGCAAATCGACCTTGTCTTTGAAGATAGCGAAGGTCTATTTTGGATTGTCGACTGGAAAAGTAACAAGATTGAAAACCCTGATGGCATGCATTCACGCGACTATGCAGGAAACTACACGCAAGAAGCGATGGAAATTCTCATGCAAGGAGCAAACTACAAACTCCAAGCTCTTTGCTACTTAGTGGCTTTAAAGCGCTACCTTAAGACGCGCTTTAAGACGGATGAAGACATTTTCTCTCATATGGGAGGGGCGGTCTACGTCTTTTTGCGTGGCCTAGGTGATCCAAAAGCCAATGCGAAAACGGGGCTCTATCGCATGCCTATGAATTCAGAACTCAGCGAATCCATTAATCGGCTTGATGCGCTCTTTGAAAGCACAAAGGAGTAAAGCGATGGAACTTCATGAGACAAAAACTCCTACAGCTTTTGTAAGCGCCTTGAGCGATTACTTTCTCTCAAGCATCGATTTACCAAAAGACGGACCCCTTTATGAGGCGCTTACCACTGCTCTCTCCGCGCTTGAGGAAAGCCTATCTCAAGGCGGGCTTTGCGCTCAGATTACACGCGACCTCGCTCAACTTCTTTTAAAGAGCCATCTTGCAACAGACTTAAGCACGGTTAAAGAGAACGAAGCCATCCCGACTCCTCTTATTTTTGCTGATGGCGAAAACATCTACTTAAACCGCGATTATGAAGTTGAGCGAGAACTTGCTCAGCGCATTTACGATTTTGTTTCTCATCGCGCGAAAGATGAGAGCCTCGCAGCGTCCAATCCCGATCTGCTTCTTAACCTCATTAAAGACAAAAACTTCGCTGTTATCTATGGCGGACCAGGAACTGGGAAAACCACCTCTCTTGCGCGCATTCTCGATGATTTACTCAAAAAGAATCCTCGCTTAAAAATCTATCTAGGAGCTCCTACAGGGAAAGCCTCCGCTCGCATGCACGAGGCGCTCGATGCTGCTTCAAAAAATCATCCCCATTTACGAGAGCGACTTAAGAAAAGCAACTCCACAAATCTTTCCTCACGAACCATTCATAAGTGGCTCTATAGCCCCCAGGATTCTGGCGAAAGACCGAGCGCAGAAAATCCGCTGGATTGTGACGTTTTTGTTTTAGACGAAGCCTCGATGCTTGATGCAAGACTTGCTGCACAACTTTTACGCGTCTTAGATTCTCGGCGCACAAAACTTCTCTTTTTGGGGGATGCCTACCAATTGCGTTCTGTGGGGCCAGGTTCCCTTTTTGCCGACCTTTGTGCGCTCGGTCGAGAACGCGGCTTTGCTATCGAATTAAAAAAGAGTTTTCGCTTCGATCCACAGAGCGCCGTGGGAAAGATGGCTTACGCCATCAACAAGAGAGCACGGGAAAATTGCTCTGATAGCCCTGCAACAGAAAGCGAACCCGCCATTTGCGCTCCTGAAGCTAAGCCCTACCCCGTAAGGCTAAATCTATACCGAGACTCAGAGAGCGAAGAAGTGCCCATTACGCTACTAAATCGGCTTGGATTAACGAATCCAAACGACGTTGAGCTTCATTTCATAAACACCAATAGCAGCAATAACATCGAGCTTCCTACTGAAGTGTGTCGCTGGATTGACAAACACCTGGATTGCTATGCCGATGCGATAAAAAAAGGAGAGGAAACTTCGCTTTTCTCTGGAAACTTCTCTTTTCTCCGAGGCTCAACGCTTTCGTGTGCTTTGCGCAACGCGTTCTGGCAATTTAAGCGTTGCTTCTGTCAATGCCTACGCAAGCCATTCTCTGAAGCGCGCCCTTACTGAGCGCGGCTTTGAAAACCCCATGCGCACAGGCGAAATGATTATGATCACGAAAAACGATGATGCCACTGAGCTTTATAACGGCGATATGGGAATTATTCTTCCCACAACCGAAGATGGCGTAACACCTGTGCTCTTTAGTGGTGCCTCTGGTGCAATGCGGCATATTTCGCTTAGTTTGCTCCCCGAATACGAAAGCGCCTTTGCCATCACAATCCATAAGTCCCAAGGTTCGGAATACGAGGATGTGGCCCTTTTACTTTCGCGATTTGGTGCGGAAACACTGCTATCAAATGAACTTCTTTACACAGCCATTACGCGCGTCAAAGATAAGAAAGACTTTGAAAATCGAATCGTGCAATACGGAAAGCTCTCCATCTTTACAAGTATCGATAGTTTAGAAAAAGCCCTCGAAAGCTTTAGTGTGCGAAAAACAGGATTAAAAAATCGGCTTCGTGACATCTTTGCGAAAGACGAGTACGAAGCCGACCACTTAAGCCCAAGCAACTTAGAGTCCTGAAATCAGAACCGTAAGAATTAGCACAGGCGAAACAATCAAAATAAGAAAGCGAAGAACTTTAAGCGTCGTCTCACTTAACGTGGCGCCACACTGAAGTTCTTCTTTAAATTTTGGCCACAAGAAGTAGCCTGCGAGTAAGCAAACAACAAGACCCCCTGTTGGCAAACTTAAATTACTTGTGAAGTAATCGAAGTTATCGAAAACCGTGCGACCGAAAATCTTGAAGTTCTGTAACGGCCCAAAAGAAAGACCGCAAAGAGAACCCACTAAGATAAGAGCCACAGAACTCACAACACAGGCCGTGCGGCGCGCAAGCTTTAATTCATCGACCAAGAAGGCAACGATTAACTCAAGCATCGAAACCGAGCTCGTGATTGCCGCGCACAATAGGCAAAGATAGAAGGCCACAGCCAAAATCTGCCCGAACGAGAACTGCGCGAAAACGTAAGGCATCGTGATGAATGTCAAACTCGGTCCGCTAGCAGGGTCCAACCCGAAAGCAAAGACCGAAGGAAGCACCAAAAGACCACCGAGAATCGAACTAAGCGTTGTTAAAAAGACAATACTTGCGCAAGAAAACGGTAAGTCCTCTGTCTTTTGTAAATAACTCCCGTAGGTCATCATGCAGCCGCATCCGACACATAGGCTAAAAAACGTAAAGCCCATGGCCATCAAAAGACTTTGGAAATTAAAGGCTTCTGGGTTCCAGCTAAATAAATACTTCAATCCATTTTCTGAATTCGGCAGTGTCAACGACCACACGATGATGGCAAGAACCATCACAAGCAAGAGTGGCATTAAGACCTTACTTAAGCGCTCGATACCTTCATTAATACCGCTTCCGACAGCAACGGCAGTGAAGACAATGAAAGCGACCTGTGCGCCAATGCAAGCGACAGGAGAGGACACGAAAGCGCCAAAGTGCTCAGCAAGTTCCTTCTTATCCGATAAGAAACTCGGCGAAAAAATTGCATCCCATAGATAAGCCATCGTCCAACCGCCGATAGCCGAATAAAACGACAAAACGCAAAAACCCGTTAAGACGCCAAGATATCCCCAAAAGACCCAGCCTTTTCCAGCGATACGACGAAAGGTCGTCACGATTGAGCCTCGACCCATACGACCTAATGTCACTTCGGCAAGCATCAGTGCAAAACCGAATGTGAGGCTCATAAGCACATACGGAAAGAGAAAAACGGCTCCTCCGTTACTGCCAGCCATAAACGGGAATTTCCAAATCGCACCGAGTCCAATGGCAGCACCTGCGCCAGCCAAAATAAACCCAATACGACTTTTCCAACTGATTCTATTTTCCATGAGAGAGTACTTTCAAAAAAGAAGAACGGCCCACGCTTTGAGGCCGTCCTTGATTTTTAGCACAATTTCTTTACCTTATGCCACTTTGCGTTGTCGCACCGTTTCAAAAAGGCAGATTCCTGTCGCAACAGACACATTTAAGCTATCAACGGTGCCAGCCATCGGAATCTTCGCTAAGCAATCACAACGGCGACGGGTCAATTGCCGCAATCCTTCGCCTTCGGCTCCCAAGACCCAAGCAAACGCTCTTTTTTGATCGATTTCATCGATTGTTTTTTCGCTCTCTCCTGCGGCTCCCACTACGTAAACTCCCGCATCGCGTAAGTCACTAATGGTCCCAGCAAGATTTGTCACTGTGACAACAGGAACCGATTCCCAGGCGCCTGCGGCTGCTTTTGCCGCCACAGGGCTATATGTTGCCGAGCGGTCCTTGGGAACGATAACGGCTTGAACGCCTGCGGCATCTGCCACACGTAGGCAAGCACCAAAGTTTCTTGGATCTGTCACGCCATCTAAAAGAAGAAGTAAGGTTTGGGGCGTAATCGCATCAAGAAGTTCGTCGAATGTAAGAGCCGTTTTCCGAGGCTCGGCTAAGGCAACAATTCCCTGATGAGGAACGGCTCGAGCCATCGCATCAAGCCTTTCAGGGAAAACGGAGGCGACTCGGATACCTTTTTCCGCAAGACGCGACTTGCACTCTGTCATTCGCTTGTCGTGACGATTTTCATCGACATAGACAATGCGAATGGTTTCTGGGGCAAGCTTTGCCCGTGCATTCACAGCATGAAATCCCGCTAGTACTACTTCTTGAGCCATGTTTTTCTAATTCCTTTTTCGTTTTGCTGTTTTCGTTTTTTTTGAATTTTTGCGTTTTAGTGCGATTTCTGGAACGATTCTGAAATCGATACTGCGTGTTGTCATATCAATCGAATCAAATTCCACATAAACGCTATCTCCGATGCCAAAGCACTCTGTGCCAAATGACCCTTCAAAGCGGCGAGTTCCCACATCGAAAACATAATAGTCGTAGCCAATTTTCGAGACGTGAACAAAGCCTTCGATAAACACATCCGAGAGTGTGACGTAAAGCCCTGCGCTATTGACTCCAGTGACCACCCCTCGGTAGGGCTTATAAGGAAGCGTCTTCGCATATAGGCATTTAAGCCACGCGACAACATCACGACTTGCTTCATCAGCTCGTCTTTCAGCGGCCGAGCAAATAAGTCCCAACCTTTCCCAAAGAAGACGTGCGGGCGTTTCTGGTATTTGCGCATGAAGCCTAATCGCTTCAAGGCCCTTTTTCGCGTTGCTTGCCCCATGAGACGAATCAAACCACTCGGTATCGACTAATACTTTGGGTGTGTATGCCTTATTTTCTAACGCGGCGCAAATCGTGCGATGAACAAGCAAATCCGGATAGCGACGAATCGGCGAGGTAAAGTGCGTGTACGCTTCATAATTTAAGCCATAGTGGCCAACGTTTATCGGGCTATAAAGCGCCTGTTGCATCGTTCGAAGCATCGCCATAACAATCGCATCGCGTCGAGCCCCTGGGGCAACTTTTCGAAGAACCTCTTCAAAATCTTTGGCCGTAGGCTTGTTCCCACCTTCTAGGCTCAGTCCAAAACCCGCGAGTTCAGCGCGTAAGTTATCCAAGCGATCTGTCGATGGCGCATCATGAACTCTAAATAGGCTTGTGAGTGAACGGTGAGAAATCAGATGCGCTGCGCACGTGTTGGCGGCAAGCATACATTCTTCAATGATGCGATGTGCATCGTTGTGCTCTCTTTTCTGAATTGATTCGATCTTCCCGTTTTCATCGCAAAGAATTTGCGCTTCAGCCGTTTCAAAATCAATGGCGCCACGTCTTTCGCGCGCAAGGCGCAATGCTTTAAAAAGCGAATTCAACGTCTCAATGTCTTTGGGATTACCCCCGCGATTTGCAATATCAGTGGTGTCGCCATTTAACGCAGAAAAAACTGCCGTGTACGTCAGGCGCGCTTTCGAGCAAATCACGGCTCGATAAAACTGGTAGGCAGTCACCTCGCCCTTGCCGTTTATGACCATATCACACACAACAGTTAGCCGATCGACATTGGGATTTAAAGAGCAAAGGCCATTAGAAAGCACTTCAGGAAGCATCGGAATCACGCAGCGCGGAAAATACACGCTTGTTGCCCGAGTCTGGGCCTCACGGTCCAAAGCACTTTCTGGCTTAACGTAGAAACTTACGTCGGCAATGGCAACGAGAAGTCGCCATCCATCTTCATAATTTTGAGCCCACACGGCATCGTCAAAATCTCGGGCGTCTTCCCCATCGATTGTGACAAAACCAATGTCGCGCAAATCGATGCGCCCCTTGCGATCTTTGGCAAGAACCTTCTTTGCAAAGCTATCTGCCTCACTAAGGGCCCCATCGCTAAAAACATGCGGGAGGTCAAATCGGCGAATTGCAACCTCACGCTCGACAGCAGGGTCATCGGCTTCGCCTAAAACTTCCCCGAGTTTTCCAACTATCACATTACAGCCTGTCCAAACGTGCACCAACTCATCTTCAAGCTCAACAACAAACGCTTTATTCCGGCAAGAATTGACATCGCCACGAACAAGAAAATCCGTAGGAGAAAACGGATCTACAGGACGAGCCCAAAAAAACGTCTCGTCTTTGTAGGTATACGGCACTCTCTGAACGAGATAACAAACCCAATCTCGCTTTGTGCGCTTAAGAAGTTTTCTAATTTCGACCTGCTCAGCACTGCTCGAGTAGTTCTTCTTACAAAGAACAACTTCAATGCGATCTCCTGGAAGGACGGGTACAGATTCCGTTCCAATGAGTTCGTAGGAATTTTCGCCGCTCACATCCGTTGCGGTGTATTGGCCTGAGCGCTTTCCCGAAACAATCGCCTCAAATCCCTCCAATCGTGAATGTAGGCGCCAGCACCCTTTTTGAGACCTAGCTTGTGGGCAAAACTGTATCGAGCCTTCTTGCGCAAGCGCTCTAAGACCTGCGGCAATTTCTGCCTGCGTAAGGCACGTTGCGCTTTGAATAAAGTCAAAAAGCTCTCTAGCGGTGCGCTCTTCGTTTTTGTCGACTAGAAGCTCCTTAATGAGCTTACGCGCCTTGATTAGCCGCGCCCCCTTAACAGGGATTTCTGGCTCTGGAAACTGCTCGAGAGGCACTTTACCTTTCTTCGTTGTTTTGTTCAATCGACTTTGCTTCCATTAAAAACTATCGTGTTATACTGCGCCTTCGCTTTATGCCCAAGTGGCGAAATTGGTAGACGCACTGTGTTCAGGTCGCAGCACCGCAAGGTATGCTGGTTCGAGTCCAGTCTTGGGCACCAAGATTTCCTTTGTTTTTAGTGATTTAACAGTTTTAAACCACTAAGACGATTAGCCTGACAAAATTTTTATCAAAGATTCAAATCGAGTTGCTCGCAGACGTGCGGGCTTTTTTATTTCACAACGTTTCAAAAAGAGATATTTGTTCCATAGCATGTTTATGCTCATACACCTTCGTCACTGAGTGAGACATTTTGATTCTTCCCTCTGATGTTGCTGTTTGAACGCTCTCAATCTCGGCAAGCAGACAGTCGCCCTTGCCAAAAAGTTCAGCTCCTGAATCT
>CAVAQL010000034.1:0-2562 GCA_963590825.1 Bacteroides caccae | reverse complement strand
CAGAAATTGTTCGTCTTTAATTGAAGCAAAAATAGAATTTTTATCTCCGAGATTGAGTTTCCATTTAGCCTCGTCTTTAAAAGCAACAGACTCTACAATCGCAGCAACCTTCCGCGTGAATCGTGTTAATTCACGCTCTTCTTGGATGGCTTGGAAACCCTCTAATTCTTCTTTTTTTACTGACTCAATTTCATGCTCTGTCGATAAAGAAAACTCACTAATGCCTTCATTTCGGAGCGGGTCAGCCAGACGAGAACTTGCATTCGTGCAGACTTGATTGGCCAGCCCAGCAATAGCAAAGTTATTAACCACAATTCTTCTTTGGTCAATAACCAACACCGTTTTTGTCTCATCTTTTGACTCAATGAAAAGAGTTGGATCTCGTCCTTTCAAATATTTTTTGAGCATTATGATTTGTAAAAAGCAAGTGACGAGAGTGTGAGCATTGCAAACAGCAGATATTTCACCAGAAGTAAGAAATCCTGTAACTTGGGAGAGAAAATCTTGAGCAAGTGACAAATCGATGCCAATACTTCCTGCCTTAGCAGGTGCGTCAATTTTCAACGTGACTTTTGCTTGGTCTCCGTTGATTTGTCTATTGAGCTCTTGGATTGCATCATTCAGAGCAAGCAAAGAAGGGGCTAGTTGCGCAACATCCATCGAGTGATTCGACAGTGCTTCGCCTTCGTATTTCAACAGTAATCTGCATTGATTGTCTAGCATACCTCTTTCTCCTTGTGCAACTATACAGCACTTCGATAGAACTACCTTGCTACAGTTGGGTCTTTGTTTCTGCTACTGGCGCTAGCGCCTCTTTCTTATTTTCTGTTCTCCTAGTTTGGAGACAAACTCCTCTTTCAAATACTCGCGAAGAAATTCAAAAAAGAGTGAAGCAAGACCCTCCACCGTCATAAAAGCGGCATAAAAGCTCCTCGTGCACAGAGAGCTGACTGTCAGGATGAGTATCGAGCCGAAGACAAGACGCTGATTCGTGTTATCTCAGCCCCGAAGACTTTTCGCCCAATCTTTCGATATGAGCGCTCAGAAAAGGATTGCGGCGAAAGCCATCAGGGTCCTCGCAAGAGGTATAGAAACGACAAAACCCTGCTAGAACAGAGCTGAGTCATTGATTACACGAGGTGACGTTATGAGCGGCGTTCTTTCCTCGTGCTCGACGATTGTTGCACAATCCAGCGCAAATGTCACAGGAAAAATCAGGTTAGTTATTACGCACGAAGATCAGTGTTGGTTTAACCCAAACGCCCGATACCTCTTTGCCTCTTGAATATAACGGCTTAAGGCATCTTTCCAATTAGGCAAAGGTGCGAAACCATTTCTTCTTAACTTCTCTTTCGAAAGCCGACTGTTAAATGGCCTTTTTGCTTTGGAAAGCCCGTACTCAGATGTCGAAACAGCCCGAACCTCCACATTGTCTCCATCTTGGCGAAAAATCTCTTTAGCGAACTGTGCCCAACTGATAAAGCCGCCTTCATTTGTTGCGTGATAAATCCCGTACTTCTCAGTTTCAATCATATCGACAAGCAAGCGAGCCAAATCAAAAGTGTAGGTCGGTGTCCCGATTTGATCGTCAATAATGCGAAGCTCTTTATGGGTCTTAGCAAGCTGAATCATTGTCCGCACGAAGTTTTTCCCGTTTAGTCCAAAAACCCAGGCCGTCCGAACAATGAAAAATTTCGTCAAAATCTTTTGGAGTGCTTCTTCGGCTTCAAATTTTGTCGCCCCGTAAACATTAAGGGGAGAAGGCGTCGAACGCTCTTCATCCCAAGGATCAATCCCTTGTCCGTTAAAGACATAGTCCGTGCTGATATAGACCATTTTGGCGCCGACTTTCTTGGCAGCAAATGCGATGTTTTTTGTGCCTAAAACATTCACAGCATAAACAGCGTCATAGTTTTCTTTTTCTTCTGCTGCATCCACAGCCGTCCAAGCCGCACAATGCACAATTGCATCGGGGCGAATCTTTTCTAGCGCAGCGCATACATCTTCGGCCTTCGTGATATCAAGTTGCACGTAAGAGGCTTTCGTGGCAAAACTGCCGTCATCCAATCCCGAATAACATGGTTTAAGGTCTGAAGCAATCGCTTCGTGCCCAGTGGCCTCTAAGCGATTGACGACATCGTGCCCGAGTTGACCATTAACGCCTGTGACGAAAACTCGCATAACAACTCCTTGCTCCCTAAAACCCTCAAACCTATCTAACGATTTCCGTACATTTTCGCGTAATAGTTTTGATATTCGCCTGAGACAATCGTTTCCCACCAAGAGCGATTCGCCAAGTACCACGCGATTGTCTTTGTGATGCCATCGGCAAAGCGAGTCTTGGGTAGCCATCCTAATTCATTGTGAATTTTTGTCGGGTCAATGGCGTAGCGTCTATCGTGACCTTTGCGGTCACGAACATGAACAATCAAAGATTCGGGGCGGCCTAATTCTTTACAGATAAGCTTCACGATATCGATGTTACGCATCTCGTTATGGCCGCCGACGTTATAGACCTCACCGACGCGTCCCTTTTGAAGAACTGCGTCAATTGCCTCACAG
>CAVAQL010000033.1:707-11784 GCA_963590825.1 Bacteroides caccae | reverse complement strand
GGATTTGTCTGTCTCGGGCTGTGAGATGAGATCTAAAAATCCATTAAATTCTTTTTCTGAAAGGAAAATGCCGTTGCTATTTAGTCGTTTGGCAAAAGCAAGCCTAATCGCGTCAAGGATAACGTCTTCTTGAGTCTTTCCAAGGCGGCGTGAAACTTCATTAAGCCTCTGAGCGTCTGAGTCGCTTAGCTTAACTGTGATGCGGTGTTTTGTCATCGCTTCCCCCATTTTGTTAGATGTGCTACTTTTTTATTCTTGCGAAGTCTAACGCTGAAGTTGGTCTAGGGTTGTAGAATCAAGCTAAATAAGAATTGTTCTCAAAAACTCTTGCTATGGTCAAACATCATTATTTGGTCGATGGGATGACGTGCGCGTCTTGCAGTGCCCGTGTCACACGTGCGCTCGAAAGTGTAAAAGGCGTACACAAAGCGACAGTGAATCTTTTGCGTAAGACAGCCCTCGTTGAAGTTGAAGATGAAAACTTCAATGAGATTCTTTTATTTAAGGCCGTGCAAAAAGCAGGCTACGGCCTGCATAACGCCAATAGCAATAAGCGCAAATTATTAAAGCCGCGCACCTTGAGCACACAGATGTGTGCAACAGTTGTTTTGGCTCTCACACTGATGATTTTTGCGTTCTTTGGCTTGAAGTGGTCACTTCAGCCAGTGACAGTGGCTATCTGCGAAGCCCTCCTTTCGTTGACAGTTTTTTGGGTTAATCGTCAGCATTGGGCCTCAGGCATGAAAGCGCTTTTATCGCTTTCTCCGACGATGGATTCTTTGGTTGCTATCGGTTCGAGCGCTTCCTACCTTTATAGCTTAGTTGCGTTCCTTCTTGCGTTAATCACAGAGACTGGTGTGACAAGTGAGACCCTAATGGGTCTTTACTTTGACTCCTCAGCGATGATCTATGCCTTTGTGGGCGTCGGTAAATGGCTTGAAGGGCGCGCCAAGGATAAATCCGTTGCAGCTCTCGAAGGTTTGGCTCGCTGCATCCCTGATGAGGCAACCCGCCTTGTGAATGGAAAAGAAGAACGCGTTCCTACAGCAACGCTTCTTAAGGGAGACATTCTTTTGGTGCGAGCAGGCGAGGCGATTCCTGCTGATGGAAAGATCCTTGAAGGCGAAGCCGAAGTCGATGAATCCGTGCTCACAGGAGAGAGCCTACCTCGCATGATGGGTGTGGGTAGCGATGTTTCCTGCGCGACGATGGTGACTTCTGGTTGGCTACAGATGCGTGTGGTGCGCGCTGGAGGTCAAACGAAGTTTTCGAAGATCCTTTCGCTTGTTGATGCTGTTTCTGAGACAAAGGCTCCGATTGAGCGCGTTGCCGATCGTGTCAGCTCCGTTTTTGTTCCCTTTGTTATTTTTGTGGCGCTCGTTACGTTTGGCGTTTGGATTTCATTGGGGCGCTCCGTTGAATTCGCTCTCGTCAGCGCTGTTTGCGTTTTGGTGATTTCTTGTCCGTGCGCACTTGGTTTGGCAACGCCTGTTGCTGTGACAATTGGAAGTACGCTTGCTGCGCGGCACGGCGTCTTCTTTAAAAATGCACAAGCCATCGAAGAGTTAAGTCGCATCGATACAGTTGTTTTTGATAAGACAGGAACACTCACAGAAGGTGAATTTGAGGTTGTCGAGTTCAAAGCGAGCGACGAAAGAAAAGAGCAAGCGATGCTTGCTGCTTTAAGTATCGAACGGCTTTCAATGCACCCGCTCGCTAAGGCAATTTGTCGCTATGTAAAAAAGAAGGGCATAAGTCCCGTCGAGACACAAAACTTCGAGGCACGGGTTGGCGCAGTAGCAGGCACTGTTTTAGGTAAACACATTGAAATTGGTAACTCGATTGCTTTAGGGATTACGGAGGTTGTTGCGAGCTCTCCGCTAGCGATGCAACCGAAAATTGTTGCGGGTTCCACGCGTTTATTTTTAACAATCGATGGTGAACTTGTTGCTGCAATCGACCTCGCCGATCGTTTGCGCGATGGCGTCGAGGCTTTGATTGCAGCACTTGAAGATAAGAAAATCACCGTGATGGCTGCAAGTGGCGATGCGCGCCCTGTCTTACAGTATCTAAAAAAGCGCCTTAATCTAGCGAAATCTTATGGGGCAATGACGCCAGAAGATAAGCAAAAACTGATTTCTCGCTTAAAGCGTGAAGGACACCACGTTCTCTTTGTTGGCGACGGCATTAATGATGCGCCTTCTTTGGTTGAAGCCGATGTTGGTATGGCAGTGGGAGCAGGAACCGATGTGGCTGTCGATTCGGCTGATGTCGTTCTTGTCAATAACCGCATGGCTGATATTGCCGCGTGCATGGAGCTTTCACACGCTTTGATGCGTAACATTCACCAGAATTTATTTTGGGCGTTCTTTTATAACTTACTCGGGATTCCGCTTGCGGCGGGATTTCTTTACCCGATGACAGGCTGGCAATTAAGTCCTATGTTTGCCGCCGCTGCCATGAGCTTAAGTTCAATCTGTGTGGTATCGAACGCCTTACGACTTTTTGCTTGGCGCCCTGAGCCTCTTTATGGGCAAGACGATAGCGAAGAAACCAATTTAACTACTCAAGTAAAGGAGCAATCAATGACAACCTATTGGGTTCGTATTGAAGGGATGGCTTGCGAGCATTGCGCAAAGGCCGTCACGAAAGCAATTTCTGCACTTTCTGGCGTAACAGATGTGTGTGTGGATTTGGCGAAAAAAGGCGCAACAGTTAAGAGTACAGAAGCTCTTAATTGCGAAGCCGTTAAAAAGGCTGTTAATGACGCCGAGTTCGATTTCATTGACATGAAAGAGCTCTAAGCGCCTCTTTATCTTCTTTTCGTGGGCCTGCTAGCGTTTTGCTATCAGGCCTTTTTAGCCCCATGTGAAATAGCTTACAACAGAAAAGATTGTGAGCATCAAAGCCGTCGCTGCAATGCAGGGCTTTAGCGTTTTAAAGAAGTCGGCTTTAAAGTAATCCAACGAAACCATCAGGCACACGTGCGTTGGCGTCACCATCTGACCGCAAACGCCACAAACAAGCACCAAGCCAATCAAATCCAAAGAGCCTTGAGCGACAGCGGCGACAATTGGCATCATCATCGCGACGTGTCCTTGGGACATGCCAGTTAACATGCCGATGACAAAGCTAATAAAGCCAAGGATTAAAGGTAGTGGCAACGTTGAGGCTTCAAAGCTTGTGACAATCTGCGCTAAGACGCCACTTGCCTCTAAAAGCTGAATAAAGTAAAGAATCAAACCCACGTCACGTAAGAGCTTAAATTCGATTGCGTCGACGAAAATCTCCTTGAGACTTACCCTGCGATTGAGTAGTAAGAGAATTGGGTAAAGGGCGGCCACAATAATGAAAATTGAAATTGAGGCGGGAAGCCCTGCAATAAGGGAAATTCCAAAGACGCCAAAGATGGGAAGAAGAGCCAGGATAAAGTCAACGCGATAGTGCGCGAGTTCTTTCTTACTCGGTTCAACGTTGGGCTCGACGATTTTTAAAGGGGAAACAAAAAAGAACCATCCCACAAGTGCCATTAGGGCACTGACCCAGAGTAAATGCAAAATCACATCGCTAATGGGAACATTGACAATGGCGCAGGTTAAAAGAATGCCAGGAACAATCGGGTTCGAGAACTCCATGATGTGCCGAAACCAGTAATTGATAAGGGCTTTCTTCTCGGCAGATACGTCTTGCCCTTGGACAAGAGCTTCGACAATCGGAGCCGAAAACCGCGCTCCACCAATTGAAGGGAGCATCCCCAGAAAAGCAGGCATTGCAGCAAGCGTGACTTTTTTTGAAGGGATGATGTGGTGCAGATATTCGACTAAGCCATTTAAGATGCCGCTTTTACGCATTTCGATTTCTAAGCAAACGACAAAGTACAAGGCAAAAATTAGGTCGTAGCTTCGCGACATCGTCAGCGTTGATTTCAACGCTTTCACTAGAGACGCGGGATTTGTGTCGAGAATGGCCCAAACGAAAAGGCCCCCCGCCAAAATCGCAGGCCCAATCGGAATGTGCTTGCGAATCAGAACAACCATCAAGGCAATAGCGGCAAGTAAGATAAGATAAATGGACATAGCGCAAGCCCTTGTCTTTTGTTGGCAGAAATACTCAGTCTTAGAAGCCCTCGGATTTTACGCCGCAAAGTTTTTATCCGCCTTCGACAAAAGACCTAGAAAGTTTTGTTTTTTAAGGGAAGAACCTATGTGTCGGAGTAGCTCGGAACGCCTCGGGCACTACGGATGGCTAAAATAAATGATGCTGGAAAACGAGGAGCGGCTTTGATTTTGAGGGGGTCGTGATCGAGTACACTATCCATCTCAAAGATTCCATCCACATCGCTCGGATTAACGCCATTGAGAAACCCCTCGGGAATCGTCGTAATGGGGCAGCGCGCGAAGGTGCGTGTGAAGCTTGATCCCTGCTGGTTGCTTGAAAAGAGTTCGGGGTCGATAACGGATAGGCCGCTCGCTTCAAAAGCAGAATCAAATCTCCAAGCCTTAAGGTTTCCTCTAAAAATGTCCTTCGGAACCGCTTTAAGAGCTTTGCAGGAGGCAAAAACTTCTCGGAAATCGGTCGCGTTCACCGCTGCTGAAAAAAGCGTAGCGTCAAGCGACTCAATACCGCTTTCTTTAAAAAGACCTTTAAAGGAACGCGCTTTCGTAAGCGGTAAGAAAATCAGCTTTGGAACGCTTTTAAGTTTCGGTAGCCGAGCAAAGGTTTCTGTTAGGTCCGCAATCTGTGGATTGCGCATAAAAAGCGCCTCACTGACGCGTTCAAGATTAGCGGGAGCCGTCTCGGGATTCCAGATTTGAGCGCAGCGTGCGGGTTTCCACGTCGCAGGAATAACTAGAGGTGGCAATTCATCGCAAAGCGCAACAGTTTGCTTGGGAAGCGTAAGCACTCCAACGGGAAGCACTCCATCGACTTCGATGGTCAGGATATGGTTGCCCTTTTTAAGGGGAAAACTCACTTTGGTTATATCGTCTTCTTTCCACAGTAGGCTTTCGTTTGTATCTCCTACTGTAAAGTGAATGACTCTTTCTCGACCAGAAGGATTGGTGAGAAACTCAAACTCAACGGTTTCTTTTCTGCTCTTAATCAGTAATTCAAGCTTGAGTGTCGAAGTCATTTCGCGCTCCCCTCGTTAGCCTCAATGGCGCTTTCGGCATAACAATCAAGCTCTGTATTGCGCTTAAAGCTTGCAAAACTCTTTGGAAGATGCCCGAGCTCGTAGCAAAAGGCAAACATCGAATCGACACACACAAGCTCTTTTAGCGCAAGAATAATGTCGTCATCGATTCCCCTGAGACTGACGCATCCAGCAAAGCACTGTTCAAGATTCGTGATACTCGGATTCTTATCAAAAAAGTGAGGAGCAATCGATTCAAGTTCGCGCAGATTGGCCGCCCACCCGACAAAGTCACCTTTTTCGCGCAAGGTACGTGGGTGAAAATGGGGCAGTGGATCGAGAATTTTGATCACTCCTCGAGAGAACCGAAAGGCTCTTACAGCGTAGTCTTTTGGACTATACAGTGTGACAGTGTATAAGCCAGCTTTTTTCCACGTGTGTGAAATCGCGTCGGTTGTTTCAAATTCGAAGCGCTCTGTGGTTCCATCGCCCCAATCGACCAAGAAATCACCATCGAGTTCAAGATCAATGGGATAAAAGGAAAGGACGTTTTGTGGCTTAGCCGTTGCCTTCCACAGAAAACGAAACGGAGGGTCTTCTTTTGTTGCCTGTGGGCGAACCCAACCCATGATTTTGCGGCGTGTTACGTCGGTCCAAGAGAAAAGAGCGTGATGTGCGCCTCGCAAAAAGTTGTCAATGACATACGGGATTGGCGAGTCGCCAAAGGGATTTTCGAGCGTCTCTAAATTGGGGCAATCGGCAAAAGCTCTCGAGCAAAGCGTTTCTTTTGTGACTGCCCTCAGGAGACCAAACGGAATCGCTCTAATTGCGCTTTTAGCAAAAAGCTCTCGAATCGAAGTGATTTTGTGAATCGGTGCAAAAAGACTAGCGTCAATTGTTTCAATCGAACTTAAGTAAAACGCACGGTCAAAATATTCCAAATCAGGATTGGCGACAAAAAGATTGGGGGCAATTATCTTAAGTGCCGTTCTTTCTTCGTTTCGAGCGGAAACGAGCTCTGGAAGCACTTTCGTAGCGAGGAGCTCCCCCGTGCGAGACGTTTCTCCAAGCGTTAGTGTCGGAAGCGCAGTGGCAATAATCTCTGTTTCTTGTGGGAGCTCTTTTAACGGTAGCCAGCCTGAAGACGTGTGGATGCGAATCCGTGTCGCACGACGCATCTGTAGAGGATGCTTTTTTTCAAGAGTGGCAGTGAAAGAGGCGTCTGATGCCATTTGCTGCAGTTCGGCCTCGGTGATTGTGCAGTCAACCTCTTCAGTTACTCCGTCGCCCCAATCGATGGTGATTTTTCCGACCTGATCCATCGCATATCGGGGGATTTTGTAAAAGAGAATGCGAGCATTAATGACGCCTTTGCCTGTGAGGTCAATGACAAGTTCGTTAATGCGTAAAGTCGGTGTGGAAAGTTCTGCCATAGCGCGTAATTGTATCGTGCCTAACTGTGCGCGATTTCTCTTGATGCAACGTCACTTTTTGATTCGGCATCAGCCAATAGTGGGTCGACTAGTAAAGCAATGACGCGAAGCCTTTCAACGAGGTTGTGGCTTTGTGCCGTTAGGCGCAATTTGTCTGGCCCTATAAGTCGCATATCTCGGCGAGATTGCATCAGTTTTACGAGAGCGATTGCTGAAAACTTGGGTCGTTCTTCAAAGGTAAAGAGGACGGCTTTTTCTGAGGCATCAATTTTTCGAATGCCTAACTTGCGCGAGCGAAGTCGCAAACGGTGTACGGCAATGAGTGCTTGTGTCGCCTCGGGCATCTTCCCGTAGCGGTCAGCAAGACTATCAACAATGGCTTCAATTTCCGTTGGATCCTTGGCTAAGGCAAGCTTTTTGTAAAACATTAAGCGATTTCCAACATCAGGCACGTAATCCTCAGGTAAGAGAGCGCTCATGTGTAGATTAATTTCTGTTAAAGCGCCGAAGGGATGCTCAAGAGAGGGCGTTTTTCCTTCTTTGAGTGCATCGACGGCATCTTTGAGCATTTCGGTATAAAGCTCGAAACCGACTTTTGAGATTTCTCCACTTTGCTCTTCGCCGAGAATTTCTCCTGCTCCTCGGATTTCTAAGTCATACATCGCTAGGTTAAAGCCACTGCCTAAGTCTTCGAGTCGCTCGATTGCTTCTAGGCGCTTTTTGGCACTCCCTGTGAGAGCGTCTTGCGAAGGAATCAGTAGATAGGCATAGGCCTGATGGTGCGAACGTCCGACGCGTCCTCTTAATTGATGTAACTGCGCCAATCCTAAGCGATCTGCTCGATGCATGATGATGGTGTTGGCATTGGCAATGTCGATACCGTTTTCAATAATCGTTGAGCAAAGTAGGACGTTTGTTCGTTGCTGGTAAAAGTCGTGCATCGCCGCTTCAAGCTCGCGCTCTGGCATCTGCCCGTGCGCAAGTCCAAAGCGCGCCTCTGGGACAAGTGCCTTAAGGCGCTCTAATCGCGCCTGAATTGTATCCACATCGTTATGGAGGAAATAGACCTGACCGCCGCGTTTTAATTCACGCAAAATTGCTTGACGAATAAGGTCGTTACTTTCTTGCCGTACAAAGGTCTTAATTGAAAGGCGTTTTTCGGGGGCTGTCGTAATCACAGAATAATCACGAATTCCCTCAAGACTCATCGCAAGCGTGCGTGGAATAGGAGTGGCAGTTAGCGTCAAAATATCCACTTCAGCACGAAGGGCCTTTAAGCGCTCTTTTTGCCTAACACCAAAGCGGTGTTCTTCGTCGACAACGACAAGACCCAAGTTCTTAAATTGAATCGTTTCACTTAAAAGCTTATGCGTGCCAATGACAATATCGATTCGGCCGTCGGCAAGACCTGCGAGTGTTTCTCGCATCTCAGCGCCAGCGCGAAAGCGCGAGAGTTCTCGCACAGAAACGGGCCAAGCGGCAAAGCGATCAGCGAATGTCCTTGCATGCTGCTCGGCAAGTAGCGTTGTTGGGCACAAAACGGCGACTTGCTTTCCGTTCATTACAGCGACAAAGGCCGCGCGCAAAGCAATTTCTGTTTTCCCAAAGCCCACATCGCCGCAGACAAGACGATCCATGGGGCGGCCCTTTGTCATATCCGAAAGGACATCAGCGATGGCTCTGGCTTGATCGGGTGTTTCTTCGAATTCAAAGCCTTCGGCAAACGCTTCATAATCGGCGCCTTTTAAGGTAAAGCTACAGCCTGCGCGCGCTTCGCGCTTTGCGTATAAGTCAAGGAGCTCAGCGGCTGTGTCGTGGGCCTTGAGGGCGGCTTTTCTCTTTGTTTTATCCCAGTCGCCACGCCCTAGGCTGTTAAGGGGCGCATCTTCGGTGTTTCGCCCCGTATAGCGAGCAATCAAATGCAATTGAGAAACAGGGACAAAGAGTTTGGCTCCTGCAGCGTAATCGATGCGAAGAAACTCCATTTTCCCTTCAGCGCTTTCAATGGTCTCCAAACCCACATAGCGGCCAACGCCGTGCTCAGCGTGAACAACGGGATCTCCTGGGGCGAGTTCTCGTAAGTCGCGGATTGTGCTTTCAAGGTTAGCCGCCGTGCGTTTTAAGCGACTCTTACGCGCAGTGGCTCGCAAGAGATAGATTTCTGTTTCTGTGATAACAGCGCACAGTGGCTCATCTAAACTAAAGCCAGCAGTAAGTGGCGCTTGTGCTAAACACAAGGGCGCTTGAGAGTGAAAAAACTCGTTAAAACTATCAACGTGTGTCGTTTGATGAAAGTTAATTTCGAGAAGTTCTTCAATTCGACTTAGACGGCCTTCGCCTTGCGCACAAATTAATAGACGACGGTTTTCTTTTAAAGCGGTATCAATAAAGCTTTCGAGTTTAGCTAGAGGCTTTTGCGCACGCCTCTCGATTGAGAGATCTGGTAGCGTTGAGGCACTATTTTCTAGCCGGATACGAGAAAATGTTCCGAGAGAAGAAAAGAAAGAGGGAGCCGGTAAGAGAAACTCTTTTGGGTTTAGCGCGGGGCGCTCGTTATCGTGCCGCAAAAATTCGTAGCGTTCTTCGGTCTCTTTATAAAAAGCGCTGATGGCAGCATCAACGTCACCACTTGTGAGGACAATGGCATTTTCTGGTAGGTAATCAGCTAGTAGGGATGTCTCATAGAAAAAAAGTGGTAGATAGTATTCAATACCAGGAGCAGCAAGCCCTTTTGTCGTATCTGTGTAGACTGAAGATCGTGTGGGGTCGCCTTCAAAGGTTTTGCGCCAATTCTCGCGAAAAAAGTTCAGTGACTCTTCGTCCATCGGAAATTCGTGCCCAGGAAGGATGCGAATTTCACTAGCCTCTTTGTCAGAGCGTTGTGTATCAGGGTCAAAGACACGTATCGAGTCAATCTCGTTATCAAAGAGATCTAGGCGAAACGGATGTCTTTCTCCCATCGGGAAAATATCAATGAGACTACCACGAACGGAGAATTCTCCTGCTGCATAGACTTGATCGACTCGAGAGTAGCCACTCTCAACTAAAAGGGATTTGAGTTCTTCTAGATTGACCTTTTGTCCCTTTTTATAAAAGAAGGTATTGGTCGCTACAAATTCGCGAGGCGCAAAATGAAAAGCAGCGCAGCAGGCAGAAACGATAAGAACATCGAGAAGGCTGCAGTCTTTGTCGTTAGCGAGTTTCCAGAGCGTCTCCAGGCGTTCGCTTACAAGTGCCTCATGAGGGCTTGTTGTGTCATAGGGAAGGGTTTCCCAGTCTGGGAGAAGCGCAATTTTGGCTTCAGGGACAAGCCAAGCGAGTTCATCGGTAAGGCGCAAAGCCTCAGAGGCATCCGCACAAACGATTGTGAGAAGCCGTTTATCGAGCTGTGCTTTTTCGATTAAAGAGGCAATCGCTGCAGAAGAACCTGCGCCCTTTGTAGGACGAAGAACGGTGCGCGTGCCGCAGGCTGGAAGTTTAAAGTCTGCAGGGAGCGCACCGAGAAATCGTTCTTCGTGCGGCATGGATTTCAGTTCTACTTCACGTTAGAGACTTTTGCTTTACTGACAATCGAGTCAATGTAGGACTGAACCTTTTGCTGCGTAATCAGTTGTGTTAAAGAAGCTTTTACCGTATCGAAATTGGCCCAACGCTGTGCAGCGCGACGGCCTTCAAGTTTGACGATGTGCCAGCCAAGACGCGTTTTTACGGGTTCGGTTGTCATCTTGCCAACCTTTAGGTTCTTGAAGCTAGCGGCAAATTCGCTATCAAAGACAACGGGCGATGTCCAATCGATGAGGCCGCCTGCGTTTTTGTTTTGTTCGGTATCAATCGAGTATTCTTTGGCGAGCGCCTCGAATTTTTCGCCAGAGCGAATCTTCTTTAGGATTTCCTTGGCTTTGGCTTCATCGCGAACCAAGATGTGACGCACGGAAACTTCTTCGTTACCCCAAGCCTTCTTTTCTTTTTCGTAGAGATCGCGCACTTCGCTATCTTTAATCGGATTGGCTTTAATCCAATCGGAAACAAGCGTACGAATTAAGAGTGCATCGGTACTCTTACGGATGTTTTCTTTCACATCCTTTCTTTTTTCGAGCTTAGCGTTTTTTGCCTGTTGCAAAAGCGCCGTGTCGCGAATGAGCATGTAGCGTACGCGCTGCTCGAGCTGTGTGTCACGCGTGGCGCCGCGTTTGACGAGCGCGTCGATGACTTCTTCTTGTTCTGCCTTTGTGACGGTTGTACCGTTGACTTGAAAGGCTTCAACGGCAGCGTTCGCTGTCAATGCGAAGCTAGCAAGCGCACATAAAGAAATCAAAGACTTTGATAATTTCATTTTTGTTCCTCCAATCCATTTTCCTCAGGCATCTTTTTAGCAATCCAAATTCCAAAACCTAGAGTAAAGAGGAAGGTGATGCCGAGCAAACCAAACATTTTAAAGTTAACCCATGTTTCCGTCGAGCAGCCGTAGGCGACTGCTAGATTGACTAAGCCAATCAGTGCAAAGAAAATGCAC
>CAVAQL010000033.1:0-697 GCA_963590825.1 Bacteroides caccae | reverse complement strand
AGGCTTTCTGCATGGTGTTCCAACAATCTTCAGGAAGTGTCAACTGCTTTTTAAATAGCGTTGTCATAAAGTTTCTTCCTGTTGCAATCCCATAGAGCAGGATAGCCCCGAAAATCCAATACAAAATCGTGGGTTTCCACTTAATAAACATCTCGTTTCTGAGAACAATCGTGAGTGTTCCAAAAACAAGAATGACCGCGAGTGAGATCCAAAGCATGATTTCTGGCTTTTTCCCGCGCATTAAAACAAAAAGAACTTGTAGCAGTGAAGCGACAATGGCAACGCAGGTGGCTGCTAAGACAGGAGCCTGAGTCGCATCAAAGGGTAGGCCAAAGGTCGCATCAAAAAATGCCGAACACCCTTGCGGGTCCGCATTCGCAAACTTAAAGGTCGCAAAAAACAGAATGACGGGAAAAAGGTCAAATAGAAGTTTCACGGGAGATTCTTTTGTATGAAAGATAAACGCTTAAATTCTTGTTGTCCGACAGTTTAACGAAACGCAAAGGAAAGCTTCGTATGAAGTTGTTGCAAAACGTATTGGCTTGAGCCAACGAGTGCATTTGCCTCCGAACCTTTATTTTACGAGAAGCATCTCGTAAATTTGGAGTTTGTATGTTTGTTCGAAGCGAATTTAGTCTAATTAAGAAACGCCTAACAGAAAAACGACGTTTCATTCAGGTCGTCCTTGGCCCAAGAC
>CAVAQL010000032.1:11470-11863 GCA_963590825.1 Bacteroides caccae | reverse complement strand
CAAGATGCACTTCTTAACTTACGCTATTGCATCAAAACGGAAGCGTTACGTGAGAAAAGGATCCTCCTAACGACAAGCAAGAAACAACTCCTTGACTTTAGTAAGGCCAAATGCATTCTTATTCGTAGCGAGAAAGAACCATTCCTTGCTGATGACACAAGCATCATGATTTCCTTTAACAGGGAACATAAAAGCCACATTCTCATAGCCGATGTACTTGACTCAACAAATTTCAATTCCCCGCTTCTACTAAAGGAAGTGCCGACTCAGGTTTTGCGACTTTTAGACGCTTCGATTGATTATCTGAAGTGTCATGAGGCTAAGAACGGAACTCAAATCGAACTCAAGTTTCACAACAAAGATGTGATTGTTTGTGAGCCGAGCGACTTATTT
>CAVAQL010000032.1:0-11460 GCA_963590825.1 Bacteroides caccae | reverse complement strand
CGGCTAGCCAAGTTCTCAAGACTGGCGGCATTTTCGTTGTTGATGAAATCGAAAATCACTTCAATAAAGAACTCGTTAAAACGCTATTGCGCCTTTTCTTAGAAAACGACATCAACACAAAAGGCGCCGTTCTTTTCTTCTCTACACACGACCCAGAACTGCTTGATATTTTTGATCGCAATGATGTACTTTTCAGGATGCGCAACGACTCTGGCGTTCTTATAGCAACAGCATTCTCAGAACTTTTAAACCGTAACGATGTTAAGAAAAGTGTGATGTACGAAAGCGGGGCCCTAGGAAAGACAGCACTCTCATATGATGCCTGTAGGGAATTCAAAAAACACCTAAGTGAAGTTTGCTATGAGGAGCAAGGCGAAAATTCAACTCACTAGATTTGTCGTGTGCCTTTGCGAAGGTGCGGCCGAAAAAGCAATTGTCAATCGTCTACTCGAGAACGACAAACTCATTTTCTCGCGCGAGCGACTTTTAGAACTAAAACCGAAGCCTTCATCTCCGAGTATTTTTCTAACGTCGAGAAACTCATCAAAACATTGCAAGCGTACAAACAAGCGTGCAAACCCCGAAAATCCGAGTTCCAGTTGCTAGACCTGCTGGCTTAAATCACCCCCTGTTCGACAAAAGCAGCCAAATCATTAAATAGAAATCAGCCAAACCAACAGATAAATTTGCGCCAAATTCTGTGATAAAATTCAGCCAAATCTACAGATGAAAAATCGCCAAATTGATAGTTATTTCCAAGTTATTGCTTGATATTAAATTAAATACCATGAGTCACGAATTTCACTATAAAACGCGTATTCTTGATGCCCTACTGCAACGAAAACTCAAATGTATCGGTGCCATTCTGATTGAAGGGCCCAAACAATGCGGCAAAACGACGACAGCCGAGCAATTTGCGACAACCGTTATCTCGATGGCCGACCCAGCAGAAAAAGCGAACCGCCTCCAGTTAGCTCGGCTTCAACCCTCTCTTCTTTTGGATGAAAAGCCACCTTTACTCATTGACGAGTGGCAGATTGCACCTGAGCTTTGGGACGCTATTCGTTACGAGGTTGATCGACGAGGAGAGCCTGGACAGTTCATTCTCACCGGATCAGCTGTTCCTGAGAATCGAGAAAAAATCTTTCACTCGGGCACAGGACGCTTTGCGCGCTTACAGATGCGCACAATGAGCCTTTTTGAATCTGAAGATAGCAATGGGTATGTTAGTGTGAATGAGCTTTTTGAAGGGCGTTTCGAGGCAACGAAAAATGCACTTAGCTACGAAAAAATTGCTTTTCTATGCTGTCGCGGAGGATGGCCTGCAACGCTTGGGCAAGCTGACGAACAAGCGCTCGAACATATCTTTGACTACTACTCAACCATTGTCCGCATCGATATTTCTCGAGCTTCGAACACAAAGAGAAATCCCGAAACCACGAAACGACTTATGCGCTCACTTGCTCGCAATCAAGGAGCATGCATTTCTCTCGCTAGTCTGAGTAAAGGTATCAGTAGTCATAGGGGACTCGAAGCCGCAAGCCCGAGTACCATTGCCGCTTATCTTGAAGACTTACGAAAAATCTTCGTTATCGAAGACCTGCCGGCGTGGAATCCGAACCTTCGCTCAAAAACGGCCATCCGATCCAAAGACACACACTACTTTTCCGATCCATCCTTTTGTGCAGCCTCACTTGGAATTGGCCCAAAAGACCTTATGAAAAACCCAGAAACATTCGGTTTTGTTTTTGAGACCTTGTGCATCCGTGACTTGCGCGTCTATGCTGATTTCAACAAAGCCTCGGTTTATCACTACCGAGATAAAAACGGACTTGAGTGTGACGCTGTCATACACCGTCGAGATGGTCAATATGGGCTCATAGAAATTAAGCTCGGTGGCGATATGGCAATTGAGCACGGTGCGAATACGCTAAAAAAACTCGCAGGGAAAATCGACACGACACGCATGCCCAAACCTACCTTTTTAATGGTGTTAACTGCCGTAGGAAGTTATGCCTATCAGCGAGAAGATGGCGTTTATGTTGTCCCTATCGGCTGCTTAAAACAATAAGAAACCAATGGCAATTACTTGCCAAGCGCCAATAGAAGTAGGCTTTCTTCCCTATTCAAAAAATAAAGCGAAGGAGTCAGAATAAAAAAGTTTTTTATGAAAGGACTAACTATGAACTCCTCATCTTCTACTCCTACGCCCAAGTTAAGCGCTCTTGCAACCGATAATGGATCTGAAGCCGTCCTCGAAATTCTTTCTTTGACGGCACGCCCGAACATTATTTCGTTCGCAGGTGGTCTTCCAAGTCCGAAGGGCTTTCCTGTTGAAGCCGTACGCAAAGCAGCCGACTGGGTTTTGGAGCATGAGGGTGTTCGTGCATTGCAGTACTCGCAGGCCGAAGGTGTTGCCGATTTGCGTGAAGCAATCGCTCAGTTAGAAACCGATAACGGTATTCCAACAAGCGCCGATGAAATTCAGATTGTCACTGGATCGCAGCAGGCATTAGATCTCATCGCTCGCGTCTTTGTGGTCCCTGGTTGCAAATTCCTCGTTGAAAGCCCCACGTATTTGGGCGCGCTTTCAGCTTTTAACATGGCAAAACCAGAGTACGCCGAAATTCCCGTTGATGAATTCGGCATGAACCCCGATGCCTTAGGTGATGAATGCCAAGACGTTAACGTTTCTTATGTGATGCCCACGTTTGCCAACCCCACAGGTCTTACGATTGATGAAACGCGTCGCGAAAAGCTTGCTGAAAAGGCACGTAAGTATGACTTCTTTCTCATTGAAGACGACCCCTATGGCGAACTCTGGTACGAAAAGAAGCCACCGGTTTCACTGCGCCACTTCGCGCCTGAACGCACGTTGCGCTTAGGTACTCTTTCGAAGGTTCTTTCTCCCGGACTTCGCTTAGGCTACATTGTCTGCAGCCCGAAACTTCGCGGCATCTTCGCCGGTCTCAAGTCCTCGATGGATTTACACACATCGACATTTACGCAGATGGTTGCTGCCCGCGTGATTACAGAAGGAACCCTTAAAACGCACGTCCCTGAGGTCCGTAAGATCTATAAGGCGCAGTGCGAAACAATGCTCAATGCATTGCAAGAATTCATGCCCAGCCACCCAGAAATCAGCTGGACGCATCCGACGGGTGGTATGTTTATTTGGCTACATCTACCAAAAACGATTGACTCGGCCGCTCTCTTTAGAGAAGCCGTCGATGCCAATGTCGCCTTTGTCCCGAGTATGGCCTTTTACGCAGGTAAACCCGAAAGCAATCATGCCCGGCTTTCATTCGTGACTGTCCCCCCTGAGAAGATTCGCGAAGGCGTGAAAACTCTCGCTAATGTTATTTCCCGTCACCTCTAAAAAGAAATAACACCCACAGTAAGGCCGGCCTAAAAAACCGGCCTTAATCATCTTCCTTTTCCTAGAAAAGATGGGATTCTCAAAATCTAAGCAGTTCCTCTTAGGTCGCGTTTCCTAGACGCAACCGACACATACGGCATCTTCCCTAGAAACCTTAGCGCGCAATAAAACTGCGTTATTTCGCAAGCGAGAGCGTATTTTGCGCTCGATAAAATCAAAGCGCTTTTCCCCCTATGCCCATAGGGTTTAAAGCAATCGATTAATTTTTTTGGAGTTATTTTTTCTATGACAGGGCTTGAAGTAATACTCATTGCCATCGTGGTGTTGGCAATCGGTTATTTCGGATACGCCAAGTGGTTAGAAAAGACCTGGGGAATCGATCTGAAGAGACCGACTCCGGCTGTCGAAAAGAACGACGGCAAGGACTTTTCTCCTGCATCACGTTGGACAGTATTCGCTCACCAATTCACATCCATCACTGGAGCTGGTCCCGTAACGGGCCCCATTATTGCAGCCATGTTTGGTTGGTTGCCTGCGTTGTTGTGGATGTTGATTGGCGGCGTATTTTTTGGTGCCGTACAAGACTTTACGGCTCTTTACGCTTCCGTTAAGAACGGCGGAAAATCCATCGGCATGATCATTGAGGACTATGTTGGTCGTACTGGGCGCCGATTGTTCCTGTTGTTCTGCTGGTTCTTCACCCTGCTTGTGATTGCCGCTTTCTGCGATATGGTAGCGGGCACCTTCAACGGTTTTTCTAAAACAGGCGAAGCCTTAATGCCCAATGCGGCCGCTGCTTCGATTTCGCTACTTTACATGTTTGTCGCGGTCTTGTTTGGTCTTTACATCAAGTACTGCAAGCCAAATTCTGGCACACAGTTTGTTGTGGGCGTCATCCTCATGGTCGCGATGCTTACCGTGGGTATTAATTTCCCCGTATACGCTGATGCTGTTACGTGGCGCTATGTTGTGTTTGCCTATCTTTTCGCCGCTTCGGTTATGCCAATGTGGCTCTTAAAGACACCGCGCGACTACCTTTCGATGTTCCTCCTAATTGGCATGATTGCCTGCGGTGTGATTGGCGTTTGTATTAAGAACCCGACACTCAATATGCCCGCTTACGTTGGCTTTACAGTGAACAATCTGGACTTGTTCCCGATTTTGTTTGTCACAGTCGCTTGCGGCGCTGTCTCGGGATTCCATTCTCTCGTGAGCTCTGGCACATCTTCGAAGATGATCTCTAGCGAAGGCGATATGCGTCTTGTCGGTTACGGCTCGATGTGCGTTGAAGTGATTTTGGGTGTTGTTTCTCTCATCGTTGTTTGCGCCGCGGCTACAAACGGTGCGCTTCCAGCGGGAACGCCCTTTCAGACCTTCTCACACTCGGTTGCGAACTTCTTGACGACAATCTTTGGTGTTCCTCAGAACATCGCTGCCTGCATCCTCACGATGTGTGTTTCGGCTTTAGCACTCACGTCAGTGGACGCTGTGGCTCGTATTGGTCGTATGTCATTGCAAGAGCTTTTCACGCCATCGGCCGGCGAAGAGAAGACCTTTATTCAAAAGATCTTTACGAACACGGTTGTTTCCACAGTTCTCACACTCGTTGCAGGCTATGCGCTTTGCATCGCTGGCTACATGAGTGTGTGGCCACTCTTTGGATCGGCCAACCAATTGCTGTCAGCTCTCGTTCTCACGGGACTTGCTGTGTTCTTAAAGTCAACAGGTCGCAAGGGCTGGATGCTCTATGGCCCAATGGCGATTATGTTTGTCGTCACGATGACAGCTCTCGTCGAACAAATCATTAAGATCTATGGCGCTTGGTGCTCTGGCACTTTTGTCTTCATGATTCATGGTCTGCAGCTTATCGTCGCAATTGCTTTGATTACGCTTGCTCTGCTTGTTGTCTATCACTGCGTTGGTAAGTTGCGTAACGCGGCTCCCGTCGTAACGCGATAAGAGCTCACATTTAAGCAGTATCCACGAACCTCTTTCTTGCAGCGCTGCAACAAAGAGGTTCTTTTTTTGCCTTGCACTTGAAATCCGTTTGCTCTGATTTCAAAGGGCTCTGCAAAGATGAAAGGTGGTCTTCAGTTCGCTTTAAAGCGCATAGAATTCGCATCACTCTTTTCTATGAATTCAAGGTTTTGCTCGATGTTCGTTTTCTTCGTCATTCGGGCTCTTTTAAAACGCAGCGGTTATGTTTTACGGTTGGAAACTTTGCGCACTATCGACTCTGTGCAACCTCATGATTCAGGGCACAGCCATTTACAGCATGAATTCCTTTATTGAGCCGCTTTTTGAGGCTTATGGATGGAGTCGAACAGCAACGAGCGCTTGCATGGGATTTGCCGCCTTCGTCGGCTTTGGATGCGCCCCCTTTATCGGCACAATCGATATGAAGATTGGCTCGCGAAAGATGATGTGCTTGGGATCGGTTATCGCTACCCTTGCGCTTATCGGAATGGGTTCAACACAAAACTATATCTTCTTTACTTTCTGCTTTTGCCTTGTGTGGGCCGCAAGCCAGTGCTGTGGCGGACTCGTTGCCAATGGGCTCCTGTGCCACTGGTTCAAAGTGCATCGTGGCGTTGCCTTTGGATTCGCTGCCATCGGAATGTCCTTTGCAGGGTCTCTGATTCCGATTTTCTCTTTGTATTGCATTTCGCGTTGGGGGATTTCAAACGCCTACTACCTTCTCGCGCTTGGTGCAGGACTACTTTTTATCCCCTGCTACTTCATGGTAAGAGAACGTCCCGAGATGATGGGACTAACTCCCGATGGTCTTCCCGTTGAAGAAAAACACACGGTGCCAAATGAGCTCAATACAAGCGACGAAGCTTTGCATAAGAAAGAGCCTTCGATTCGTCAATTCTTAGGGATGAAAGAGATTTACTTGATTGGGTTAGGTGCTGGCTTAGGGTTGATGTGTGCCTCGGGGCTTATGTCGCAATTAAAACCTCGTTTTACCGAACTTGGCTTTGACTCTGTGACAGCGATGACTTTTATGACCATCGCTGCATTGTCCTGCGGGTTAAGTAAATTCTTTTGGGGTTGGCTTGCCGACACAATCCGACCGATTCGCGCTTTACGCCTTGTGATGGTGCTTCACGTCATTGCTTTAGCGATTTCTGTGTTGCACTTAGACTATTGGTCAACGTGCTTGTATTGTGTTTTTATGGGCGCGTGCTGCGGCTCGTATTGGACATTGCTTCCAGCTGTCGTTGGCTTTTACTTTGGCCCTGCGCACTTTCTTGGAACCTATCGCTTTGTAAGTTTCTTCCTGCTTTTAAAGTCCTGCGCGTATCCCATTCTTGGGTATTCGTACGATATGACTTCAAGCTATGAAACCGGGTACTTGGTCTATCTCGGGCTCGTAGCGCTCGGTCTAGTTCTGACGCTGCTGCTTGATGAAAAGAAAGGCTCTGAATACAAGGCGATGACGCAACAAAAGGCCGCTTAATTCTTAAGCGCATCTATCCTTTTAGAAAAAGGGCTTAACGGCGAGCCAGAGAACCACAAGACCAATGAGAAAGAAAATGACAGCCGTTGCTTGGTTTATGTGTTTTGCACCGGCTTCGCCCTCGAAAAAACGCCGTGCGTGCTCAGCAAGAACCGCATAAAGTAAGCCGCTAGCCATCACCATAATGGCATAGACCGTCACCATGATGGCAACCTGGGGAACGTAAGCAATCTCTGTTGAAATAAACTGCGGAAAAACAGAAATCGTAAACACCAGTGGCTGTGGGTTTGTGAGAGAAATAAGAACCGATTGCCAGAAGAATGTGTCCTCGTTGTTACCTTCGTGCTCTTTCACTTTTAAAGAACCTTTTTGCGATTTCTTCCAAGCGCGCCATGCCATATAAAAGAGAACCAAGGCGCCAACGAATTTAATTGCCGCATAAAGCGTTGGGCTCTTTGAGATAATAAGCCCCATGCCAGATAGACCAACGACCTGCAAAATGGCAATACCAACAGCGAGACCAAAAATAGCCCACAGAGTCCCGCGCCACCCACGTTGTAGCGACATACCCATGACCATAATGAAACCAAGGCCTGGAGTAATAATGTTGGCAAAACTTGTGACGAGAAAAAGTGCAAATAAGGACCAAACAAGCATACGGTTCTTCGGATGTCAAAAACGTTCAGTGACCAAACAAATCGCGACTATAGATTAAAGAAAATAGCCGCGCAACCGTAAGCTACGAGAAACGACTTAGCCTTATTTTTCTATCTCCAACTCTCAGGATGAAGCCAGAAATCGAAGACACGCTCAAGAGACCGTGTTTGTGTAAATTTCGGAAGACTACTTAACAAAAGTTTGCCGTAATTGGAGCCATCAGGGGAAAGCTTTCTCGGAATGATTCGTGTATCGCCAACAATCAAAATGCCGCGATCTTTTTCACTGCGAATTAAGCGCCCCACTCCCTGTTTTAGTGCGATTGCCGCCATCGGTATTTGATGGGCACGAAATGGTTCTCCGCCTTCTTCTCGAATCCACTCACATCGTGCTTCTAAGACGGGATCGTCTTTCGGAGCAAAAGGAATCTTATCGATGATGACCAAAGAAAGTGCCTCGCCTTTAATATCGATTCCTTCCCAAAATCCCATGGTCGCAATCAAAATAGCGTGCGCGGACTCTCGAAACTTCGCAAGTAGCGTATTCCTTGCGTCTTCTCCTTGCACATACACATCGTAATCACGGGCATTTACTTGAATTCTCTCACGAAGAAAATCGGCAGCAAGTCGCATCGCTTCGCGACTTGTGCAAAGAAATAGTGTCTTTCCTTCGAGCAAATCGATAACTGGCCACGAAGCATCAATAAGCTTCGCGATAAACTCATCCTTGTCTGCCCCTGTGGGGCGTGGCATCCCCTGCGGAATATAAAGAAGGGCTTGCTCGGGAAAGTTAAAAGGACTTTCCCAAGCTTGGGACTTAGCTTTAGAAAGCCCTAACTCATCGATAAAATGAGTAAAGTCTCCTTCGCCTGTGGCTAAGGTGGCAGAAGTAAAAATCCAAGCCGTATTGGGGAGTTGATCCATCATGCACGCAAAGTCTTCGGAAAAACTAAGCGGCGTTTGTGTTAGGCGAATATCGTGCCCTGTGTTTTCAATCCAACGCACATAGGGGTGTCCTTTGGAATCCCTCGCAGGCGTCTTTGGATTCTTAAGAGCCCCAACCCAAAGATTCATAAGATCAATGTATTCAGTGAGCGTCTCACGCTGAGCCTTTAAGTCCTCATCGTCGGCATCAACGAGTTCGACACAATGGACTAAATTTTCTAGGGCTATGCACGCAAGATTAAGGGGCTCTGCGGTTTTTTCAATTCCTGAGAGTTTCGCGATATTGAAAGCCTCGCCCTCGCACACGCCCGTGGCTTCAAGTTCAAGGCGAAAATCATGAAGGCCATCTCGTGACGCATCGTAGAGTTTCTCCCACGAGGCTTCTTTTCCAAGCTCAGTACGATGCCGACTCAAGGTGATGCTTCGAATTTCTTTTAACACATCAAGCGTCGTACGGATTGAAAAACCGGTGCTAAAAAAGGAGGCTCCTATTTCAGGTAACTTGTGCGCTTCATCGAAAATGACAACATCGCTTTCGGGAAGGATTTCGGCATTGACTTCACCTTTAATGGCCATCGCCGATAAAAAGAGATGATGATTCACGACAACCACTTCGGCTTCTTTGGCTTCTTGTCTTGCGCGACTTAAGAAACAATCTTCTGCATAAGGGCACTTTTGCGCATTGCAGTTTTCGCGTGTACTTGTCACAAAAGGCCAGATAACAGAATCTTCCGCCACACCGTGCACTTCGGAGCGATCGCCCGTTGTCGTACTTGATGCAAAAGCCTCAATAAGCCTTAGGTCATTAAAGGCCGCCGCCGTCGGAAGCCCCGTGACACGAGCGTTTTTTAAGCGCTTTAAACAAATGTAATTGGCACGCCCTTTTAAAAGTTTGGCTCTCACGTGAATGCCGAGGGCTTTTTCAAGCGCAGGGATATCCTTCTTGAAAAGTTGCTCTTGAAGCGTCTTACCTGCTGTGCTGACAATCGCTCTCCTACCCGAAAGAAGAACAGGAACGAGGTAACCGAAGGTTTTTCCCGTACCCGTCCCTGCCTCAAGAACAGCGGTACCTCGATTCTCTAGAGCGTCGGCAATGGTTTGAGCGAAGGCGACTTGTCCTTCGCGACTTAAAAAGCCCGGTATCTTTTTTTGAAGCCTTCCGTCTTGGGAAAAAACCTCCCCAATCTTAGAAACAAACTCGCTAACGCTACCTTCGTCCATTGCCATTACCCAAACTATTTGGCAGTTTTACGCTGAGCGCGCTTTTTTTCGCGCTCCTTTAGAGCGGCTTCTCGCTTAGCTTTGCGAGCCTCATGCTCTTTTTTTGCAAGTTCAGTTTTACGCAGATTTTCTTCCTCTGCTGCAACGCGCTCGTTCATCAGTTCTTGCCGGTGCGCCACATCAGCGGCTCTCTCTTTTGAACGCTCGACAGTGCCAGGCACTGGATTTTTAGCGCTCTTAGGTGACTTTGTATCAAAAGGATCTTCTGGCCCCTTTGCGTGCTTGATATTTCTTTTGTCTTGTCGCGCTTTCTCTCGTGCAATATCGGCTTTGCGCACATGCTTTTTGGCTTCAACTTCGATATTGATAAAGCGACGCTCAGCACGAATCTTGGCACGGCGCACATTGTCGCGGCAACGATTAACAAGAATGGTTTCCGAGCAACGCGTATCGGAATATTGAGCCAAACGCTTTGAGTAATCGCGGGCCTTTTGAATATCAGCGAGAGCCTTCTCGGCCTGAGATAAGTTCTTAATCGATCCAGCAGGATACTTATCCTCAACCCACTTAGACTCAATTCCCGCAATATCAGGAGAGAAAGCGTGAGCGCAAAAGGCCAATGAAATAAGCACCAAAAGACCCATTAGTTTTTTCATGTCCAAACATCCCAAGAACTTCATACGCAATCATTTTACAGAGCCAATCTTTCAAATTATCGGTTTTGCAAAGAAAGCGGGGTAAAGAAATGAAAGGATGCGAAATCAGAAGAAAACACCTTCTCCCCTTTTCACGACTCTCGATACTTCGTCTTATGAAGCCATCCGATTTTCTTTTAAAAGAGCGCAGAGGTATTCGACACTCTCTTCTTTCGTCGCCCAACTTGTTGCAAAACGCACGACTGTGTGACTCTCATCGAAAACTTCCCAGAACCCAAACTCGACTTTGGATTCGAGTCGCTTTTTCGTTTCGTTATCTAAGAGAACAAAAATCTGATTCGTCGGCGAGTCAATGGTTAATTGAAAGCCATTGGCCAAAAGAGCGGTGCGGATTTTGTCGGCAAGTGCCACGGCTCTTTTCCCGAGTCTTTCATATAAGCCATCGGAAAGTAACGTATCAAACTGCAAGCCTAAGAGTCGGCCCTTTGCTAAGAGTGCCCCATGCTGCTTAACGGTTGTAAAGAAGTGCGACACCACGTTCGGGTTCGGGAAAACAACCGCTTCCCCAAAGAGCGCTCCGCACTTGGTTCCGCCGATGTAAAACGCATCACAAAGCTCTGCTAGGTCGGAGAGCTTTACATCATTTTCTTCGCATCCGAGCGCATAGGCCAAACGCGCGCCATCGACATATAAGGGAAGTCCCTTTTCACGGCAAATCGCGCGAATCGCCTTTAATTCAGCCAAGGAATAAAGAGTCCCATATTCTGTAGGTTGCGAGATGTAGACCATCCCAGGCTGAACCATATGTTCACGATTTTCATCGGCTTCGAATCGCTCTAAATAAGCCTTCAAATCTTGAGCGCAAATCTTTCCTTCACGGTGCTTAATCGTGAGCACCTTATGACCTGCTGCTTCAATGGCTCCTGCCTCATGCAAACTAACGTGCCCCGTATCGGCCGCAATAACGCCATCGCATTTCGCCAAGAGCGCATCGATAACTGTTGCATTGGTTTGTGTGCCACCAACGAGAAAGTGGATGAGCGCGTCAGGAGCTTTACAAAGAGCACGAATCTTTTCTCGAGCACTTTGAGAATAAATATCAAGGCCGTAGCCTGTGGTTTGCTCGAAATTGGTTACCAG
>CAVAQL010000031.1:0-12931 GCA_963590825.1 Bacteroides caccae | reverse complement strand
CAAAACAATCGACAATAGCATCGCAGCCTTTGACAGCAAGGGACACGCCATCGGCGTTGTTTTTGAAACAACGAGCGCATCCGATACACCTCGCTATATGAAGCAATTAGTCGATTGGACAAATCGTCTGCTTTTCGAAAAGAAACTTCCCTCTCTCATTGTCATTGGAATGTTCGTTGTTTCCTTTTTAGCGATTCACCCCTTCCAAGATGGTAACGGTAGATTATCAAGAGCACTGACAACACTACTGCTACTACGCTCTGGATACCTATATGCGCCTTACAGTTCCTTAGAAAGCGTCATCGAAACCTCGAAAGATAACTACTACATCGCTTTGCGCACGACTCAGAAAACGCTTCAAAAAGCCGAACCCAATTGGGACGTTTGGATTTTCTATTTTTTGAAATCCTTAGTGAAGCAGAAAAAGAATCTCGAAAAGAAAATTCAAGAAGAACACCTTTTGCGCGTCATGCCCGAACTGTCCTTGAGAATCATCGAGAAACTTAAGTCTCATGGGCCGATGGATATCGCGCAAATGGCCAAGCTTCTAAACGTCAACAAGTTCACCTTGCGTGATTACTTTAAGAGGCTCGTAAAGGAATCGTATCTTATAAAACTTGGCTCAGGACGAGCGACCAAATACGACCTTGCGAATTTTGCGCAGCAATAAGGAATCTGTTGAGGCGCTGATTAATTGAGCGAGCAATCAAAGATAGATTTCCTAGAAGAAATCCTCGTCTTCAATCATTGCGTCTAGGCGTGTACTCTCGCGCCAGCCAGCTCTTGCGTAAGCCTCTCGCAAAACATTACTGCCAAATTGCGCATACGACTTGGGGCTTGAAAGAAAACGGCGCCAACTTTTTGCCCCTGCCAATCCATTTAAAAGCCCTAACATGTGCCGAGCTGTTGCGCGAGGTAATTTGGGATCGGTCGCATTAGACTCAAGGTAATGCGTCATTTCTTCAATCACCGCTTCGCGTGTAACTGGAGTTGTATTTTCTCCGAATAACCTTGCATCCACATCCGAGAGAATCCAAGGATTCGTGTAGGCCTCGCGGCCTAACATCACACCGTCGACTGTCTTTAAGAGTTCTTCGGCGAGCCCCAAATCGTGGATGCCACCATTGATAACAATTGTGGCCTCAGGAAATTCTTTCTTAAGTTGCGCTGCATACTCGCGCCGCAGAGGCGGTACTTCGCGATTTTCTTTGGGACTTAACCCTTTAAGCCACGCAGATCGCGTGTGAACGATAAAAACCCGGCAACCTGCTTCAAAAAGTGTTCCGACGAAATCTTCAACGAACCCGTAGTCATCACGCCCGTCAACGCCAACACGGTGTTTGATTGTCACTGGAAGCGACGTGGCCTCAGACATAGCCTCAAAGCAGTCAGCAACGAGCTTCGGTTCAAGCATCAAGCACGCCCCGAAACTCCCTTTTTGGACTCGCTCAGACGGGCAGCCACAGTTGAGATTAATCTCATCGTAGCCTGCTTCTTCAATCCAACGTGCGGCCTTTTTGAGTTGCTCTCGGTCGCTACCCCCGACCTGGCAAGCAACAGGGTGCTCGGCCCTGTTAAAACGCAAAAGACGATCCCTGTCTCCAAACTCCAAAGCAGGAGCTGTCACCATCTCGGTATAAAGACGTGCTCTCTTACTTAAGGCTCGATGAAAAACTCGACAATGGCTGTCGGTCCAATCGAGCATAGGGGCAACGCAAAAGCGCCAGGGACTTACGTTGTTTGTCATCACTTTTCGGGAACATCATCAACGTAAAACCATCGACCGTCTCGCTTTTCAAAGCGAGAAACAGCGTGCATCCGAAACGCTCCCGTTGCCCCATCACGGGCACGTGCGACAAATTCCACGGTTGCATGCGTCTCGTCGATTCTTTTATGCGATTTCACCGTCAGATCAATCCATTTAATCGATGGAGAGCACGAAACATCCTCGGGGCACTTCTCGTGAGCCCACGTGAGGCGAATCCAATTTAAGTCATTAAAGACAAAGGCCGTGTAGCGGCTTCTCATGAGCTCTTCAGCCGTTTGGGGTGATTCGCCACGGACGATAAACCGTCCGCAGCAATCCTCAAACGGCTTTCCTGAGCCACAAGGGCAAAGGCTCTTTGTCTTCTTAGACATTCGTGCGCTATTCCTTAATCACGCTTTCTTCGCGCTCGGCACGAGCCGCACGACGGCGTTCGAACTCTTTTAACCAACGCTTACGTAAGCGAATCGACTTCGGCGTGATCTCAACGAGTTCATCATCGTTAATAAATTCAACAGCGCTCTCAAGAGTGAGTACCACAGGAGGCACCAAGCGGATTGCTTCGTCTGTGCCTGAGGCACGAATGTTTGTTAATTGCTTACAACGAATCGGATTAACAACAATATCGTTTTCTTTAGCGTGTTCGCCGATAATCATCCCTTCATATAAGGGGTCGCCTGGGCTTACAAAAAGACGCCCACGCTCCTGAATCTTCCAGAGTGCGTAAGCAACAGCTGCGCCGTTATCTTGGCTAATAATGGCTCCTGAACGACGTTCCCCAACATCGCCTTGCTTAACTGGTCCGTAACTATCGAAAACATGGCTCATAATGCCCGTGCCGCGGCACATCGTTAAAAAGAGCGATTGGAATCCGATTAATCCACGAGCCGGAATTCTGTACTCCAATCTTACGCGGCCACGGCTATCGGATTGCATATCAAGCAAATCCCCGCGACGGCGTCCAAGCTCTTCCATCACGGCGCCCTGATGCGCTTCTTCCACATCAACAGAAAGCTGCTCATAGGGTTCTTGTTTGACACCATTGACTTCCTTCAGTAACACCCTCGGACGACCCACGGCAAGTTCATAGCCTTCGCGGCGCATATTCTCAATCAAAATCGTCAGATGCAATTCACCACGACCGCAGACTTCCCACATGGTTTCGTCTCCAGTCTCACGCATACGCATGGCGACGTTACTCTTTAACTCACGCTCTAAGCGCTCGCGAATCTGACGACTCGTGACAAACTTACCTTCTTTACCAGCCAAGGGCGACGTGTTGACCATAAAGGTCATTGTCAAGGTCGGCTCATCGACCTTTAACATCGGAAGCGCCTCAGGGTGATCAACAGCGGTAATCGTTGTTCCGATATTTAAGTCATCGATGCCATTGATAAGAACAATGTCTCCGGCTTGTGCCGCATTGACGACCTTACGATCTAGCCCCTCGAATTGAAGAATCTGGCCAACCTTCACAAAACGAGGTTCGCTTTCAGGGCCATCCATCAAAGCAACCTGTTCTCCGCCCTTAATACGACCGCGGTGCACACGACCAATACCAATCTTTCCCACATAACTGTTGTAGTCAAGCGAGCAAATCTGAAGCTGTAGTGGCGCATCGGCATTATCTTCGCGCACAGGCACGTATTTAATCACCGTATCGAAAACGGCTTTCATATTGCCAATCTTCTCGAGCTCAGCCACATTCGGTGTATAGCCTGCGTAGCCAGCGAGGGCTGAGGCATAAATCACCGGGAAATCGAGCTGATCTTCGGTGGCACCTAACTTATCAAAGAGATCAAAGGTTTGATTGACAACCCACTCGGGACGAGCTCCCACGCGATCGATCTTATTGATAACAACAATGGGCTTAAGGCCAGCGGCAAGCGCTTTGCGTGTCACAAATCGTGTCTGTGGCATTGGGCCTTCAACGGCATCCACTAAGAGCAAAACGCCATCGACCATAGAAAGCACACGTTCGACTTCGCCACCGAAATCGGCGTGCCCCGGCGTATCAATGATATTGATGTGAATACCTTCGTATTCGACAGCACAGTTTTTGGCAAGAATCGTAATGCCGCGCTCTTTTTCAATGTCTCCGCTATCCATTACGCGTTCATCGACCTGCTGATTCTCTCGGAAGGTCCCTGCACATTGCAACAACTTATCAACCATTGTTGTCTTGCCATGGTCGACGTGGGCAATGATGGCAATATTACGAATTGCTCGTGTCATAGTCTTTCTTTCCCGATAGATGTTTCGGTGTTTCCTAAAAACTTAATTAAGCGGCTCGGATGAACAACACCTCGGTCATCGATACGAACCACTCCCAATAATTTTTGCCCTGGCCCATAGGCCCGAGCCTCGCCAGTGAGCGCTGCGTGAATCGCAAGGCGCTGACCGTTTTGTAATCGTTTTGCGTGCTCGTCATTTAAGTCGAGCCGCGGCAAACTTTGCAGTAAAAAGTCTGCCCCTTTTAATAATTTCCGCCTTTCTTCGACGCTCTTACTTTTATCGTCAAGCGTGGCAAAGTCAATTGCATCTTCAACTTTTAAATCCCCGACCCGCGTGCGACGCAAGGCGATTAAGTGCGCAAACGTTGATAGCCTAACGGCCAAATCGTCAGCAAGCACACGGATATACGTTCCCTTACTGACAGAAGCTTCAAACGTTAAATCCTCCCCGTTATAAGAAAGGATTTTCAAGCTCTTTACTGTCACTTCGCGCGCTTTTCTTTCCACTTCGATGCCGCGACGCGCCAATTCATAGAGGTTCTTACCGCCACGCTTAATCGCCGAATACATCGGCGGCTTTTGCAAAATCGTTCCCGTAAATTCGGGAAGGACCTCTTGAATCGCTTCGATCGTGGGTCTTACATCACTGACCTCAAGTGTTGTACCCGTTTTATCGAGCGTATCGGTTCTAGCACCAAAGCGAAGCGTAGCAATATAGGTCTTATCGGCTGTTAAGAGATCTGTCGAATACTTGGTCGCATTGCCGAAGGCCAATGGTAAAAGGCCGGTAGCCATCGGGTCCAATGTTCCCGTGTGGCCGGCTTTTTGAGCGTTCAACAAGCGACGCGCCAATTGCAAAGCCCAATTCGAACTCATCGCCTCGGGCTTATCGAGCAATAAAACGCCATCGACTAAATCACCTTTAACTGCCATATGATTTATGCCTTGGGGCTCTCCTTATCAGCGCCGTCTTTGTCTTCTTCGCTTGTCACTTCCATCGCTTTGGCAATCACTCGATCCATTTCAAAGCCGTGTTCGACGGATTTGTCATGCTCAAAATGCAGTGTCGGCACCGTGTGAATCCGTAACTTTTTGAAAATTAAGTTGCGAAGTCTCCCAGCGGCAGCGTTCAATCCCGCTCGTGAGTCCTCAGGGTCAGCTCCTAAGACTGTGAAATACACTTTGGCATGTGCGTAATCGGGCGTAATTTCGCAACCCGTAATCGTCACAAAGCCAATGCGCGGATCACGTAACTCAGTCGGAATCAACTCAGCAACATCCCGCGCGATTTGCTCGGCGATACGAACACTGCGACCTGGTTTCGTACTCTTCATAACGGACTACTCCCTAAAGCGTACGAGCAACCTCGGTCACTTCAAAGATTTCAAGTTGATCGCCAACCTGAATATCATCATGACCTTTAAGCGATAAGCCGCATTCATTGCCCGCCTGAACTTCACGCACGTCATCCTTAAAGTGCTTCAAGCTTGCCAGTTCTCCAGTCCAGATAACGACGTTATCGCGCAACTGACGCGCGCTTGCGTTACGACGCACCACACCCTCGAGCACGCGGCACCCAGCGATGAGGCCAACCTTCGGAATGTGAATTGTCTGACGGATTTCAAGTAAACCAATACCCGTTTCTTTGCGCTCAGGAGCGAGCATGCCACTCATCGCGGCCTTCACATCGTCGATGGCGTCATAGATGATGTTGTAGTAGCGGATCTCAATGCCGTTAGCTTCCGCGGTCTTCTTTGCCATGGCATCGGCTCTAACGTTAAAGCCAATGATAATGGCGCGACTTGCCGCGGCTAAGTTCACATCGGTTTCAGAAATGCCGCCTACGGCGCTATAAACAACCTGAACACGCACTTCGTCTGTCGAAAGCTTCTGCAACGCCGCAGAGATCGCTTCTTGAGAACCCTGTACGTCTGCCTTAATCACCACAGACAAGGTCTTCACATCGCCATTTTGGTTAAAGGCATTATCGAGGCGTGCGCTTTGCTGCTGCGCTAAGCGCACATCACGGTTGCGGCTCTGTCTAAAGAGCGCTACTTCACGGGCCTTCTTTTCATCTGGCACTGTTAAGAGCACGTCGCCAGCTTGTGGGACATCGGATAAGCCCAAAATCTCCACAGGAATCGAGGGGCCTGCGGCGGCAACCGATTTTCCGAGTTCGTTATTCATCGCACGAACGCGACCATAGGCCTGCCCGACAAGAACAATATCGCCCTTATGCAGCAATCCACTTTGAATTAACACAGAGGCCACGGGTCCGCGCCCTTTATCGAGGCGACTTTCAACAACAAGTCCCTTCGCAGGGCCTTCGGCGGGAGCCTTCAATTCAAGCATTTCGGCTTGTAGTAAGAGGTTCTCTAAAAGTTCATCAACACCCTGGCCGGTCTTGGCCGACACAGGGATAAACGGCACATCGCCACCGTACTCTTCTGGCATCACACCGTTTTGAACGAGTTCGTTACGAACGCGCTCAGGATTGGCTTCAGGTTTATCAATCTTATTGATGGCAACAACAAGAGGAACCTTGGCGGCCCGAGCGTGAGCAATCGCTTCTTTGGTTTGCGGCATAACGCCATCGTCGGCTGCGACAACGAGAATCACAATATCGGTTGCCTGTGCACCACGAGCACGCATCGCAGTAAACGCCTCATGCCCTGGGGTATCCAAGAACGTAACGATGCCGCGCGGCGTTTTCACGTGATAAGCACCGATGTGCTGCGTAATGCCACCGGCTTCACCTGCGGCAACCTTCGCACGACGGATATAGTCCAACAAAGACGTCTTACCATGGTCGACGTGACCCATAATCGTCACAACAGGCGGACGCGGAAGCTCAGGATAATTTTCTGAGGATTGACTTAATTCGCCCAAAAGCGCTTCTGGGTCATCGATCTTCGCTTGCACGGCCTTGTGACCCATTTCTTCGACGACAATCATGGCTGTGTCTTGATCGAGCATCTGATTGATGGTGACCATCTGACCCATCTTCATGAGTGTCTTAATCACTTCCGTGGCCTTCACAGCCATCTTTTTCGCAAGTTCTGCCACGGAAATTGTCTCTGGAACACTCACTTCACGAACGATCGGTTCTGTGGGCATCACTGTGGTGGGTGCCACACGGCGATCTCGCTTTTTCTTGGAGCGATGCCAACTGCCCTCTTCATCGGTTCCATCATCAATCGCGCCACGCGTTTTCATCGCGCGATGTGAGCGGGTTTCTTCGCCCCAGCCCATATCCGAACCGGAGCGCTCATTTCTGTTGCGGCCCTTAAAGCCACCCTTCTTCGAAGCTTCGCTACGCTCTTCGGTTTGGGTAGCGGGCTTACGATTGGCTTTCTTTTCTTCCTTAACGGGCGTTGCAGCAGGACGATTGATGGCTGTGGCTTTTGCCTTTAAGACAACTTTGGGGCGAGCGAGCATCTGACGAATCGCTTCGGCTTCTTCCTGAGCCTTGCGACGCGCCGCATCACGCTCCTTATCGAGCGCTTCTTTTTCTTTGGCGCTCAATGTCGGAGCCGCAGGCTTTTGGGGTTCTGCTACAGGTTTTGCCTTGGTCTTCGCCTTCTCTGGCTTTTGAGCCTTGGGCGCTACTTTTTCTTGTGCTTTTTCGGCTTTTGGCTTCTGAGGCGCTTTTTGAGTAGCCTTTTCTTCGCTCTGAGTTTCACGCTTGGGTTTTTCAACCTTGGCTTCAACCTTCGCTTCAGGAGGCGTGGCGGCTTTCTTATCTTCTTTGTCCGCTTCAGAGCTAGCTTCAGGCGCTTTAGCTTTAACTTCAGCCTTCTCAACCTGAGCTGCAACTTCGGCTGCGGGCTTTTCGGTAACAGCAACTGTTGCCTCTTCTTTTGCCTTCTTTTCTGTGGGCTTTTCTAGAACCTCTTTTTGCTCAGCGGCATTCTCCTCATTTGCCTTCTTTGCGAGCTCTTCGCGAGCCTTGGCTTCGAGTTCGGCTTGTGCTGCTTTGATCTGCGCTAAGCGAGCCGCTTCGGCTTGTGTGTTTTTCACAAACACACGACGACGCCTGACTTCAACCTCAATCGTATGTGCGCCTCCTTGTCCGTCATTTTGGCGGATGGTGGAAGTCTCACGACGCATGATGGTGATCTTGCGAGGCTTCGTGTTTTGTGTACGTTCGGTATGTAAATTTTCCAAAAGCTTGGCCTTGTCGGCATCGCTTACGGTCGAATTTTCATCAACGACAGCAATTCCAGCCGCTTTCAGTTGCTCAACGAGCACCTTGGCTGGGATATGGAGCTCCTGGGAAAATTCGGTCACTGTACTAGTTGCCATATATCGTCTTTCTCCTCAGGGGCCTTTTACTTCTTTTGCTCGGTCCATGTTGCACGAGCCGCCATGATGAGGGCATTAGCTCTATCCTCAGGAATCTCGGTCATCTCGACGAGCTCGTCGCTTGCGAGATCAGCCAAGTCGTCGGCTGTCTTCACGCCGTGCTCGACAAGCTTGGCGGCCAAGTCGTTATCCATCCCTTCGATGGCAAGAAGCGTGGCATCGGCCTGACGCAAATTCTCTTCACGCTTTAGTGCCCGAGAAAGAAGAGCGCTACGTGCGCGATTGCGCAACTCAACAACGGTTTCCTTATCGAAAAGTCCCAAATCAACAATTTCTTGCTCAGGAACGTAAGCGAGTTCTTCTAAGGTGTAGATGCCGCTATCGATAAGAGCAGCTGCGGCTTCTTCATCCATATCGAGTTCTTTGACAAACTCGCCACAGGCTTCAGCGATTTCTGCTGCGTGCTTCTTGTCGGCCTCTTCCGAGGTCATGATATTGATTTGCCAGCCCGTGAGTTCTGTGGCTAAGCGTACATTCTGACCGTGTGTGCCAATGGCGATAGCGAGGTTTTCTTCATCGACCATCACGTCCATCGAATGGGCTTCTTCATCGGCAACAACCTTGGTGACCTTCGCAGGCTTTAACGCTTCAACGATGTATTGCACGGGATTGTCGTCATAGCGAACGACGTCGATACGTTCACCGGCTAATTCGTTGGTGACCGCTGTCACACGTGAACCACGAATACCGATGCAGGTTCCCACAGGTTCAACGCGCTTATCGTGACTCATCACAGCGACTTTCGCGCGCATACCCGCATCGCGCGCCGCGCCCTTAATTTCCACAACGCCTTCTTCAATCTCAGGAACCTCGAGCTCAAAAAGCTTAATGAGGAACTCTGGACAAGCGCGAGAAAGAATCACATTCTTACCCTTGGTGGACTCGTCGATACGAAGCACATAGGCGCGAACGCGATCTGTCATGCGTAGATTCTCACGCGGAATCATTTCTGTGCGCGGTAAACGCGCCTCTAAGCGCCCGATTTCGATAATGGCGCCTTCTTTATCGACGCGTTTAACTTGACCGCTGACAATCTTTTCATCGCGCTCCAAGAATTCTTTTAAGACCTGTTCACGCTCTGCATCACGTAAGCGTTGCAAGATCACCTGTTTGGCGTCCTGCGCAAAGCGACGCCCAGAGGTGTTGATATTTTCAATGGGCTTTTCAATGTAATCACCCACCTTCAAATCCGGATACTCTTCTGTGATATCCGAGAACATCTCTTCGCGGTCTGGCTGCTGCAAGCCTGCGGCGTCATCAACGATGAGCCAACGGCGTTTTGCGGTCCAGTCGCCAGTTTCCGTATCAACCTTGACGACAACGTCGGCATCTTCACCTGGAAACTGTGCCTTGCGCACAGCACTGGCTAATGCATGTTCCAAGACGCCGAAAACGGCACTCTTCTCAACCTCTTTTTCACGGGCCAATACATCGACCATCTCGAGCATATCGCGGCTCATCGTTTGTTTCCTTTAAAGTCAAGTTGGGCAATCAAATTGGCGCGATCGACATCGTTCAATGCAAATCGCACGACAATACTTTCTTTGGGAGCGGCCTTTTTGGTCTTTCCCTTTTTCTTGGCGCGAGCTGCCTCCGAAGGCGTTCTCGCGTGCTTTATTTCTTCAATCGAAAATTCAATGGCTTCTTCTGAGGCAGACATGATGTGTCCATCAAACTTACGACGCCCTGCTTCGGGAAGTTCTGGCCCATAAAGGGGCTCAAAAAGCTCGACATGCGCTTCGCGCCCTGCAAAGCGCACCCAATCGGCTAAACGCTTTAACGGACGGTCCACGCCGGGGCTAGAAACTTCGAGGCGCTCAAAGTCGATTGCTTCCACGGTAAATAGACGCGTTAACTGGTCGCTTACGCGTTCGCAATCATCGACTCCGATACCTCCCTCGTGCGCTGTGTCAATCGTCACACGCAGCAGTCCACGGCCCAAGCGTTCGAATTCAACGAATTCAAAGCCGAGTCCTGTGACCGTATCGGCAACAATGGCACTGATTTCAGCGAGGCTCTTTTGCATAGTCTCAATCGTTAATCCAAAGAAAAATCCATAAAAAAAGGACGGGCAACGCGCCCATCCCTAATCTCTCCCCAGCTAGGAGCTATGAATCAAACGACTCATAGGTATTAGTGATGCGTTTAGAAAAAAAGCTCATCGACCGAGCCCCTTTTCTATTTCGAGCCGCATTATAAGGAGGCACAAAAGAGAAAACAAGAAAAATCCCAACTTTTTATGCGAAAAACGCGCTGAAAACGAAAGGAATTTCTTCTTTCGCCTCTCCTTCAGGCTTTCGAAAGCTATGAGGCAAAGCGCTTACGGCCCGTGTGGTGGCGATGACGAGCTCCGTTTGAAGTCTTAGGACGCGTGATAAAGCCCGCGTCTGAATCCGAAAGTCGCTTAGCAAAAAGTTTCGAACTCGTCCCTAAACTACCGCTTGCCAAATAGTGAACGGTGCTTGTCATCGGATCGATCGCGTGCGATTTTGCCGCGTGCGATTTATGGTGTTTATTGTGATGCGGTTTCGCTGATTGCGGCTTTCCTTCTCGAGAAGCATCCGCCTCATCAAGGCCCAAATCAGCCACCCAAGCACTGACCCAATCGCTACGCAGTTCCAGTGTTTTGCCACGCGCCAAGTTGCGAGGCAATTGCACGGGGCCGTATCTGACACGAATTAAGCGACTCACCGTTAGGCCGACGGCGGCAAACATACGGCGCACTTCACGATTTCGTCCTTCAGAGATTGTGACCAAATACCAGCGATTCGCTCCCTCGCCACCGCGGTCTTCAATGGCGCTGAAATTCGCCACCCCATCTTCTAACTCAATTCCCGTGGTCAAGGCCGTACGTGCTTCATCGGTTAAAACACCCACAGCACGAACGGCATATTGTCTTTCGATTCCGTAGCGCGGATGCATTAAACGATTGGCCAATTCACCGCTTGTGGTAAACAAAAGAAGACCTTCGGTATTAAAGTCAAGGCGGCCCACAGAAATCCAGCGCGCGTTACTAATTTTCGGAAGGTGCTCAAAAACACTCGGACGCCCTTCTGGGTCATCGAGGCTTACGATTTCTCCGGCTGGTTTGTTATAGACGAGAACACGAGGAACCCGTTTTTTACCCGAGCTCGCATTGGCTTGTTTTACAACACGCCCATTCATGCGAACAACGTCTGTGGGAAGGACGCGCTGCCCTAAGTGAGCAGGAACGCCGTTAACAGAAATACGGCCTTCCAAAATCAACTGCTCCATATCGCGGCGCGAGCCCATTCCGGCATCCGCTAAAACTTTGTGAAGTTTCTCACTTTGCGCAACAAGTGCTTTCTTTGCGGCTTTCTTGCCACGACGTTGCACCTGCTGATCGAAAAACTTTTCCGCAGTAAAACTCGCCTCAGCTTCTTCTTCCGATACGCCTGAGCAATCAAAAGGAGGAATGGTTTCTTTAACGGGTTCTGATTCGGAGGCCTCCGTCGGCTCTTCAAGCTCTTGACTCTGATTGCGTTCTGTTGGGATAGAAGTGTCTTCTTTTACTTCAGAGGCTTCGCTTTCTACGCAAACGGGTTCAATGGAAATCGTTTCTTTCGTCTCTTTTTGAGCGGCTTCTTGAGGCGCTGTAGTTTTCAGCTCTTTAATAACAGGGTTTACTTCTTCAGAAATTGCTGTTTCCTTAACGAGCGAAGAATCCGTTTTCTTTTTTCGAGCAACTCGAGGGGAACGAACGGTCTTTTTGAGCGTTAACTTTTTGCGAGTCGGTTTCGCTTCACTACCTACAGTAGTCTCGTTTGCGTCTTCCTTTTCTTCACTCATCTTCTTTCTTCTCTTCGGTCGTGGCTTCGTTGGATTCGTGTGTTTCTTCCGCCTGATCTTCGCTTTGCGGCTCAATCTTCTCTTCGAGTTCTGTGGTAAAGAGCTCAAACTCTTCGCCTTTGGGTTCTTCACCCGAAAGGGCGGGTAAGTCCGCTAGGCTCTTAAGACCTAAGTCATCCAAAAAAAGCGAGGTCGTTGCAAAAAGCGCAGGCCGGCCTGGGCTTTCACGGTGTCCGATGGTTTCAATCCAGCCGCGTTCTTCTAATTGGCGAATGACGTTCGGATTGACCGAGACGCCACGGATCTCTTCAATGTCGCCTCGCGTCGCAGGCTGTCGATACGCAATGATCGCTAAGGTTTCCAATACCGCACGCGAGTATTTGGCAGGCTTTTCTTCAGTTAACTTCGCTAGTGACGAAGAAAGCTCAGGCACGCTTTGAAAGCGCCAACCGCTTTCAGTTTCCTTTAAGCGCAGTCCCCTGTTTTGCCAAAATTCGGCAAGATGCCCTAACGCATCCATTAAAGCATCGTTATCCAAATGGCCATCAAAGAGCCGCGACAAATCTTCAAGCTTTAATGCAACAGGGCTCGTTAAAAGCGCTGTCTCAATAAGCACCATGGGTTCAACGGGTTCAGTCACGCAAGCGACTCCTCACACATAAACAACACGCCATTATTTTTGGATGCGGCCTTCGTCTTCGCAAGGAAAATGCAAAGCACCGAAAGCGCACACAATTTTTCTTTTGAGTTTTACGAA
>CAVAQL010000030.1:11481-13020 GCA_963590825.1 Bacteroides caccae | reverse complement strand
GAAATCCACCTGGTTGAGCCTACCGATGCAAATGATGCTCGGTTTGGTCTTGGGCGTCGTTGTCGGTATGTTCATTACCGCTGACTTCGCTACAACCTACTTGAAACCCTTGGGCGATTTATTCATTCGCCTGATTCGTATGGTCGTTGTGCCGTTAGTCTTCGCAACGCTTGTTGCGGGTGCTGCGGGCATTTCCGATATCTCAAAGCTCGGGCGTGTTGCGGTAAAGACGCTCATTCTCTTTTTGATTACATCAGCGATTTCTGTGATCTTTGGCCTTGTAATCGCCAATATGATCGATCCTGGTGTTGGTTTGACGCTTTCTACAGAGGGCTTCAAAGCCGCCTCTGTTAAGGCGCCAAGTTTTGTTCAGACGCTTCTTAACATCGTGCCGATTAACCCGATGGAAGCCTTCTCGAAGGGCGCAATCTTGCAGATCATCTTCTTTGCGATTATGTTTGGCTTTTGCCTGAATGCGCTTGGTGCAACGGCAAAACCTGTCACGCAGTTTTTCGATACGGTCGGCAATGTCATGATTCGTATGACAAACGTTGTGATGTACTATGCGCCGATTGGTGTGTTTGCCTTGATTGCTGTGGTTGTGAGCCAACATGGTCTTGCTGTGTTGCTTCCGTTAGGGAAGCTCATTCTCTCGTCTTTTATCGCCACATCGCTCTTAATTCTTATCATCTACGTGCCGTGGGTGAAGTTCTTAATCAAGCTTCCTCTTGGAACCTATTTCCGTGGCATTTTCGAGCCTTGGTTAATTGCTTTCACTACCTGCTCGTCGGCTGCTGCGATGGCTGCGAACCTCGTTGCTTCTCGCCGTTTGGGTGCGACAAAAGCCATTGCTTCCTTTGCCGTTCCCCTTGGTAATACCATCAACATGAACGGTACGGCCGTTTATATGGGCGTGACGGCTGTGTTTGCCGCTCAGATTTATGGCATTCCACTCACGTTCGGTGATCAGGTCATCATCGTTTTAACCGGTGTTCTCGCTGCGATTGGTACCGCGGGTGTTCCAGGCGCGGGACTTATCATGTCGACCTTGGTCTTTACACAGGTTGGTATTCCGCTTGAGGTTGTGGGCCTTCTTGCGGGCGTTGACCGTATTCTCGATATGATCCGTACATCGATTAACGTCGTCGGTGACTCCACCACCGCTTTGATGGTTTCTCGTATGGAAGGTGAACTTGGTTCGGAACCTTTCGTTGACGGGGAAGATCAACCCACGGAACCGACGAAACTGTAATTCACCATGAGTCCTAGTTCGATTGGCTAGGAAAAAGGGAAAAAGCCTGAACGAAACATTCGCCCGGGCTTTTTTTTAAGCCGCTCCTTTTTAAACCTATGCGTGAAATCCTTTGAAACTTTCCACAGAAGAATTTTGTGATGGACTAAAAGGGGAGGATCGCTTAGCGCAACAGTCCCATAGCGACCTAGTCCTCTTGGACTACATAGGCTAAAACCTATTGAATTATTGGATTTTTATATGTTTTAAACGTTTGACTTAACGCAAGCCAATTTCGTAAGTACGCA
>CAVAQL010000030.1:0-11471 GCA_963590825.1 Bacteroides caccae | reverse complement strand
GTCTTTTCGTGCTTATTTTTGTGTACAGTGAAATTGGTTGGAACACAAAGTTTCAATTCAAGATAAGCAAAAGGAGAAATAACTTAGGTTGGATGGTGGAGGATAGTTAATAGGAGAAAATTTATGGCAACAAAGAAAAAATCAAGTTGGCTAAGCTTGCCCTCACTCATGATGTATGGCCTTGGTCTTGGCGTCATTATCGGCATGGTTATCCCCGCTGATTTCGCTGTCACCTATTTGAAACCTTTGGGTGACTTGTTCATTCGTTTGATTCGTATGGTGGTTGTTCCTTTGGTCTTTGCAACGCTTGTTGCGGGGGCTGCGGGTATTTCCGATATCTCGAAACTCGGTCGTGTTGCCGTCAAGACTTTGATCCTCTTCATGGTCACATCGGCGATTTCTGTGATTTTCGGTCTTGTGATTGCCAATATGATTGATCCCGGTGTTGGCCTCACACTTTCCACCGAAGGCCTTAAGGCCGCATCGGTTAAGGCACCAAGCTTTGTGAAGACCTTGCTTGACATTGTTCCGATTAATCCGATGGAAGCGTTCTCTAAGGGCGCGATCCTTCAGATTATCTTCTTTGCCATTATGTTTGGCTTCTGCTTAAACGCTATTGGTGAAACGGGACGGCCAGTGACGAAGTTCTTCGATACCGTTGGTAACGTCATGATTCGCATGACAAATGTGGTGATGTACTACGCACCGATTGGCGTTTTCGCGTTAATCGCTGTGGTGGTAAGCCAACATGGTCTTGCTGTATTGCTCCCGTTAGGGAAGCTCATTCTCTCGTCTTTTATCGCCACATCGCTCTTAATTCTTATCATCTACGTGCCGTGGGTGAAGTTCTTAATCAAGCTTCCTCTTGGAACCTATTTCCGTGGCATTTTCGAGCCTTGGTTAATTGCTTTCACTACCTGCTCGTCGGCTGCTGCGATGGCTGCGAACCTCGTTGCTTCTCGCCGTTTGGGTGCGACAAAAGCCATTGCTTCCTTTGCCGTTCCCCTTGGTAATACCATCAACATGAACGGTACCGCCGTTTATATGGGTGTGACAGCTGTGTTTGCCGCGCAGATTTATGGTATTCCACTTACCTTTGGTGACCAAGTGATTATCGTCTTAACGGGTGTACTTGCGGCTATTGGTACCGCTGGTGTTCCTGGCGCGGGACTTATCATGTCGACCTTGGTCTTTACGCAAGTTGGTATTCCGCTTGAAGTCGTCGGAATTCTCGCGGGCGTCGACCGTATTCTCGATATGATTCGTACATCCATTAACGTGGTTGGTGACTCCACGACAGCTTTGATGGTCTCTCGTATGGAAGGCGAACTTGGATCTGAACCCTTTGAAGATGGTGAAGAGCAGCCCTTAGAGCCGATGAAACTTCAATCATAAGTTGCGTCTAGCCTGCTCAAAAAAAGAGTAGGGCATAGTAAAGAAGCCTGGATGATTTAGTTCGTTCGGGCTTTTTTTCTCTTGTTGTGTTCTTGCTCGTTAAATCAAAGAGTATGTTAATGAGTAAGATAAGGAGTATGATAATGGGTAAGTTAGTGAGTAAGAATTAATGTTTTTGTAAAGGTGAAATATGGCTTTACCCATTAACGTTAAAGAACTTATTAATCGACGTGTTGTTGAAAGTGCACGTGTCGAGTACAAGCGTGATTGGAATCCTCTTCCTATCCTTCATACGATTTGCGCCTTTGCCAACGATATTGACAATTGGGGTGGTGGTTACATCGTTATTGGAGTTGAGGAAGAGTCTGGGATGCCAAAGTTACCTGTCATAGGTCTTAATAAACGCTCTATTGACAAAATCAATAAGGAATTGTTGCAACTTTGTAATCTCATTGAGCCGCGTTACATACCTGTTGTTGAGGAAGCAACGTATGAGGACTCAACTGTTCTTGTTGTTTGGGCCCCAGGCGGTAATGCCCGACCTTACAAATGCCCCATATCTCTTTCAACAAAAAAGGCAGATCGTGTTGAAAAGGGCTACTACGTTCGGAAGATTTCAAACACGATTCGTGCAAATGCATTGGAAGAAAAAGAGTTATTTATGCTTTCTAATAACTCGCCTTTTGATGATCGTCCTAACTTGAAAGCAAATCTCGAAGATATGCGTAGGGGCCTTATTTCGGAATTTCTTTACTCTGTCAGGAGCGATTTGTATAGCACAAGTTTGAACCGCTCTTTGCTTGAAATTGCAACAGACATGCGTTTAGTGGGAGGACCGACTGAACTGCGTAAACCCATTAATGTAGGTTTGATGTTCTTTAACGAACATCCTGACACATTCTTTGAATACGCAAGGATAGAAGTTGTTGATAAACCGGATCCAACAGGGTTGGGAATGACGGAGAAGGTGTTTTTTGGTCCGCTTGATCGCCAACTGCGCGACGCATTAAGTTATATCCAAAACTACATCATCAAAGAGAGAGTTTTTAAAGAATCAAAGAAGGCGGAGGCTAAGAGAATCTACAACTACCCATACGCAGCAATTGAGGAAGCGTTGTCGAATGCGATTTATCACAAGTCTTACCAAATCGGGGAGCCTATTACGGTTACTGTGACGCCTGAGAAGATGGAGATTACGAGTTTACCTGGTCCCGATAGGACAATTTCTTCAGAGGACATTGCGAATCGGCGGCTTGTCTCGCGCCGGTATCGGAATCGCCGTATTGGTGATTTTCTTAAAGAACTAAAGCTTGTTGAAGGACGCAATACGGGAATTCCCACAATATTGCGTGCTATGGAACATAATGGGTCGGGATTGCCGATTTTCGAGACCAATGAGGATCGGACTTATTTCACGGTCATTCTTCCGGTTCACGAGACATTTCTTACAGAAAAAATGGTGAGTCGACCTGAGAAGGCCGATAGTGTGAAGAAAAAAACAAGGCGCAACCCCGAGGACATCAAAGAACTCATACTAAAGACCCTTGAAAAGTGCAAGTCGATGTCAGCAACTGCTTTAGCAGAAGCATTAGGCTACAAGAGAGTCAATGGTACCTTGAGCAAAATCATCCATGATTTGGTCGATGAGCAAGTTCTCGTTTACACGCATCCAGAGAGCCTGAAAAACCGCAATCAAAAGCTTCGGTTAGCCAAGTAAAACTCCCGAGTCGGTTAAAGGAAAATGAAGCCTTGAATTCTCTTTTCTTTTCAATCTCATTTGGAGTCAAATTCTTTCAGATGTTTTTGCCGCACCATGCTAAAATCGCGCACGCCTAAGCGCCTTTAAAGAAAAACGCTTTCTTTTAAGGACGGGTTCATATTTCCTAACGGGTTCTATTTCCCTTGAAAAGAAAGGGAAAAGAGAGCCCTTTTGTCATGTCCGCTCGACTCACGAGTCGGACCTTTATGAAAGAGAGAAAAGAAAATGGCTGTTGAACGCACCCTTTCGATTGTTAAACCTGATGCTGTTGCAAAGAACGTGATTGGCAAGATTTATTCTCGCTTTGAAGAGGCGGGTTTGAAGATTGTTGCCGCCCAGATGCGCCTTCTTTCTAAGGCTGAAGCCGAGGGCTTTTATGCTGTGCACCGTGAACGTCCCTTCTTTGCTGACCTTGTGAAGTTCATGACCTCGGGCCCCGTGATGATTCAAGTCTTGGAAGGCGAAAACGCGATTGCCAAGAACCGTGAATTAATGGGCGCCACAGACCCGAAGAAGGCCGCTCCTGGAACCATTCGCGCCGATTTCGCGAGCTCTATTGACGCCAACGCCGTTCACGGCTCTGATGCGCCTGCCACAGCGGCTGTTGAAATCGCGTACTTCTTCCCGACATTGTCGATTCACTCTCGCTAAGCCGAGTCGATTTGTCGTAAAGACTGAGGCCTTTTGATGGAAAGCGGACAAGAAGAAAAAGTGAACCTCTTGGGACTTGATTCCGAGATGGTTCGTGCGTGGTGCGCCGATATGGGTGAGAAACCGTATCGGGCAACGCAGCTTGTGCGTTGGATTCACCGCTTTTGCGAAGATGATTTCGAGAACATGAGTAATCTGGCGAAATCGTTTCGCGAGAAACTTCCACAAAAGGCCGTCATCGAGGCGCCGAAAGTTTTGGATTGTCGGTACGCTGCTGACGGCACCCGTAAGTGGCTTTTTGACGTCGGCGGCGGAAACGCCATCGAAACGGTCTATATCCCATCAGAAAATCGCGGGACACTTTGCATCTCTACGCAAGCTGGGTGTGCGATGGGCTGCTTATTCTGCTCGACAGGTAAGCAGGGCTTTAACCGCAATCTTACGGCCGCAGAAATCGTGGGTCAGGTTTGGACAGCAGAGCGCACCTTACGGCGTGAAGCGGGGATTACAGACCCCAACGATCGCGTGATCAGCAATGTCGTCTTAATGGGAATGGGCGAGCCCCTACAGAACCTCGATCAGGTACTCATTGCTCTTCGTCTCTTTTTAGACGATAACGCTTACGGGTTATCAAGAAGGCGCGTCACGGTTTCAACCTGTGGCCTTGTTAGACAAATCGATAAGTTAGCAGCGGCCGTTCCTGTTGCTCTTGCTGTGAGCCTACACGCTGCCACCGATAAGCTTCGCGATCAGATAATGCCTGTCAATCGCAAGCACCCCTTAGCCGAATTAATGGCGGCGTGTCGCAGATACTTGGCTGTTGCTCCGCGCGACTTTATTACTTTTGAGTATTTGCTTTTGGGTGGCGTAAACGATTCGGATAAGGATGCACAAGACCTTTTAAAACTTGTGCGCGATGTCCCGTGTAAATTTAATTTAATTCCCTTTAATGCGTTTGCCGATTCGGGTCTTAAAGCCCCAAGTGCGGAACGTGTCACGCGCTTTGCTTCACTTTTAAATGAAGCAGGAATTGTGACAACGGTGCGTCGCACACGAGGCGATGACATAGCGGCAGCCTGCGGGCAACTTGCCGGAGAGGTGCGCGATAGAACGCATCGCGCGATTCGCTTGGCCGAGCAAAAGAGGGCCGCACACGATGTTTTCAAAGGGGAGAAATCATGAGTGAGGTGTTGACCCCAAGAAAACACACGCACACCGTTTCTATCGTCAATGCCGATACGGTTGTTCGTATTGGCGGGGACGCTCCCGTTTGCGTGCAATCGATGACCAATACACCAACAGAAGATGTTGAGGCTACTGTCGCGCAGGTAAGGGAACTTACCTGTGCTGGAAGCGAACTTGTTCGCTTAACTGTCAATACCCCGCAAGCGGCAAAAGCCGTTCCCTACATACGAGAAAAATTGGATGCCCTCGGTTGCACGGTGCCTCTTGTTGGCGACTTTCACTATAACGGCCATAAGTTACTTGCCGCAGAAACAGCCTGTGCGAGGGCACTTTCGAAGTACCGCATCAATCCGGGTAACGTTGGTAAGGGTGACGCGCACCAAGAAAACTTTGCAACGATGATTGAATTGGCCGTGAAGTACGACAAGGCCATTCGCATTGGTGTTAACGGCGGAAGCGTCGATAAAGAACTCCTTGCGCTTCGTATCGAAGAGGGTCGGAAAACGGGGAAAGAAGCAAAGACCGTTTTTTTGGATACTGTTGTTGAAAGCACATTAGAAAGCGCCAAAGCTGCGGTAAGCCTTGGGTTACCTGCCGACAAATTGGTGCTCTCAGCGAAGGTAAGCGGCGTTTCCGATTTGATTTATGTCTACAGAGCGCTTTCTCGGGGTTCAGACTTTGCGCTTCACTTAGGGCTAACTGAGGCTGGCCTTGGACTCAAAGGCGTTGTCTCAAGTACGGCTGCTCTTTCGATTCTTTTAAGTGAAGGTATTGGAGACACGATTCGCGTCTCGACAACACCGGCTCCTGGTGAAAGACGGTGTTCAGAAGTTGAAGTGGCGCAAGAGATTTTGCAAAGTCTTGGACTGCGTCGTTTTGCGCCGCAAGTTACTTCATGCCCAGGATGTGGGAGAACTTCCAACGCGCTCTTTCAACGATTAGTAAAGGCAACACAGGACTTTGTCCATACCAGAAGTTCGGAGTGGGCGAAAAAAGCGCCAGGATCCGAAGCTCTTCGCATCGCTGTGATGGGATGCGTTGTCAATGGACCAGGAGAAGCGGGAAACGCCGATATTGGATTAAGTCTTCCAGGCCGAGGTGAGAGCCCTGTGGCCCCTGTGTTTGCGGATGGAAAAAAGATTGCGAGCCTAAAGGGTGAGGCAATCGAAAAAGATTTCGAAGCGATTTTGGAAAATTATGTCATGAATCGCTTTGGGGAGAAAACAAAATGAGTCAGGCAAAAATTGCCGCAATTAAGGGCATGAATGACATGCTCCCAGAGGACACACCGATTTGGGAGGCCTTCGAAGACGCCGCCAAGGCTGTGGCCTTAAGCTATGGGTATCGTCAGATTCGTACGCCTATTTTGGAATCGACGGCTCTTTTTTGCCGCGGCATCGGAGAAGTGACCGATATCGTTGAAAAGGAGATGTACTCCTTTGAGGATAGTTTAAATGGCGAAAAGTTAACGCTTCGTCCTGAAGGGACAAGCGCGATTGTGCGTTGTGCGATTGAACACAATCTTACGTATAACGCGCCGCAGCGGCTTTGGTACTTCGGGCCGATGTTTCGTCATGAAAGACCGCAACGAGGTCGCTATCGTCAGTTCTATCAGTTCGGATGCGAGGCTTTGGGTTTTGCGGGCCCTGACGTTGATATCGAAATGCTCGCGATGACATCTCGCCTTTGGAAAGTCCTCGGGATTGATGCAAAACTCGAAATCAATTCCTTGGGCGCAACTCCTGAGCGCGCTAAGCACCGTGAAGCGTTAATTGAGTACTTCAAAGCCCACGAAGAGATTCTTGATGAAGATGCGAAGCGTCGCCTTTTAACCAACCCCTTGCGCATCCTCGATACGAAAAACCCAGCGATGCAAGAGTTAGTGAATGCGGCTCCGAAGTTAATCGATTATTTGGGAGAGGATTCTTTAGCTTTTCTAAAGGCCTTGGAAAAGGGGCTTACTTCGCTTTCGATTGACTATGTGATAAATCCTCGTCTCGTGCGAGGTCTCGATTACTACAACCACACTGTCTTTGAGTGGACAACAGAAAAATTGGGCGCTCAAGGAACCATCTGTGGCGGTGGCCGCTATGACCCGTTAATCGAAATGTTAGGCGGACGCCCGACACCTGCCGTGGGTTTTGCGATGGGCGCAGAACGCGTCATTGAATTGATGAAAGAGGTGGGTAAAGTCGTAAACGCTCCTTTAGCGCAAGTTTATGTGATGCACCAAGGGGGTGACACTGAGGTGAAGGCTCGCCTTCTAGCTGAATCACTTCGCGACAAGGGTGCAAAAGTTATCTGCCACGCAGGAAGCACCTCGTTTAAGTCTCAGATGAAGAGAGCCGATGCCTCTCTTGCTACGTGGGCTGTGATTGTTGGCGAAGAAGAGCTTGCCACAGGGCAAGTGACCGTTAAACACTTACGAAATGAAAAAGGCGAGCAAGTTTTTGAAGATCAAAGAAGAGTAGCTGCCAACGAAATTGAAACAATTCTTTCTTTAGTCTAGTCGCACACACGATAGATTAGTAGGATTACAGGATTCGACAAGGAGCCAAGAACTATGGCATATGATTTAGAAGAACAAGAGTCACTAGACCAATTAAAAGCGTGGTGGGAAAAGTGGGGTACGCCGATTACGGTTGTCATTACCTTAGGGTGCTTGGCTTTCGCAGGATATAACGGCTATCGCTACTACAAGAAAAACGAGGGCGCGAAAGCGACAGCCGCTTACGTGCAGCTACAAAACGCCGTTGTGACAGACGATAAAAAGAACGTGAAGTCACTTTCCGAGGGCCTCATGAAGGAATACCCCGATCACGTCTTTGCTTCGTTAGCGGCTTTTGCCCTTGCCTCGAACGCGGCAACAGAAAACGATTATGAGGCTGCGCGTAAGGCTCTTACATGGGTTATCAATACGGGTAAGCGCCCCGAGTACGCGACCTTGGCTCGTGTGCGATTGGCCGCTGTTGAATTGGATGCGGGCAATGCCAAGGAAGCGCTTGCCATCTTAGAAAAAGAGGCGCCAAGCGCAGGTAGTGAAGTGATTTTCTACGATCGCTTGGGCGACGTTCAACTGGCATTAGGCCATGTTGAAAAAGCACGTGAGGCCTGGCAAAAGTCTCTTGACTACGATAAGAAGGTCAACACATTGGCGCCTTTAGTGACACTTAAGATTGAATCCTTACCTCAACCTTAAAAACCTCTTAGGAACACAAAACTATGACAAAGATTCGTTCTCATTGGCGTTTGGCACTTGTTGCGGCTACGTGCAGCGTTTTTCTATGTGCGTGTTCCTCAACGAGCACACGTGAACCCGTGGAATTGGAAAAGTTCACTGCGACCATGAAGGTTGAGAAGGTGTGGTCCGTGAGTTTGGGCGATAACCCCACAGGACTTTTAACGCCGCGTGTGACGGAAACAGGAATCTATGCCGCAGGTTCTAATGCGCTCTATCGCATCAATCCCGAAACAGGTGAGAGCACGTGGAAGGTTAAGCTCGATGCCGATGCCGTTGCCGGTGTCGGTAGCGACGGTCACACCGTGGCACTTTCGACGGCGGCTGGGGAACTTTTAGCCTTCGATGAGAGTGGGAAAGAACTTTGGCGTGTGAAGTTAACGAGTGATTTGACTGTTCCTCCCTTAGTTGGCTCAGGCATCGTTGTCGTTCGCACAAGTGATACACGTGTGTCTTGCTACGACGCTTTAACGGGAGAGCGCCGTTGGCGTTATCAGGGGCAGGCACCTTCCCTGTCACTGCGTGTTGCGCGCGAATTACGCTTTTCTCCAGCTGGCATCCTTATCGGACAAAGTAACGGACGCCTTTTAGCGCTCGATGGTCAAGGAAAACCTGTTTTCGATGTGCCTGTAGCGCAAGCCAAGGGTACAACAGAAGTCGATCGTTTAGTTGACGTTGTCGGTGCTCCGCTTGTTGACTCACATATGATGTGCGCAAGTGCCTATCAGGGCAACGTTCTTTGCATTAGTTCAGAAAATGGGCGTTTCCTTTGGGCCCAACCTGTGGATGCCGTCTCGGGGCCGATTTCCGATGGCACCAACGTCTACATTACCGCTGCCAATGGTGAGATTCACGCCTTCGATTATGCGGGAGGTACACCGCGCTGGACCAATAAAGAGTATCACTGGCGTAGTCCAAGTGCTGTGGTTGTCACGCCTGAGGCCGTGGCGTTTTGCGACTACGATGGCGTTGTCAGTTTCTTAGACACTGCCACTGGAAAGACGATTGCCCGAACCAGCGTCGGAAGCGCCGTTAAGTCGATTCCCGTGGCACTTTCTGGTGGAGCACTTTTTCAAACCGAAGATGGGCGTTTGACCTTTATTCGGGCTCAGGATCAAAAGTAAAGAAATTCCATGCTTCCGGTTATTGCTCTTGTTGGTCGACCCAACGTCGGAAAGTCGACATTGTTTAATCGTCTCACGAAAACCCGTGATGCGATTGTTGCGGATTTCCCCGGTTTAACGCGCGATCGCCAGTATGGTGAGGGGCGTCTTGGGCCACGACCCTATATCGTTGTGGATACGGGCGGCTTTGAGCCTGTTAAAAGCGAAGGGATTGTCCGTGAGATGGCCGATCAAGCTGAAGCAGCGATTGCTGAAGCCGATGTTGTGCTTTTTTTGTGTGACGCTCGAACTGGTCTTACCCCACACGATGAACGTATTGCAAGGCGCCTAAGAATTGCAGGGCGTCCGATTTTTCTTGTTGTCAATAAAGCCGAAGGGTTAGATGAGCGTCATACAGCAGAGTTTCATGAGTTAGGTCTCGGAGAACCGTGGAGGATTTCTGCTGCGCACGGCTCTGGCATTAATTCCTTGATGGCAGCTGTTCTCAAAGACTTTCCTGATGAGGACTCTGACGGAGAGGTCGATGATGAGGATAAGCAACGCATCAAGGTTGCCGTCGCAGGGCGTCCCAACGTTGGAAAATCCACGCTGATTAATGCCCTAATTGGTGAGGAGCGCCTCATTGCGTACGATATGCCCGGGACAACGCGCGATGCAATCAAAGTCGATTTCGAAATCGATGGCGAAAAGTTTCGCTTGATTGATACGGCGGGACTGCGTAAGAAAAACAAGGTTTTCGAAAGCATTGAAAAGTTTTCTGTCGTAAAGACCTTGCAAGCAATCGAACAAAGTAACGTCGTGATTTTGGTTCTCGATGCAATCGATGGGGTTTCCGCTAACGACGCGCACATCGCGGGCTTTGCCCTTGAAAGTGGAAGAGCGCTTGTTGTTGCCGTCAACAAGTGGGATGGCCTCGATAGCTACGAAAGAGGGCAGACCGACCAAGATATCGAACGCAAGTTCCGGTTTTTAAATTGGGCTCGATTTGTGCATATCTCTGCGTTAAAGCGTAATGGCTTAAATCACCTGATGCGAGCCGTACGTGAAGCGCATGCGGCAAGTTTTGCCAAGCTTCCCACCCCGAAACTCACGCGAGCCTTAATCGAAGCGACTGCGCAGCAGCTTCCTGCACGCTCAGGACGTTTGCGTCCGAAGTTACGCTATGCGCATCAGGGCGGACACAATCCGCCAGTGATTGTGATTCATGGCAATAGCTTAGAGGCAGTAAGCGATAGTTATAAGCGCTACTTGGAAGGCTTTTTCCGAGATAAATTCAATCTTGCGGGCACTCCCTTGCGCTTGGAATTGCGCACATCAAAGAACCCATACGCCAAAGGCGAGTAGTGCGAGGTCAACTAAAAAACTTCGAACGCTGCCAAACGAATTCCTACGTAGACAATAGCCAACCGTTTAAGGTTCGGTATCGCTTTAACGGCTTCTCCTGCGCTGTAGCGAAGGGCTTGCTCCTTTGCACTTTCTAGAGCATCCTTGATAGCGGCTTCACTTTCACCCTTTTTAAGATGTTTAAGTTCAATGATGTAACTTGGCAGTTTTGGATTGTTCTTCGGCCTCAAAAGTAAATCGATATAGCCAGAGTTTTCCCCTCGCGACTCATACTCGAGGCCTCCACGGTAGTTTGGTGAAAACCACAAGGTCGATGCGAGCATCGTCTGAAACGAGACTTCCTTTGCGTGCGTTGAAAGTAGCACGCCGCTATCTGCCGTGAGCCGTTTGTCGACTAGGCGTAGCCATGGCTCAGGATTGCTTTCGCCCAGGGCTTTGAATGCATCATCAAATTCTTCCCCATCAAACGTATAGTTAGGAGATTGCAAAATATTCTTGAAGTAATATTCAAAGAACTGAATACCGATGGCACGATTCGGGACAGTGAGTTTGCGTTTGTTACCAAGAACAAAGGTGAGGAACCCCATATAAAAGAGCGAGGAAAGGAGTTTTTCTCGATCTAAGCCGTTATTCATATTAAGGTTGAGCGTCTCAAGTTTTCCACCAAAATCAATAGCTTCATTATTAAGAGACTTCTCGATAATTTCTCTTACTAGAGCTTTGTCGCCAAGAGAAAGAATTGCTTCAATCTTATCTAAACTATTCGCTACCGATG
>CAVAQL010000029.1:0-13402 GCA_963590825.1 Bacteroides caccae | reverse complement strand
TGTTTCCGATTCCCTATTTTGTACGATTACGCATACGGGGACTTTCGTTGGAGCTGCCTTATCAACGGCGCCTGTTGCTGTTGACTTAGAAGTTATCCGAGAAGACCGGCCCATTGTCGCCATCGCCGAGCGTTGCTTTGGTGCTGATTTCTTAGGGCTTTTTCCGCAAAGTGAACGACTGCTCGCTTTTTATAAGGCTTGGGGTACGCGTGAGTGCTCGATTAAGTTGCAAGCGAAGCTCACCAAGGAAAATCGTAATTTTCAGATCCTTGTAAAAGGCCATGAGCCCTTGCGTATCGAGCACGAAATTTTTGATTCAAAGACAGTTTCCACGATCGCCTGCGTGCTTGTTCCCACAGTTCGAGAAATTACGCTTGGCCAATTGCAGGCATTACTACTTGGCTAGTTCACTTTGGCAATCATGGCGATTGCCTGAGCGCTCATCCCTTCGCCTCTACCCTCGAAGCCAAGCTTCTCGTTGGTTTTCGGTTTCACGCTCACATCGTCTCTTGTTAGGCCAAGCGCCTCAGATAGACTTCCTTCAATTGCTTTTAGATGCGGATTAATTTTTGGAGCCTCTGTGACAAGAACGGCATCAACATTAAGAATGTTCCAGCCGTTTTCTTTTACGCGCTTGACGACTTCTTTTAGTAAGGCAATGGAATTGGCGCCTTTATAGGCAGAATCTGAATCTGGGAAAAGAATCCCAATGTTTCCTAAGTGTGCGGCCCCCAATAGTGCATCGATGATGGCGTGCGTTAAAACATCCGCATCGCTATGTCCGTCTAGGCCCTTTTCGTAGGCAATCTCAACGCCACCTAAGATAAGTTTACGGCCTGCAACGAGGCGGTGTGAGTCGTATCCAATACCGACACGTGTTTTCATGGGAGTCTCTGTAAGCCTTTTTGCTAGAACCAAATCATCGGGTTCTGTAATTTTAAAATTTGTACCGCTTCCAATCACAGTTTTAACAGAAAGTCCTAGTGCTCGGACGGCGCTTGACTCGTCTGTGGCGTTTTTGGCATCAATAAGTGCCGTAAGAAGCGTCTTTAAGGGAAAAACTTGGGGAGTAGCAATGCGAACGAGCCCCGCACGGTCAACGTCTTCAGAAAGCACTCCTTGGGTATCCACTCTTTTTACGGTATCTGGTAGCGCCATTGCGAGTACTGCGCCAGCAGCAGTTTTGCTTTCAATCACGTCTCGTGCTGTTTGGTCGAGTTTTTTAACGTCTTCAGTGTTAACTAAGGCACGTGCCGCATCGTGTACAAAGACAAGAGTCTCTGGGTCAAATTCGTCTTTTAAACTGAAAAGAGTATTAAAGACTGTTTCCTCTCGTGTCGCTCCCCCTGTTTCTAGGATTCGAGCTTTTGGAAGGTGAAGGCGCCTAATGTAAGCGTCGCCCTTTTGTACGGCAACGACGCATTCGGCCTCAGGAAGCGCTTTTTGAAGTGTAGCTAGAGCGATTTCAACAAGGGTCTTGGCGGGATTTCCAAGGGTGAGGTACTGCTTTGGAAGCCCTGCTTTCATGCGAGAGCCAGTGCCCGCTGCCACAATCAAAACGAGAATTCCCTTTTGCCTCATCGTTCTTCCCCTTAGTCAAGCGCTCTAAATTTTAACGAAAGAGTTGGTCACGCATTTAAGAATTTTTGTTAGCCCTTCATTTTTGCCTTTAAGAGTGAGGCAATGGGCTCAAAGGTTTTTCGGTGAATGGGAAGTATGCCTCGGCGTTCAATCGCTTCGACATGTTCTTTGGTTCCGTAACCCATGTGTGACTCAAAGCCGTAGCCGGGGTACTTAATCGCATAGGTTTCAAAGAGGCGGTCGTGAGCGGTTTTTGCCAAAATGGAAGCCGCTGAAATCTCTGGGACTTTGTCGTCGCCTTTGACAATTGTCCTCATGCGATATGGCATCTGTGGCATGCGATTGCCGTCGATTAAAAGTAGTGTCGGCTCAACTTTCAATGCTAAAACAGCGCGTTTCATCGCCAAAAGCGTGGCTTGAAGAATGTTAAGGCGGTCGATTTCTTCAACCGTTGAAAAGGCGACAGCCCAAGCTAAGGCCCTTTCTTTAATCATCGGTTCAAGCCTGCTTCGCTCTAGGGGTGTGAGTTTTTTACTGTCTCTTAAGCCCTCGATTGGTTGATCTGGATTGAGAATAACGGCAGCGGCAAAAACAGGCCCCGCTAATGGGCCTCGCCCTGCTTCATCGATTCCTGCGACAAAACGCAGATCTTCGGTAGCATCTGTTTCAAATAAGTCGAGAGTAAGGCGGTCTTTCATAGGGTAAAAGCAACAAACGCAATCCCCGCATTTTTCACGCACCAAGAGAAAAAAGCAAACCCGGCTTGAAGCAAATCAACGCCGGGTTTATCAAACGAAAGACTCTTTTGGATTACTTCAGAGTATCTGTGACCGGATCGTACTTGATTTCGTAATCTTCAAGAGCATTGGCGGCAATCTTACCTAATCCAATTAAGGCAATTAAGTTCGGAATCACCATCAAGCCATTAAAGAGGTCAGCGAGTTCCCACACAAGATCGACGTGCAAGAGCGAACCCAAGAAAACGAAAATCACCACGATGCACTGGTAGGGCAAAATCGCTTTCAATCCAAAGAGGTATTTGACGTTTTGCTCGGCAAAGAAGTACCAGCCAATAATCGTTGAGAAGGCAAAGAAAAAGAGGCAGATAGCCACAAAGCCGTAGCCAATGGAACCAAGGCCCAATTGGAAAGCGTGCTGCGTTAAGGCAATGCCTGTCGTTTTCCCATCTAAGACACCCGTGCAAAGAATGACAAAGGCTGTCATGTTCAAAACGACGAAGGTATCAAAGAAGACACCCATAATGGCAACAAGCCCTTGTTTCGCGGGGTGGTCGACCTTGGCGACAGCGTGTGCGTGTGGGGTTGAGCCCATACCCGCTTCGTTACTAAAGAGGCCACGCGCAACACCGTAGCGAATCGCCTCTTTGATGCTTGCGCCAATGACGCCGCCCGTGGCAGCAGAGGGATCGAAGGCGCCGATAAAGATCATCTTAAAGGCAGGAATAATCTGATCATAGTAGCAAATAAGGACGAAGGTGCCACCCACTAAGTAAAGAAGCGCCATGATAGGAACAATCTTTTCTGTAGTCGACGCAATACGACGAATGCCACCGATAAAGATGAATGCGGCGATAAGAGCGATCACAATGCCGACAACCCATGGCTTAAAGCCAAAGGCAAAGTCAAAGGCGTAGGCAATGGAGTTGGCTTGTACCATATTGCCAATGAAGCCCAAAGCAATGATGATGGCAATCGAAAAGAAGACGGCTAAGGGTTTGCAATGTAAGCCGTTTGTAATGTAGTACGCTGGGCCGCCCGTGACGTGTCCTTTTTGATCGGTTGTCTTAAATTTCTGGGCAAGGACAGCTTCGACGAAAATCGTTGCCATACCAAAGAAGGCGGCTAGCCACATCCAAAAGATTGCCCCAGGGCCTCCCATTGCTAGGGCTGTTGCAACGCCCGCGAGGTTACCGGTACCGACCTGAGCGGAAATGGCTGTCGCTAACGACTGAAAGGAGCTCATCCCTGAGCCATCGGCTTTTTTACCGAAGAATTTGACGCTACGTAAAACGTAACGCGAGGCACGCGCAAAACGACGCACCTGCACAAACTTCAAGCGCAGTGTGAAATAAATGCCCGTGCCGACAAGAAGGGGAATCAAACAGAACGGACCCCAAAGAACACTATTTATTTGAGAAACTAATGCAGTTAAATCGTGCATAGGTTTCCTCCATTAATCAAGTATTGCATTAACGAACGAACCCGGAAACCTTTCACGAATCGGGGCCACAGAGGCGAATTTTGAAGAAAAAAGGATTAATCGAGCAAGGATTTGTTCGGAATCCAAACCAAACGCACGCGATTGTGTATCAAATCTGCATCAGCTAGGAGGCGAATCTCACTGCCTAGGCCTGCGACATAGATCAGTTCCTTATCGAGCCAAATGAGCGGTAGTTTCTCACGCTCAAAGGTTGGAATTTGCGCTTCTTGGTAAAGATGCTTTAAGTTTCGGCTCGGTCTTAAGCTATGAAGCTTAAGCTTTTCGCCCCCTCTTCTTGCGCGAAGGTAGATTGTTCCACAGCGCAATAGCTCCGCATCAAACCCCTCTTCGTTTTCTTTGCAGGTCTCAAACCGCAACTTGCCTTGCCAAATGGGAACCTCGATGGATTCTTCCCCATTCCAATGAATCGTGACATCGAGGTCTGCGAAGTTGTTTTTAAATGTCGAATCGATTAGGACAAGGCGATCGCCCCAACGGCGCATTTCTTTGCCACCGAAGCGAATGGTCAATTTCGTATCGGTGCTTGTTTCTCGAATTTGCGTGAGAGTCTCTTCTAAGCGTGCTTTGTTGGGAGACCGAATCCCCGCCTTATTAAGCCAAAAGCGTAAGGTAAGCGCTTGGCGCTCTGGGCTTAGTTCACGTAACTTTTGAATCGAAAGTGCCTTTTTAGTCGCGTCAGCACAGCTTTCACAGTCATCTTTGGAGACGTTCTTTAGTACGCTTGAAGCCAAAGCGATGTTGTTCATGGTGCGAAAGGCTGAATTTTTCCAGCCGAGTCTTGCCTTCTCTAAGAGAGGAAAAACCTCATTGCGTATTAAGTTACGCACGTAATGCGAATCTGAGTTGCTTTCGTCTTCGACGTAACAAAGTTTTTTCGCCTCAATGTAGGTGTTGATTTCTTCGCGTGTGATGTCTAGCCACGGTCGACATAAGGAGACAGACGTTTTCTTTTGGTTTTGAATGAGCCGAGAAACGGGTATCCCTGATAAACCCTCAATCCCAGTACCACGCATCCACTGAATTAAGAACGTCTCTAACTGGTCGTCCATGTGATGAGCGGTAAAGATGGCATCGGCTCCAAGCTCATCGGCTGCGGCATAGAGAGCTCGATAACGCGCTTCGCGAGCACTCGCTTCAATACCCGAGGGGCTTGCTTTCGAGATAAAGACCTTTTCGAGCCGAAAATCGATACCAAGACTTTGGGCAAACTGTTGGCAGTGTTCGGCCCAACTGTCGGCATTTTCTGAGATTCCGTGATGAACGTGTACGGCGGTAATCGAGGCAATTTCCGTTTGATAGCGTCTCTTAAAGGCCCAAGCCGCAACATTTAAGAGCGCCGTCGAGTCGCGTCCCCCTGAGTAGGCGATGATAATTTTCAAGGGGTTGATGTTACGTAGCGCAAATGTTTCTCTTTCGGTTAGCGATCTTTCAAGAGCAATCGTATGGACAGCATCAAGAAAGCGTTGAGAGATTTTTTTGGTAATCAAACGGGCACGACTTGATGAATGGCTCTCGAGTTGAGACTCGGGAGTTTCTTCAAAAGAATCCTCTGCAAAACCATCGGTTGTGTTCTCAACAACGTCTTCAGGAGGACAAGTCTTTTCATTTTTTTGCGTCACCGTTTTGCTTCCTCTCTTTTACGATTTCGACGATTTTGTTGTGCCACGTGGCTTTGCTTCTTTCTTTTTGCCTTTGGATGGCTTTGTTGTTTTTTCCTTGGATTTAGTCGTCTTTTTTGCAGGACTCTTTTTGGGGCTTTTGGCGGCTTTTTTTGTTTCCTCTTTTGGCGTTGTTGAAGCCTTTCTTTTTTTCGGTAAAGGGGTCTCCTCTTCTGTTAGAGGCTCCTTCGCGTCTTCGAGTGCGGGTTTCGCAACCGCTTTATCTGGGATTAAAGGCTTAGACTCCACGAGCTCAGGCTCATTTGTCTCTTTTGAGTCAATCGTGACGTTACTTTCGCTTGGGGCGATTTCTTTCGTTGCCTTCTTATCGGCATCAACGCGGAATTGACCAAATAGCGAAAGCCGCTTTGCGCGACGCGCTAAGAGGTCTTCTGTGGGAAACGTGATTAGCGTCAGCAATTGATCTAAAAGTGCCTTCTTAAGCGTTAAGGCCATTAATTTGGCATCACGGTGTGCGCCCCCCAAGGGTTCAGAAATGATTTTATCAACGAGCCCTAGGCCGATAAGTTTCGGAGCAGTCAAGGACAGTGTTTCAGCGGCCAACGGCGCTTTGCTTGCGTCTTTCCAAAGAATCGAGGCGCAGCCCTCGGGGCTAATCACCGAGTAAATCGCGTACTGCAAAATAAGAACAACGTCAGTGACCGCAAGAGCCAACGCGCCGCCCGAACCCCCTTCTCCAATCACAACGCTGATTGTTGGCACTTTCAATTGCGAGAGTTCATAAATCGAACGCCCGATGGCCTCGGATTGGTTGCGCTCTTCGGCGTCCATTCCAGGATAGGCCCCTGGCGTATCAATAAAGGTAATCAGCGGCAGTCCAAACTTTTCGGCCAATTTCATAATGCGCTGCGCTTTACGAAAGCCCTCGGGCTTGGCCATGCCGAAATTGCGTTTGGCGCGTTCTTTTGTGTCGCGGCCTTTTTGATGCCCAATGATAGCGACAGAGTGTTTTCCTAAATGGGCAAGACCTGCGACAATCGAAGCGTCATCGGCAAACTCTCGGTCGCCATGCAATTCAACAAAGTCCGTGAAAATCGCATGAATGTAATCGAGCGTATAAGGGCGTGCAGGATGGCGAGCGATTTGTGTGACTTGCCAATCGGATAAGTGGCTATAGATTTCAGATAATCGCTTCGCATACGCTTTTTCAAGCTTTGCAATCTTGTCGGTCTTTTCCGCTTCAGAAACTGTCGTATCTTGCTCAAGCGTTTCAATTTCCGTGTGAATGCTCTGCAAATCAGCTTCAAAATCAAAATACTGAAATTTATTCATAACTCAATGCGCTGTGAAATTTCAATAGCGGACAGGATTTGGTGTCCGACTGCGCCATAAAAGCCACGTGGCCGCCGTGCGGTATGGCTTCCAAGAATCCGATACTTCAAGCATTGTATCGAGATTCCCAAAGAGTGTGCGATAGGATTCTTTGACGCCAAAGTCGCCCGAGGCGTAAACATCAGGCCGATTTAGTCCAAAAATAAGAATCATATGCGCGGTCCAGGGACCGACACCTTTGACGCTTTGAAGTTCGGTGAGAATCGCTTCATCAGAAAGTTTTGTTAGCGCTTTTCGGGTAAAGCGTCCTTTAACAAAACCTTGGGCCAATCCCAATAAGGCCGTGGTTTTTGTCGGACTCAGTCCACATTCTCTTAGCCCCTTTTCTTTTAGCGCAAGAACACCTTTTGCGAGATTGCCTTTCTTTTTGGCTTTGGCTGCAGCAATCACAGCTGTGCTCAAACGAACGGCAGCGGCGTTATTGACTTGTTGACCGCAGACGGCTCGCAACATCGACCGAAAAAGGTCTCGTGAAATCCAAAGACCGTCGCCTGCACTTTCTTTGATGACGCAGTCAAATCGCGGCTCTGAGGCTAAATGCTTGAGAGCCGCATCCCACCAGGGCACAACCTTTAGGCTTTTCGCCATGTCGTTACGCCTGCGCGGTCTTCTAAGAGAATTCCTGCTTCGGTAAGTTCTTTACGAATGGCATCGGCTTTGGCCCAATCTTTATTGGCTTTCGCGGCGGCGCGTTCGGCGATTTTTGCTTCAATCGCTGCCGCATCGAGGCCTTGAGTTGCCCCACGCAAGAACTCTTTTGGATCTTTCTGAAGGATATTGAGAATCGCGCCGAGTGCTTTAAGTTCTGAGGCAAGCGAGGCATCGTGTGTGCGATTGACTTCACCGGCTAATTCAAAAAGCACGCCCACGGCCTGCGGCGTATTAAAGTCCTCATCCATCGCTTCTTTAAAGCGTTTGGCGTAAGCCTCATTCCAATCGAGGCTATAGTCGGCACAGGGCGTTGTCTCTTGCAACGCACTATATAAGCGCGTTAAGCCTTTATGGGCATCCTCGATTAATCCAGGGTTAAAGCTAATGGGGCTACGGTAGTGGCTACGCAATAAGAAGAAACGCAGGGTTTCATTGCCGTTACCGTCGCCGTAGCGCGTGTTGGTTTCTTTTAGCGCATCGCGAATGGTCCAGAAGTTACCCAATGATTTACTCATCTTTTCTTCTGTTCCATCGGCCGCTCTCACGCGTAAGGGACCTGAGTGCATCCAAATATGAGCAAAGCCTGGACCGTGCGCACCTTCACTTTGCGCGATCTCGTTTTCGTGGTGCGGAAAGATGAGGTCGGGGCCGCCACCGTGGATATCGAAAGTCTCACCAAGGTAGTAGCAACTCATCGCCGAACATTCAATGTGCCAGCCAGGGCGCCCCTCACCCCACTTCGAAGCCCAATGCGGTTCGCCAGGTTTGGCCCTTTTCCATAAGACAAAGTCCAAGGGGTCTCGTTTGGCATCGGCCACTCCGACGCGCGCTCCTGAAATTAAATCATCAAGACTTTTACCAGAAAGTTTCCCGTAGCCCGGGAAACGGCGCACGGCGTAATCGACGTCGCCGTCGGAAGCTTGGTAAGCGAGCCCCTTTTGTTCTAAGAGCTCGATGATATTGAGCATCTGAGGGATAAATTGCGTAGCCCGAGGCTCATACGTTGGCGCTAAACACCCGAGACTTAACATATCCTCTTGCATTGCTTTCGTGAAGGTCTCTGTGAGTTCCGTTGTTGTGATATGGCGTTCAGCCGCTCTTCGGATAATCTTATCGTCAACGTCGGTGACGTTACGCACGAAGGTGACTTCGTAGCCGCTAGCTTCAAGCCAGCGACGGATCACGTCAAAGGCAACAAACGTTCGACCGTGGCCGATATGGGTGTAGTCGTAAACGGTTACGCCACAAACGTACATCCCGACTTTTCCTTCGTGGATTGGTTTAAAAGGAGCAATGTTTCTTGTGAGAGTGGAATAAATGGATAAAGACATAAGAAGTTCTTACAAAATATTGTCTTGAAAATTCGAGTGCACTTGAAGATAGCTATCTTCAAGTCATTACAATAGCGGGCAGTATAAACGGTAATCCATCTCTTGGATTTAACTGCACATAAGATTAACCCCGTGGAGTTTTCTTCGTATGAGGCCAATTCGGTTTATTGCCCTTTTATTTTCGTCTCTTTTGCTTGCGTCGCCCGCGACCTTTGCGGCCACTGATCTTGATAACCCAGCCTTAGAGTTGCAAGCCGAACAGTACCCGAGCACCGTTGAGCGCTTGATCCGTGAAGGAAAATACGACCGAGCTCTCGAATACATTGAAGAAGGCCTGATTAAAAATCCGCTATCGGCTCAATTAAAGTTTTTGAAATGTGTTGTTTTTGAAAGGACGGGCCAAGAATTAAAAGCCAAAGAAGAGCTTGAAGCTTTTATTAAGACCTACCCAGAGATTCCTGAGGCTTATAACAATCTAGCGAGAATCGTGACGAAAACTGGGGACTTAGATCGCGCCGAAGAGCTCTTAAATCGCGCGATTGCTTTGCGTCCGAATTACGTTACAGCTCGAGAAAATCTCGGCAATATTGAGTTAACCCGAGCAATTCGTAATTTCCGAATCGCTGCGCGCGGGGGCTCGCGCACGGCGAAGGCTCGTTTGCATGAGTTAGAGCAATTGATGAAAGAGTAGAAAAAGGAAAAGATTGGTATGAAAAATCGTGTTCGTTTGTTTGCTTTGGCGTGTGTTTTGGGACTTTCGACAGTAGCGACGCCTTTCACCACATTGGCGGCCGCGCCAGCGGCGCAAGATGTGGTTCGCATCAAAACGAATTTAGGTAGTTTCGATGTAAGGCTTGATGCCAACCGTGCTCCCGTGACCGTGAGAAACTTCCTTAGCTATGTCAACAAGGGTTTTTATAACGGAACGATTTTTCATCGTGTCATTGACGGTTTCATGATTCAGGGCGGCGGTTTTACGGCTGATATGAAGCAAAAAGAAACCGACGCGAAGATTATTAATGAAGCTCGCACCACAGAATCCAATCGCCGTGGCACGATTGCGATGGCCCGCACAAGTGAACCGCATTCTGCGACAAGCCAATTTTTTATCAATACGACAAATAACGATTTTCTCGATGCGAAAAAGAGTCGGGATGGCTGGGGCTACGCCGTTTTCGGGCGCGTTATTCGTGGAATGGATGTCATCGATAAGATTTCGATTGTGAAAACGCAAACAAAAGGTTTTTATGAAAATGTTCCTGTCACGCCGGTTGTGATTGAATCGGTGACAGTACTTAATTCAAACAAGGTGAAATAAATGACCAAGATTCGTTTAACAACCAATAAGGGCGCAATCGATATTGAACTCAATAAAGAAAAGGCCCCCGTTACCTGTGAAAACTTCGAAAAGTATGTGAAGTCTGGCTTTTACGATGGAACAATTTTTCACCGTGTGATTAAAGGCTTCATGATTCAGGGTGGCGGTATCGTGCGTGCGGGCTTTTTTAAGAGCTTAAAACGCAAAGAAACGGACGCTCCGATTCAAAACGAAGCCGCCAATGGCTTAACAAACGATAAGTACACCATTGCGATGGCTCGCACAGCAGAGCCACATTCAGCGACAAGCCAATTCTTTATTAATGTCAAAGACAACGGCTTCTTAAACTACAAAGAGGCAACGCCCCAAGGTTATGGATACGCCGTTTTTGGTAAGGTCGTTGATGGCTTTGATGTCGTTGACGCGATTGAAGCGGTTGCTACAGGGACATCGGGATCGTATAGCGATGTTCCTAAGGACGATGTCATTATCGAAAAGGCTGAAGTTTTAGGCGCTTCTTAACGTAGTTATGGCCCGCGTCACAAAACTCCCGCGCGATTCTGGCGTCACGAAAGTGGCGCCTTTGGTCAATCCCATTTTCATTGCGGATTTACATCTGTCGTGGCGCAAACTCGGAGCAGCACGGGCCTTTTTGCGGTTTTTAAAAACCGATGCTACCCGCTACCAAGAGCTTTTTATTCTTGGAGATCTCTTTGAATTTTGGCTCGGTGACGATACGGCGTTTTTCGCTCGCCCTGTGATTCGTGCATTGCAAAACTACGTACGCTCGGGCCACAAGCTTTACTTCATGCAAGGAAATCGCGATGCGCTCTTAGGAGAGGACTTTGCGAAATCTTGCGCAGGAACGCTCCTCGTTGCCCCTCAAGCTGTAAGCTACGGGAGTCAAAACATCCTTATCGCTCACGGCGACGAGTGGTGTACATTAGATCAACCCTATCAGGAGTTTCGTAAGCTCCTACGCTCCAAGGATTTCCAAGAAAAAGCGTTTTCAATGAGTTTTCTTTCCCGCCTTATTTGGGCTCTTAGAGCAAGAAAGCGCTCGATTCAATACAAAACTCAAAAAACACGTGAAGAGATGGATGTTGTTGAGCGTGTTGTCTTTGAAAAGGCAAAAGCGCTGAATTGCTCCTTCATCATTCACGGACACACGCATAAGCCAGCTGTGCACTTTGTCGATGGCTTTACGCGTTTGGTGCTTCCCGATTGGCGCTTTGAGGATAGCGCAAAGCGCCAATACGGCTGGGTTGAGATCGATCCCGTTAAAGGTCCGCAACTCGTGTTGCGGCACTAGCGTGTCGCCTACTTATTCTTACGGCTTTTCGCTTGCAAGGCCCGAGAAGACCCACCGATCCCCCAGTTTTCCATCGGAACCTCTTCAATGACGACAACAGTTGAAGCGGGATTTTTCCCAAGAACACGCACAAGAAGCTCTGTGGCTCCTTTGATGAGCTCCTCTTTTTGTTCGGTTGTTGCTGGCGGGTCCGTGTGTGTGATTTTGATATTGACAAAAGGCATAGTCTCTCCAAAGGTTCAAATATAGATAAATTCACGTTTCGGATTCTAAGCGAATTGCATTGGTTAAAATCCGTTCATTCTTTTGTTTCACGAGCCTCTCATGCCCTATTTTGACTCACATTGCCATATTAACGACAAGCAATTCGATACCGATCGCTCTTGCGTGATTGAGCGCATGAAAGCCGCAGGCTTAGTTGGCGCCGTTACTCTTGGGTGCGAGCGCGATGAAGTCGAAGATGTTATTCGTTTGAGTCAAGAAAACCCGGGATTTCTCTATGCAGCTTGGGCTTTGCATCCTGAGTATGAAAAGGCGAAAGAAACAAGCATCGATGAAATCCTCAGCATCTGTTCGGCAAAAGAAATTGTTGCCGTTGGGGAAACAGGGCTCGATTATCACTGGTGTAAGGGCGACTTAACCTGGCAAAAGAATCGCTTTCGGATGCACATTGCTGCGGCAAAAGAACTCAAGAAACCTCTTGTGATTCACGCTCGCGAATCCGAATCGGATGCCTTAAAGATTTTGACAGAAGAAAAGGCTTCAGACGTCGGCTTTGTTCTTCACTGCTTTGGGGGCGATATGGATACTGCCAAAGCTTGTGTTGACGCAGGTGGCATGGTTTCTTTTACTGGCGTATTAACGTTTAAGAGCGCACAAAACTTAAGGGAAATTGCTGCAGCGCTTCCTTTAGAGCGCCTCATGATTGAGACCGATTGCCCGTATATGGCGCCTGTCCCCTATCGTGGAAAACGAAATGAACCGAGTTTTGTCGTGGAAGTCGCTCGAACGATAGCTCAAGTAAAATCGCTTCCCTTAGACACTGTTGCGGCTCAGACAACAGAAAACGCCCGACGGTTTTTCCATATTGAGGAGTTAAGGTTTTGAAATTCTCACGCTCTTTGTTATCGGTTGCGCTTACCTTAAGCCTTACTCTAGGGCTGCCGCAGGCGATTTTTGCCAAACCTGCTCTAGGTGAAGTTCGCGTTTTAACGGACACGCAGGTGAAATTTACTGAGGCCGTTGAAAACGACGATGCCGCTACGCTTGAAACTCTCTTAAAAAATGGATTATCTCCGAATCAGATGGTAAGAGAAGGAGACCCGGCGCTCGTGCGAGCGATTCGCTTAGGTAATGACAGAGCGCTTGAACTCCTTTTAAAGGCCCCCAACCTTGACGTGAACATGAGTAGCACTTACGGGGAAAATGCTCTTATGCTTGCGGCCTTTTCTGGGAACATGGATTTGACGAAGCTCTTACTTGAAAAAGGAGCCTTTGTTTCGAAAACAAGCGGCTGGACGGCACTACATTACGCTGCCACGAATGGGCACGACGAAATCGTGAAACTGCTCATTGAAAAAGGCGCGAACGTGAACGTGAGAACCGACTTTGGCGTCACTCCTTTGTATATGGCTAGCCGCGGCAAACACCGCCAAGTGGTGATGACGCTTCTTCGCGCAGGAGCCTATCGTGATCTTTGTAATTTAAATGGGCAGAGCCCCGCGGACGCAGCCCGCATGGCTGAAGATAAAGAACTCGCGGACTACTTGGCCGTTGACCGTTGCATTGAGCCCGAAGACAGTCCCTTTAAAGCGAAGATTCAGTCAGCGAGTAAAAAAGGCGGTAAAGCCTCTACGAATAACTGAAACCTCCTCTAGCACCAAAGGAGCGGCCATAGGAAGAGCGACTTCGTCTTCAGAAAAACGTCTTACGTCTTTACCGCAGTAAAGGACAACGC
>CAVAQL010000028.1:0-13473 GCA_963590825.1 Bacteroides caccae | reverse complement strand
TCGCTTTTTTCGCGACCGTTGTTTCAACGGGAACGGCTTTATTGTCCGTAACTTGCGCTTTTTCTACATTGGTATTTTCTGAGACTTTCGCTTCAGTTGCAGGAGAGGTCTTTTCTGCAGAGCTCTCGCTTAGCTTCGTATCTTTAGAGGTTTCCGCCGGAGTCGCTTGGCTTTCTGCAGGCTCTTGCAGTTGGGGAGAAGAATTCTCTAAAGCAGCTTTATCCGCACTTTCAGATGCGAGGGGTTCTTTTACTGTCAGTGGCTCAAGAGCACTGATCGCGGGCTTATGGTTAACAATAGCATGCGCTTCTTCTTCACCAATACCATAAACCTCATCGGGCGTTGGCACATTTAACCGTGCACCACGACGCAACCCAGAAATCATCCCCTTATTAAATGCCTTGGGGTTGGCTCGCACGAAAGCGACGATAACCCTTTCGGTACTCGCTCCTGGGAAATCCTCTTTTACGCTTCGGGCAATCGACCACATGGTCATACCCTTTTTCACACGAATTGGCGCGTGGCCAATGGCCTGCACGGGTTTTGTCGTCTTCTTTACAACGCTAGGCGCTTTCTTTGCCTCAACACGGCTAGGAGCTTTAGCCACTTTGGTCTCTAGCTTCTTTATCTGTGAGCTAGGAGCCTTCGCCACAACATTTTTTGTTTCAGGCTTCTTTACGTCAGGCGTTTTTTCCGATTTAACAAGTTCAGAAACTTTTTCTTTGTGTTCAACTGAAACTGCTGCGGGTTTGGGTTCGTTCTTTTTTACAGAACGCGGTGCTGCTAGTTTGATGTTATAGACCTTAGCCTGAAGCTTTTCATCGGACTTTAAAACAAGAATTAACGGAAAAGACTCCAACTGCAAAGGCTCCTCGCTAACGATACGTAACCGTCCCTTGCTATCCAATTCCTGCAAAATCTTAAAAGACGTCACCTCAGGAGCAGCCGTTTTCCCAATGCGGCTGTAATAACTCGTATCTCCAAGAGCAACTTCAACAGCTTCTCCTTTTTTTACGTCACGAACAACGAGTCGCGCATCAAAAGGTTCGCCCAAACGAGAAACAAGAGATAAAGAACCTAAATTTGCTGCAAAGGTTGTCAGTGAATACGTGAATAACCCAAGAGCCAGTGTGACAAAACGCATAAAATTTCTCATCGAAAAATATTCTTCTCTAAGGAGTCTTCTTTTCACCTTATAAGGCGCATCGTTTTTTTCGCGCCTAAAAGGCACTGCGGCTTAAAAGCCAAGAAAGGCTCCTCGCCTCCCCTAGGGCGCAGAATAGCACTTGTTTAGAGAAAAATTGTCGGTAAGACGGAGAAGACGGGAAGGGGAAATAGCGAAAGATTCTCAGAAAAAATAAAGCGTAAAAAAAGGAGCCTTCGGAAAATCCGAAAACTCCCTTTCCTTAAACGAATCAAGGCGAAAAATTACTCAGCCTGATTCTTCGTCGAGTTATTTAACGCGTCGCGAATTTCTTTACCCGCGCGGAAGTACGGAACGAACTTCTCTGGAACCTCAACGGTTTCTCCAGTGCGCGGATTACGACCTTTGCGAGCTTTGCGGTGCTTAACGGAAAAACTGCCGAAACCACGGATTTCAACGCGAACGCCACGACCCAAAGCCGCAATCGTTGTGCGCAAAACCTCATTGACCGCAATATCGGCTTCACGATTCGTGATATTCGTCAAACGTGCAAAAACTCGATCAATCAGTTCTGATTTAGTAAGGGCTCGCATAGTAAAGCTCCCTAAGTTTGGTTACTTTTCCTCGAGCTTGGCCTTGAGAAGTGCACCAAGATTTGTCGTGCCAGACGTTGCATCGTTGTTTACACGATTCAACGCCTCACGGGTCTCGGCAGCATCCTTAGCCTTGATCGAGAGCTGAATGGTACGGTTCTTGCGATCGATGCTGATAATCACAGCTTCGACGGCATCGCCTTCCTTAAGTTGCGTGGTAGCGTCCTCAACACGTTCTGTGCTGATTTCGGAAGCGCGCAAATATCCTTCTGTGTTGTCTCCTAAGTCGATTGTAGCGCCCTTAGGATCAACAGATTTCACTGTACCCTTAACAATAGAGCCTTTCTCGTGAGTGCTTGTGAAATTGCCAAACGGATCACCAGAAAGTTGCTTAATGCCAAGGCTCACGCGTTCACGTTCGGTGTCGATAGCGAGAACGACGGCTTCGAGTTCTTCACCCTTCTTGAAGGTGTTCTTCACTTGTTCACCAGGTTCCGTCCAAGACAAATCCGAGAGGTGAACCAAACCATCGATACCGCCAGGCAATCCAATGAAGACACCGAAATCGGTAATCGACTTAATCTGACCCTTGACGTGATCGCCCTTCTTATGGGTCTGGCTGAATTCTTCCCAAGGATTGGGTTTGCACTGCTTCATGCCAAGAGAAATTCTGCGACGCTCTTCGTCGATGTCGAGCACCTGAACTTCAACTTCCTGGCCAAGAGAAACAACCTTCTTCGGGTCAATGTTCTTATTGGTCCAATCCATTTCAGAAACGTGGACCAAACCTTCGATACCCGATTCAACCTCAACGAAGGCACCGTAATCGGTGATGTTCGTCACCTTACCAAACAGACGCGAATCCTTCGGATAACGGCGAGAGATGCCAAGCCACGGATCTTCTCCGAGCTGCTTAATGCCCAAAGAAACACGATTCTTTTCTTGATCGAATTTGAGAACTTTGGCTTCGATTTCTTGTCCGACACTGACGACTTCGCTCGGATGACGCACGCGTCTCCAGGCGAGATCTGTGATGTGGAGCAATCCGTCGATGCCGCCCAAATCAACGAAGGCACCGTAATCGGTAATGTTCTTAACAATGCCCTTAACGACAACACCTTCTTTGAGTGTTTCGAGCAACTTGGCGCGTTCTTCACCCATGCTCGCTTCAACAACAGCGCGACGAGAAACAACAACGTTATTGCGCTTACGGTCGAGCTTGATGACTTTGAATTCAAGGGTCTTGCCCTCGTAGGGTGTCGTATCCTTCACAGGACGTGTATCGACAAGAGAACCGGGCAAGAAGGCGCGGATTCCGTTTGTCATAACTGTAAGACCGCCCTTGACCTTACCGGTGATAGTACCCGTGACAAGTTCGCCACTTTCAAGCGCTTGTTCAAGGTTCATCCATGCAGCAAGGCGCTTAGCCTTGTCGCGAGAAAGAATCGTGTCGCCGAATCCATTTTCGACAGATTCGATAGCCACAGAAACGAAGTCACCAGGTTTGACCGTCACTTCACCACGGTCATCCTTGAATTCCTCGACAGGGATATAGGACTCGCTCTTTAATCCAGCGTTGACGACGACAAAGTTGCCATCGACACGCACGATTTCTGCTGTGATGACTTCGCCTTGACGCATTTCCTGCTTAGCGAGGCTTTCTTCGAAAAGTTGTGCAAACGATTCGTTGTTTGTGTTGTTGGACATTGATTTTAAATGGTTAAAAATTTCTCACCCGTGCCGGAATTCTTGGGGTGGAGTTTGACTAAAAACCCGAGCACTTCCGGTTGTGCTCGAGAGTAAAAATCTTCAAATCAAGACTTACGCGTGCGATACCACTTTATGACGCAGGCGACGGTTTCTTCAATCGTCATCTGTGAGCTATCGAGTTCAATCGCATCCGCAGCCGCTCGCGTTGGAGCAACGGTGCGCTCCCGATCGCGTCGATCGCGTTCTTGTAAATCTCGTGTAAGGTCGGCTAGATTAGCAGAAATTCCTCGCTGAATCAACTGCTTATAGCGTCTTTGTGCCCGAACCTCGGCACTTGCTGTCAAAAAAACCTTTAATTGCGCCTCAGGAAAGACCACAGTTCCCATGTCGCGCCCGTCGGCAACAAGGCCTGGGGCCTTACAAAAACTCTTTTCTAAAGCAAGAATTGCCGTACGAACACGCCCCATGGCAGCGATGCGGCTTGCCGCTAAACCAATCTTTTCCTCACGAATTGCCTCTGTAACGTCTTCAGAATCTAAATAGATTCGACCGTCTTTAAATATAGGAGCGATTCCAAGAGCCACTTTGGAGCAAGCCGCCTCGTCTGCGAGATCAACGTTCTTTTTTAAACAGGCATAGGCACTTAAGCGAAAAAGCGCACCAGAATCCAAGTAGTGAAATCCCAAAATGCGTGCTACTTCCGAGGCAATCGTGCCTTTACCGCTTGCAGTTGGGCCATCAATCGTAATAATTTGAATCGCTTTTGTTTCTGTCACTTGCCCCTCCCTTAATCGTGTTAGAGCCCTTTCTCTTGCCGCAATAGTGAAAATAGCGTCTCAAAAAAGTTCGGAAATGTTTTTGCTGTGCATCCTGGGTTTTCAATCTCAACACGAACCCCAGCACAGGCAGCTAGCGCAAAACTCATTGCCATACGGTGATCTGAATACGTCGCAACACGAGCCCCGTGTGTTTCAGGGCCCGCAGCCACCCGAATCCAATCTGAACCCGAAGAAACACGAGCGCCAAATTTCGCGACTTCTTTTGCCATCGCTTCCAAACGGTCTGTTTCTTTTACGCGCCAAGACCCGATTCCCTCCAAATAGATTTCTGAATTTGTCTTTAATGCCATGGGAACAAAGGTCATGGCCGCATCGGGGATTGCCAAACAATTGAGATGCAATCCTGAAAGTGGCACGTCTTTGCGACGGGAAACCTCAATCGATGTTTCTGTGAAATTGACAGTAGCTCCCATCGTTTCAAGGGCATCAGCAAAGCGCACGTCTCCTTGTAGGCTATGGCGCCCGACCCCCATAACACGAACGGGACCACCTGCGAGAGCTCCTAGAGCTAAGAAGTAACTTGCCGCTGACGCGTCGGCTTCAATGGCATAGGAAAGTGGCGTTTTGTAGGCGATAGGTTCAATCGTGTAACCGCTCTCCGATTCACAAAGCTTTGCACCAAATGAAGCCATCATGGCTGTGGTCATCTGAACATACGGACGGCTAATTAAGGGGCCCTCGATTTCGATATGAAAGTCTTTCGCTAAGCGCTTTGCCCACACGGGAGCCATCAAAAGCAGTGCCGTTAAAAACTGGCTAGAGACATTGCCACGAACACGGACAAAATGGCCTTTTAATGTCGCTGGTGCAATTGCAATCGGAAGAAATCCTGGCTTTATTAAATAGGTGATATTTGCGCCTAGACTCACGAGCGCGTCCACCAAATCCCCAATGGGGCGCTCTCTCATTCGCGCTACACCATCGAGCGTGTAGTAGCCATCGGCAAACGCCAAAGCAGCCGTCAGCATTCTTGCAACGGTTCCCGCATTTCCAACAAAAATCTCGGCTTTCTTATTTGGAAATTCGCCGCAAGAGCTAACACTAACTCTTGTCCCTTCTTCCTTTATTCCGACTCCAAGCTTCACTAAAGCATCGAGCATTCTTTCGGTGTCTTCGGCTTTTAAGAGTCCCGTCAGCTCTGTTTTCCCAGCGCTGAGTGCCGCGAGAAGAAGCGCTCGATTGGAAATTGATTTTGACCCAGGAAGGGAAACCGAACCTGATGCCCTAGAAATCGGGTTGATGGCAAGAATGTCTTCCGTGCAAATCGTGCTTACCATCGATTAGAGCCCCTTACGTGCGCGAGAGGAGCGCTCGAAAATCGCCTCAATTTCCTTTCCATCGCTTTTTTCGATTGCCGTATGTAAGGCCCGTAGGCTCTTTTCGTAAAAAGCAAGACACTCCAAAAGAGCCGTGCGATTTGATAAACAAATATCGCGCCACATAATTGGCGACGAGGCTGCAATACGGGTCGTATCGCGAAATCCTGATCCTGCTAGAGAAAGTCTCCTTTGCGGCTCACTCATCGAAAGAATCGCATCGACAAGAGCAAAAGAAACAACGTGCGGCAAGTGACTAACGCTAGCAAAAAGCGAATCGTGTTCTTCAACGCTCATACGAATGATGTGTGCTTTTGTCGCTGCCCAAAGTTTCTCCCAAGCCGCAACAGCCTCGGGGCGCGTTTCTGGCAGTGGCGTCACGATTGCATTGGTGTTTTCAAAAAGTGTCGGATAGGCAGCGGCCACCCCAGTTTTTTCGCCTCCTGCGATTGGATGCACAGGGCAATAGCCACTGATAGCTGCGCCAAGGGTTTCTCTGGCATCTTTTACGATGCTCGCGCGAACAGAACCCACGTCACTAATAATGACGCCTTCCTTAAGGCTAGGGCAAATCACTTCAAAAACCGATCGCATCGCTAAAACGGGCACCGCGACCAAAACAGCATCGGCGCCCTTGACCGCTTCAGGCATTGTTTTAGCAACCACATCAGCCGCACCAATCTCAACGGCTTTTTCAGCCGATTCCGTATGCCGATTAAAAGCAACGACCGTATCGACGGCATTAGCCTTTTTCATCGCCCACACAGCCGACGTTCCAATAAGACCGCACCCAATAAGAGCTAGACGCATCGCACTTTCCTTTCTAAAACCTAGCTCGCTTCAAGAGCCTTCGGGTAGGAACCAAGTAGCTTAAAAACAGACGTGCTTTTACGCATTTCACTTAATGCGGCAGCGACCTCTTTGTCCTCAGCATACCCCTCGATATCAACATAAAATGTATAGTCCCACTGACCATTACGCGCAGGGCGGCTTTCAAGCTTAACCATCGAAACACCGTGATGCTTAAACGGCTCGAGAACTTCGCATAAGCCACCCGAAACGTTGGCACAGGCAAACCAAATTGAGGTTTTTGCCAAGTGATTCGGAATTGCTCCTGTTGGCATACGGCCTAAAACAAAAAAGCGTGTGCGATTTTTGGCGTCATCTTGAATTGCAGGGGCAAGAATCGTCAAGCTATAGAGTTCGCTAGCACGTCGTGCTGCAATAGCGGCCATTGAAGCATCCTCTGCGGCCGCCTGCGCCGCCTTCGCATTGCTTGAAGCAGGAACCAACTCCGCTGAAGGCATATGTGAAGCAATCCAATTGTGGCATTGCGCGAGAGCCTGCGGGTGCGCTGAGATGCGCTTGATTTCGGAAAGCGTCTTCGCCCGTGTCATTAAATTATGAACAACGGGAACATTCACTTCTCCCACAATTTTTAGTGATGTTCTCTCAAGTAAATCCAATGTGCGTGTCACTGTGCCCTGAGCGGAATTTTCAATAGGAGCCACCGCGTAATCGACGTCTCCGACTTCTGCGGAGCGAAACACTTCATCGATATTGGCTAAGGGGCAGAAATCAACCGTGTGCCCGAAAGCACCAATAGCAGCCATTTCGCAAAACGTTCCTTGTGGGCCCAAATAGCCCACACGAAGAGGTTTTTCTAGGGCGCGGCATGCCCCCATGATCTCGCGATAGATTTGCGAAATTGCCTCTGGACTAAGCGCACTCGATTGTTCTTTTGCTTTTGTTATTGCTCGCTCAATGACAACGCGCTCTCTTTCAGGTCGATAAACCGCTTGACCACCTTTGGCAACGCCGACATCTCGAGCTAAAGAGGCTCTCTTACATAAGAGCGTGACAAGCTCAGAATCGACCGCATCGATTTCGCCACGCAAGCGTTCAATTTCTTTGGCGTTCTCAGTCATCACTTTTATCCGTGTTTTCTTGCAAATTCGACCATAAATTCGGCCAACGCTTTGGCGCCCTCAAGTGACATCGCGTTATATAGCGAGGCACGCAAGCCGCCTAAGATTCTGTGACCCTTTAAATTTTTGAGACTTTGTTTTGCTGCCTCTTCGACAAATGTGTTTGTGAGGGTTTCATCGCGCAGTGTGAAAACGACATTCATGCGGCTACGATCTTCTTTGCGATAGCGATTCACGTAAAACCCAGCACTATTATCAATCACATCGTAAACGAGCGCACTACGCGCAATTGCTCGACGATTCATCTCAGGTATGCCGCCTTCGTTTTCAATCCAACGGCATACGAGGCTCGCTACATAGACAGCAAACACCGGAGGCGTGTTGTACATCGATTGGCCTTTGGCGTGGATGCCATAATCGAGCATTGTGGGACAAAAACTCAGTGCTTTACCTAAAAGGTCCTTACGAACAATCACAATCGTCAATCCTGCTGGCCCGAAGTTTTTCTGAGCACCAGCAAAAACCAATCCGTGCTTCGTGAAGTCAACAGGACGCGTCATAAAGTTCGAGCTAATGTCAGCAACAAGTGTGACTCCCTTAGGCGTCTGAGGCACATAGTTAAATTCCAAACCATGCACCGTTTCGTTTTGACAATAAAAAAGATACGAAGCATCTGAGGCGACACTGTAACTGGCCGCATCAGGAACGCGAGCCTCTTCAACAGATCCGATGGTTTGAACCTGGCCAAAGCGTGCAGCCTCAGCTGCTGCTTTTTTGGACCACACACCATTGACAATGTAAGTGGCTTTCTTTTTCTCGCCCATTAAGTTAAGCGGCACCATCGCAAACTGCGTGTGGCCTCCGCCCTGCAAGAAAAGAATCTCAAAATCCTCAGGCACGGAAAGGAGTTTTCTAATCCCCTCTCGCGCTTCGTCGAAGATTGTCTGAATCGTCTTTCCGCGATGGCTCATCTCGAGAATGCTCATGCCCTCGCCTTTGTAATCGACCAACTCGCGAGAAACTTCCTCTAATACACTTAGGGGTAAAACACCTGGCCCTGGGGCAAAGTTATAAACGCGACTCATACTAGGACTCCTTCTCCGTTTGCCCTTCATTCGTGTCAACGGGCTTTTCTTCAGAACTCGCTTCCGAGGTTTCTCCCCTGCTGACATCATCCTCGACTTCAGAACTTTCAGCATCGTCTTCTGCAACACGCGAGAGACGCACGAGGCGATCGTTCTTAAGGTCAATAAGAGTGACACCCTGCGTGCTTCTTCCGCAAACGCGGATGTCGCTTACGGGTGTGCGAACAAGTTTTCCGTTTTCTGTTAAGAGCATCACGCTGTCTTCTTTATGAACAAGAGTTGCCGCAACAACCTTACCGTTACGTTCGCTTGTTGCAATGGCAATCATGCCGTGCGTTGCTCGACCGTGACGCGTGTATTCAGCAATCGGTGTGCACTTTCCAAAACCGTTTTCGCAAGCGGTTAATACGTACTGCGATTCGTCTTCGGCAACGAGCATACTAATAAGTTTCGACCCGTTCTCTAGCTTCATTCCGATGACGCCTCGAGCTGCACGCCCTAACGGACGAACACTCGCCTCATCAAAGCGAACTGCCTTACCTACGTCTGAGAAAAGCATCACATCGTGTTTGCCATCGGTGATTGCAACACCAATGAGTTCGTCGCCGGGCATCAATTCGATGGCTTTCTTTCCCTTGCGCATCGAATTCTTAAGTTCGCAAAGAGCTGTCTTCTTGACATAGCCATCACGGGTAGCCATAAAGACAAAGCGGTTTTCATCAAAGCTGCGCACGGGAAGAACAATGCGAATCTTCTCGTCTTCTTGAAGTTGCAAGAGATTAACAATCGCTTTACCTTTACTCGCGCGAGAGGCCTCAGGAACCAAATACACAGCCAATTCGAAGACGCGACCCTTATTGCTAAAGCAAAGCATCTTGTCATGAGAATTTGCAACAAAGAGTCGTTCAACAGCATCGCCTTCACGCGTTTGTGCGGCGCGTTTTCCTTGCCCTCCGCGCTTTTGTTCGCGATATTGATTAAGCCCTAAGCGTTTAATGTAGCCTTCGCGAGAAAGAGTCACGACCACCGATTCGCTTACGACAAAATCCAAAGGATCGAAATTCGGATCGCCCGAGTAATCAATCTCGCTACGTCGGGAATCGCCATACTTTGTCTTCAGTTCAAGAAGCTCGTTATCCATAATCTCGACAACGCGCTCAGGACGGGCCAAGATGTCAAGCAAGTCGGCAATCGTCGCATGCACCTGTTTGTACTCATCGTTAATCTTGTCTTGTTCAAGACCCGTGAGTTTTTGAAGTGCCATCTGCAAAATCTTTTCTGTTTGTACGGCGCTTAGGTGATAAAGACCGTCTTTATCTAAGCCAAACTCTTTCCCAATCTCAAGAGGACGATAGTCATCGGCGGAGGCTGCTCCCTTGAGTAGCCCTAAAACAAGTTCGGAGCGCCAGCCGCGAGCCATGATTTGCGCCTTAGCCACCGGTGGTGTCGGGGCGCCACGAATAATTGCCAGGAATTCATCGATATTGGAAAGCGCCACAGCTTGACCTTCCAAAATATGACCGCGTGTGCGATTTTTATTTAGGCGGAAAATCGTACGGCGATTCACCACTTCACGACGGTGATGCAAAAAGGCTTCGACAATCTGGCGCAAATTCAGAAGTTTGGGTTGCCCAGCAACAAGAGCGACCATATTGATACCAAATGAACTCTGAAGCGCTGTTAACTTAAAGAGTTGGTTAAGAATCACTTCTCCGAAAGCACCCTGCTTAAGTTCCATCACGATGCGAACGGTTTTACTCGATTCGTCACGCAACTCGGAGATTCCCTCAATCTTCTTTTCATGCATCAAACGAGCAATCGATTCAACAAGAACCTTCTTATTGACCTGATAGGGAATATCGTCAACAACAAGAGCTTGACGTCCATTTTTTAGCTCTTCAAAGTGCGTGTGCGAACGCATAATGACGCGACCGCGGCCCGTGCGATAACCCTCATGCACACCACCTAAACCGTAGATGATTGCCCCAGTAGGAAAGTCAGGCGCTGGAATTCTTGCAATTAAATCATCGATGCTTGCTTCTGGATTCTTCAATAAAAAGCGACAGGCATCGACCACTTCGCCTAGATTATGCGGAGGGATATTTGTTGCCATACCCACAGCAATACCTGCCGAACCATTCACAAGCAAATTCGGCAGCTTCGCAGGAAGAACGACGGGCTCTTTTTCCGAATTATCAAAGTTCGGAATAAAGTCGACGGTATCCTCATCTAAACCATCTAACATCGCATCGGCAATCTGCGCCAAGCGGCATTCTGTGTAACGCATCGCCGCCGCACCGTCACCATCGATTGAGCCAAAGTTGCCTTGCCCCCAAACAAGCGGATAACGCATCGAGAAGTCTTGTGCTAAACGCACAAGCGTCTGATAAGCGGCCTGATCACCATGAGGGTGATATTTACCGATAACGTCGCCGACGACACGGGCGCACTTTTTCGTTGGATGCGAAAAATCATTACCGAGTTCGTGCATGGAAAACAAAACGCGGCGGTGAACGGGCTTAAAACCGTCTCTGACGTCAGGAAGCGCGCGACCGACAATAACGCTCATCGCGTAGTCGAGGTAGCACTGCTTCATTTCATTTTCGAGTGCGACAGGAAGTGTCTCGTAGGAATAGGAAATCGGCATGCCGTTTTGTTCGCCGTCATTACCAGGAATCGTCGTATCTTGAGTACTCATGAATGTAGGGATGCTCTAAAAATAAATCGTTGATTAACAATAAGAAAGTGGACTCGTTTTGCTCTAAACGTTTTACGAGAACCTTAAATGTCAGATTCTACCGCGTTTCGCGCGTACACGTGCGCATACGCGCGCGTACACGCACGCGAGCCAAACTAGGTGTTTTGTCGTAGAAAACGCACAAATTTAGTTGTTAGGACGGCTTTGAGCTTTTAACAGAGCTCACACCAAAACAGAATGCAAGAAAATCGTTTATGATGCCTAGTTGAAAGGGGATCACTTAGAGAGAGTGAGAAGTGGTCTCTTTGAAAAGCAAGGCTGGCTTCAGTGTCACGTTGCACCGCAAGCATTGAAGCGTTGTTTTTGTAATCGGCACTCCAGTACGTCGGTCATATTTAAAGACGCACGACAGCGGTGCTATAGAAACAGAGGAAAATAATATGAAGTCTCTCAAACTGAGTCTCGCGGCAGCCGCATTGGCACTCGCCGCTGGTTCCACGATGGCTGCGGATGCCGTCCCCTATGTCTTAGATACAAATGGCCAGGTTGTTATGAGTGGTTCTGGTCTGTGCGTTCGCACAGGTTTCTGGACACCGGCTTTGGCTGAAAAGACAGGCTGCAAGTGCGACACGGACGTCGCCTGCACGAAGGATGCTGCTCCCGCCAAGAAGAAGAAGCCCGCTAAGGTTACATTGACTGCCGACGCCCTCTTTGCGTTTGGTAGCGCCAAGATTTCTGCTGAAGGTCAAGCGATGCTTGACGGTTTGATTGCCCGCTTGGCTGGTGTCAACATTGACGTCGTCCTCGCCACTGGCTACACCGATCGTATCGGCTCTGCCGCTGCCAACCAGAAGCTCTCTGAGAAGCGTGCTGACGCCGTTAAGGCCTATTTGGCTGACAATGGCATCCCAGAAGATCGCATCCAGCCTCTCGGCCTCGGCACGGATAACCCAGTCGTTGACTGCAAGGGTCAGTCTGGTGCGGATTTGGTCAAGTGCTTGGCCCCGAACCGCCGCACAGAAGTCGAAGTTTTCGGCTCTCGCGCTGCGAAGTAAAGAATTCTGTCGGGCGAGCTACTCGACATGAATGGGAAACCGGCCGGGTGGCCGGTTTTTCTTACCCTGAAAATCTTGTTTAGATAGCGGCTTCGCCCTGTTCGCCTGTGCGAATACGAACCACCTGCTCAAGAGAGGCAACAAAAATCTTTCCGTCACCAATCTTACCGGTGCGAGCACTCTTTTCAATCGCTTCAAGTGCCTGCTCGAGGATATCGTCAGTGACAACCGCCTCAATTTTCACCTTAGGCAAAAAGTCCACAACATATTCGGCTCCGCGATAGAGTTCCGTGTGTCCTTTCTGGCGTCCGAAGCCCTTGACTTCCGTTACCGTCAGTCCTGTGATGCCGATTTCAGCCAAAGCTTCACGCACTTCGTCGAGTTTAAAAGGCTTAATGATTGCGATAATGAGTTTCATAGCACTTGTTTTCTAATCTCTATTTCCCGTTAAAGGAGCATAACCTCGTTAGGATTTTCTCGCAAGAATAACTCTCGCTTCTGTGTAATAGCGCTTGTCTTGTGCGTGGCCCATTGAAAATGTCTTCCGAGGCAAAACGCCATCGATTTCGATACTCTTAAAGAAATCGGCTTTCTTAATTTTCGGTAAAAGAAACCCTATCGATCCTTCTTTAGAAGCTAAACGACGCAAAGAGTCTTCGCCGTGAATGTAATCGAGAGCGGCCTCGCTTTCTGTTAAAAGAGCATCAAGCGCTCCTTGCAAAGCGCCGACCGCAAGCGTTCCAAACTTGGAATCTAGGGTAATGACACCTCTCTTTTCGCCAGAAACCCATGAAATGCGATGACCAGAAGTGCTTTCAAATGGTTTTAACTTTTCTAATAACGCTTCAGGATTGATGTGCGTTACAAGTCGATGAATCGGCTCAAACTCTAGAGAATCATCATGGATGTTTCCCAATTCCACCATGGCAAAACGCGCTGGGTGTGAGGCGGCAGCTTTTTCACCAATTTTGGATTTGATTTCCTCATAGGCGGCCTTCGCACTTGCAAGCGAATGGTTGCCATCACCCACACAGTACAAAAGAGCGTTCGTATCCTTAGTAAGACGCCCACTTTCGTAAGCGGCTATTTCCGCCTCAAATGCTTC
>CAVAQL010000027.1:0-14114 GCA_963590825.1 Bacteroides caccae | reverse complement strand
GCGCTACATCCAAATCAATCTTATGAATCGTAAGTTCGGTATTTCCCCAAAGAGAGGAGATTTCCGCAAGGCTTGCGTGTGTTGTAGCGTCCCCTTTAAGCCCCGTGACAAATTGCAGAGCGCCTAGAGAAATGGATTCTTTTCCATAGCGCAACACATCGGCAAAGTAGGGGTCTTCCGCATTAAGTTTCAGATGACTTTTCGTGTAGCGTAGCCCAATAAGAGTCATCAGAAAGAGCACAAAGCGCGGCAAAATCACGAATACCACTAAAAGAACCATCATTCGCAAAAGCCAGGGAGCCGCAGAAACCGATTCTTGTAGGTAAGGAAGGCGGTCAGCACGAATGGACTCAAGGACAGATAAATCCGGTAGCGCTGTTATTGGCCCGATGGCAGGCACAAGACCATAGGTCCAATCGATAAAGTTCTTGACAGCAGAAACGTTCTCAGCAAACCACGTGCTTTCCCAGCCAACGACAAAGGCTGTGGAAAAGCCCCGTAAGGCAAGACTTGCAATAAGCCCCAGCACAAAAGCAATGGCCGCTAGATGTAGTAGCGCGGTGGTTTCTTTTTTATAAACGGGATAGGCTAACTTAACTAACGCTGCGTGATAAGAGGCTTCTCGCTTGATGCGCCCTGAAAACAATTGGAAGCGGGCTAGACGAATAGACGTAAGAGCCTGACGAATTGGGAAAAGTGGCTTTTTCACTAAACCGAGAGCGCCTAAAAAGAGCACAAGGTAAATGAAAAGATTCCACGCAATTACGCCCCAAAACGGAAACGATAAGAGGTTAATAAAGCCCGCGGAAGAAGTTAACTTATCCGTGAGCGCACCGAGAGCAAAAGAAACGAGGAATGCAAGAGTAGCGAAAACGCCAAAGGAGAGTCCTTTTTCTTTTGTAAGAGCCTCAGCGTTTGAAATCCCTGCCGCTTCAAAAATAGCCGAAGCTCTTTCTTTTAAGAAGGTTTCAGGGCGGGCCGATTCCCCGAGGCGACGAGCAATCGTCTGGCTTAGCGCAGCGCTTTTTGCTTTGTCCCAATCGGGGGACTCTTCAATAGCTTTTGCGTAAAGAATGCGCCGTGCGGCTTCTAACGTAACGGTTAAAATCGTATCGCTCATAGATGTGGTTTATCGGACAAATCACAATGACTGTCATTGTATCGCCCAAATAGCATTCGCCACGACTCAAACTATTGCCAAATGTATCGCGCGCGTGGCATAGTACTCAATTCACATTTCAGTGCACGGGGTTAATCTAGCCATATGGTCAAGGTTCTTACATTTGCTCATTCGCCTTTTGAATTGCACGCTCCCTATGAGCCTGCGGGAGATCAGGGTGAGGCAATCGACAAATTAGCCCAAGGAGTTGAAGAGGGGCTCTCTAAACAGACCCTTCTTGGCGTTACGGGCTCGGGTAAGACTTTTACGATGGCAAACGTTATCGCGCGAACTGGGGTTCCTGCTCTTGTCATGGCTCCGAATAAGACTCTTGCTGCGCAACTTTATTCAGAGATGCGCGAGTTTTTCCCAAACAACGCCGTTGAATATTTCGTCAGTTACTACGACTACTATCAGCCAGAGGCTTATGTTCCTGCGCGTGACCTTTTCATTGAGAAAGACGCGGCGATTAATGAACATATCGAGCAGATGCGATTGGCCGCCTCAAAAAGCATTCTTGAGAGGCGAGACACGATTGTTGTCGCAACCGTCTCTGCCATTTACGGCATTGGTAAACCAGAAAGTTACACGGAGATGCGCCTTATTTTGCGAGAGGGTGATACGAAAGAGCGTTCAGCGATTGTCTCACAACTCGTGAAAATGCAATATCGGCGTAACGATATGGAGTTCTCGCGTGGCGTCTTTCGCGTTCGTGGTGACTTAATTGATGTTTTCCCAGCGGAACATTCGGAAATCGCTGTACGTATTGAGCTTTTTGATGATGAGGTCGATAGCATCGCTCTTTTTGATCCGTTGACAGGAAAAATCATTCAGAAAGTCCCTCGCTTTGTTGTTTACCCAGCAAGCCACTACGTGACGCCACGAAGCATTGTTTTGCGAGCAATCAATACAATCAAAGCCGAATTAACTGAAAGGCTCAAAGTCCTTGAGGCTCAAGGTAAAGTCGTTGAAGCACAGCGCTTGCAGCAACGAACACTTTTTGATTTGGAGATGCTCGATCAAGTGGGTTTTTGTAAGGGCATCGAAAACTACTCGCGCCACTTAACTGGGTTAAACCCCGGAGAAGCTCCTCCGTGCCTGATTGACTATCTGCCAAGCGATGCCTTAATGTTTTTCGATGAAAGCCACGTTTTAATAGGGCAATTGCGTGGGATGTACCGTGGGGACCGTTCGAGAAAAGAGACGCTTGTCAATTACGGCTTCCGGCTTCCATCGGCTCTGGACAATCGACCTTTGCGCTTTGATGAGTTCGAGCGCAAGATGCGCCGTTCGATTTTTGTTTCAGCCACTCCCGCTGAATATGAATTAACGCATAGCTCTCAGGTTGTCGAGCAACTCGTGCGACCCACGGGATTGGTTGATCCCGAATTGGAAGTCCGACCAGCGGCAACGCAAGTGGATAATGTTTTAGATGAAATCCACGAGCGTGTCGCACGACACGAACGCGTCTTGATAACGACGTTAACCAAGAAGATGGCCGAAGAGCTCACGAGCTTTCTTGATGAGCACAAAATTAAGGTGCGGTATTTGCATTCGGATGTCGATACCGTTGAGCGCGTGGAAATTATTCGAGATCTTCGAGCTGGCGTCTTTGATGTTCTTGTGGGCATTAACCTATTGCGTGAGGGTTTGGATATGCCTGAAGTCACTCTTGTTGCAATTCTTGATGCGGATAAAGAGGGCTTCTTACGGTCAACGAGGTCTCTTATTCAAACGATTGGTCGTGCAGCGCGTAACGTGAACGGGAAAGCGATTCTTTACGCGGATACCGTCACCGACTCAATGAAGGGAGCCATTGAAGAAACTGAACGACGTCGCAAAAAGCAAACGCAGTACAACAAAGAGCACGGGATTACGCCTCGCACAATTGTGAAAGAAGTTCGAGACATTATCGATGGCGTTTACAAATCAGGATCACAAAAAGACCTTGGTTCGGTCGAAGTTTCTGATGTGAATCCCGACGATCCTGTGGCAGTGGCAAAAGCAATCCGTGAAACAGAAAAGAAGATGCTTAAATGCGCTAAGGACCTTGATTTTGAACAGGCCGCTGTGTTGCGCGACAAACTTGAGGCGTTAAAACGCCATGTGTTTGTCGGAAAATAGGCAAATCACGCGTCCTCGTTACTTAAAACGACGCACGACTTTTTGCTTGATGTTTCAAAGGATTTCATGCAATCGAGCCGGTGAGATGCCCATCAAAAACTTCCTACTGCCACACGAAACGTACGTTCCCATTTTCGTAAATAGAGGACGTTATCCATCGGGCAAAAATTCACGAACAAAGAAGCTTTGCGGCAAGTTCTGGAATCTCTTCGATTTTGGCGATGCTCGCTTTCGCATCCGAGTCGGTAATACTCGTTCCGTACCCCCAAAGTGCGGCAACAGAGGTAATTCCTGCGGCGTTAGCGGCAACCATATCGCGCGCTTCATCACCAAAGTACAGGGCCTCGTTGGCTTTAAACCCTGTGATATCTAACGCCATAAGTAAGGTATCGGGATTTGGTTTCATCCGAGGGGCGCTGTCACCCGCAACAAGGCATTTCGGAGGGGGAACTTCAGAAAAGAACTTTTCCACTAAGGGTTTTGCCAATCGCATGGCTTTATTGGTGACAATGCCCCAAGAAAACCCCATCTCTGTAGCTTGATTGAGTGCCTCAAGGATTCCTGCAAAGGGCCGTGACATCACTGTCATGTGCGTTGCGTAGTAGGCCAAGAACGCTTCGCGTAGTTCAAAATAATGGGCGTCTTCAGGCGTAACTCCTAAGGCAGCTTTTACTAGCCCTTTGGCGCCTGTTCCTGCATGCGAACGAAGCGCTTCATAAGGTAGTGGCTCAAGGTGGGCCTTGCGGCGCAAGAAATTGGCGGCCTCACAAAGGTCAGGCGCTGTGTCGAGAATTGTCCCATCCAAGTCAAAAAGTAAGAGGCCGCGTCTCATCGTCACAACTAGTCAGAAAGTGCCTTTTTCTTTGTAACGCGACGCCTTGCCCCAGCGCGGGTCTTTTTGGCGCGAGTTGGGGCTTTTTGGCTCTTTTTTGGGGCGCGCTTCTGTTTAGCGGGTGCTTCTTTTTTAACCTTTTCTTCTTTTTCTTCAACAGGTCGATATAAGATAAGTGTTTTCCCAATCGCCTGAATGCGAGCGGCATTTAGCGTGTCGGCTAGTTTCGCGTAAAACTCAGCTCTCTCTTCTCGGTCGTCACCAGCAACGTGTACCTTAATCAGACCGTGAGAGGCTAAGGCGCGGTCGACTTCTTTTACGACAGCGTCCGTTAATCCCGAGGCTCCCACAAGAACAGAAAAGGTAATGTGGTGTGCTTGAGCGCGAAGTTCAATCTTTTTATCGCGGGCTAAGATGAGTTCAGACATAATTTCGATAACAGTAAAAATTGTGATTTGAACATTTTAGCGAAGACAATGCCTAAATCGACCAAAAAGTTGCGTTCTAACCGTGCCTGGATTGAGCGGCACATCAATGATCCGTTTGTTAAGAAAAGCCGCGCAGAGGGCTTTCGGGCGCGATCGGCCTATAAGTTACTTGAATTAAACGAGAAGGAGCACCTGTTTCGCCCAGGAGTGACTGTTGTTGATCTAGGAAGTGCCCCAGGCAGTTGGACGCAGGTGGCAAGAAGCCAAATGATCGATGCCAAGGGGGCTTTTTCAGGGCGCCTTATTGCGATGGACATCCTACCTATGGAGCCGATTGACGGAGCGACCTTTATTCAGGGAGACTTTCGTGAGCAAGAGGTTGCTGATAGGCTTACAGAGGTTTTAGCAGGCGAAAAAGTTGACGTTGTATTAAGTGATATGGCACCGAACTTATCGGGAATAGCAGCAGCCGATGCTGCGGCAAGCCTACTACTTAACGAACTTGCCTTGGAGTTTGCTCTTGAGCACTTGAAAAAGGACGGAGTTTTTGTCGCCAAGGTTTTCCAAGGCTCGGGCTACTCGCAATTTATTGCAACGCTCAAACAACATTTTGCGAGCGTTGCGCAGCGTAAACCCGAGGCAAGTCGCGATACGAGCGCTGAAATGTATGTTGTTTCTCGCCGTTTGCGTGCGAAATAGAGAACTTGTTACGCTTGAAAACAAATCTGCCGTAAATTCCACACATAAATCGAAGAGAAATACCCCCAAAGCGGATAGACTACGCTTTTGTCTACTGCCGTTTGCGCAGGAAGACCCGAAAAATATCATCAAGAGGAGTCCCGATTTTGGATAAGAGGATGCTTCAGCGCTTAGCGGTTTGGTGTTTAATCGCTTTTGTGCTTTTTACCGTTTTCCGTCAATTTAGTGGCGATCGCCCTGCAGTGGGTAATCTCGATCAGACGAGCTACACGCAATTTATGGAAGATGCCAAAGCCGGTAAGGTTCGTCGCGTCGATGTTCAGGGTCGAAGGATTACCGTGACTCCCACAGAAGGACACGTCTATACGATTACGAGCCCTGGGGACTTGTGGATGGTCGAAGACCTTCGCAAAAATGGCGTTCAAGTCTACGGGCGTCCCGAGGAAGAGGCCTCTTTCTTAGAGCAGGTGTTTATTAGCTGGTTCCCGATGCTGCTTTTAATTGGCGTGTGGATCTTTTTCATGCGCCAGATGCAAACCGGTGGCAAGGGAGGCGGTCCCTTCTCCTTTGGTAAGAGTAAGGCGCGCATGCTAAACGAAGCCACGAATAAAGTGCGCTTTGCTGATGTCGCTGGGTGCGATGAAGCCAAAGAAGACGTTCAAGAGGTCGTGGACTTCTTAAAAGACCCCTCGAAATTCCAACGCTTGGGTGGTCACATTCCGCGTGGCATTTTGCTCGTGGGGTCTCCAGGAACAGGTAAGACACTTTTAGCCAAAGCTATCGCTGGTGAAGCAGGGGTTCCGTTCTTTTCGATTTCAGGCTCGGACTTCGTTGAAATGTTCGTCGGCGTCGGTGCCTCTCGCGTTAGAGACATGTTTGAGACCGCGAAGAAAAACGCTCCCTGCATTATCTTTATCGATGAAATTGATGCCGTGGGCCGTCAACGTGGCGCAGGCTTAGGTGGCGGCAACGATGAACGTGAGCAGACATTAAATCAAATGCTCGTTGAAATGGACGGCTTTGAAACGGGCACGAACGTCATTGTTGTGGCGGCAACGAACCGCCCCGACGTTTTAGATCCCGCCCTGATGCGCCCAGGTCGCTTTGACCGTCAGGTTGTGGTGCCGTTACCCGATATTCGTGGGCGCGAGCAGATTTTGGCTGTGCACATGAAAAAGATTCCCTTGGGAGCTGATGTGCGAGCCGATGTGATTGCACGAGGGACACCTGGATTCTCGGGCGCTGATTTGGCTAACCTTGTTAACGAAGCCGCTCTTTTTGCCGCACGCCGCAACGGCCGTGTTGTTGAAATGCACGACTTTGAGTTAGCCAAAGACAAAATCATGATGGGCGCCGAACGCAAATCGATGGTGATGACCGAAGACGAACGTCGCAACACGGCCTATCACGAATCGGGTCACGCTCTTGTCGCTAAATTAATGCCAAAGTCTGACCCCGTGCACAAAGTGACGATTGTGCCACGTGGTCGCGCCTTGGGGCTTACGATGCAGTTACCTGAAACCGATCGCTATGCCTACGATAAGCAGTATCTTTTAACGCGCATTGCGATTCTCTTTGGTGGCCGTATCGCAGAAGAAATCTTCATGCACCAGATGACAACGGGCGCGAGCAATGACTTTGAACGCGCCACGCAACTTGCGCGCGATATGGTCATGCGCTACGGCATGAGTGAGAAGATGGGCGTGATGGTCTACGCAGAAAACGAAGGTGAAGTCTTCTTAGGACGCTCGGTGACGAAAACGACGCACATTTCCGAAAAGACCATGCAAGCGGTGGATGCGGAAATCCGCAGAATTCTCGAAGAGCAGTACAACTTAGCGCGTAAACTCATTGAAGACAATCGCGATAAGATCGAAAAGATGGCCGCGGCTCTCTTGAAGTGGGAAACGCTCGATGCCGAGCAACTTGATGACATCATGGCTGGAAAAGATCCTCGTGAACCAAAACCCCCAGAATCAGCTGATTCCGAGAAAAAGGCAGGAGACGCGAAAGAGGCCGCGCCTGAAGTGAAAGAAGCTCCTCAGTCAGAAGAGAAACCGGAGGCGAAGCCTGAGGAAACAAAGCCTGAGGAAGAGGTAAAACCTCAAGATTTGCAGGAAACTGAAGAACTCCCCGCGAAAAAGCCGCGTCGCAAAGCGCCTAAGAAGGACGATACGCCGCAAGCGGATGCGTAGGTGTTAAAAAAAGTTGTTTTATCGAAGGCGTCTTAAGTGGGCGCCTTCACTTATTTGGGACGCTTTTAAATGCGAGAAAATCCAACAGTTTGGCAATGTAAAGACAGAACCATTGACTTAACAAAACCCGTCGTTATGGGGATTGTGAATGTGACGCCCGATTCGTTTTCCGATGGCGGAGACCACGCCACATATGAGTCGGCCCTCGCTTTTGCTCGAAAGCTTGCGAAAGATGGCGCCGATATTCTCGATATCGGGGGCGAATCCACGAGGCCAGGCTTTGCACCCGTGCCATTTAAAGAGGAAGCTTGTCGCGTTTTACCTGTTGTTGAAACCCTCGTTAAGGAGGGATACACGGTGTCAGTCGATACCTATAAACCTCAGATGATGAAAGAAGCCATCAATCTAGGAGCCCACATCATCAATGACGTTCGAGGATTCACAGAGGAAGGTGCCGTTAACGCCGTTTCCAATCGTGACGTAGGTCTTGTCGTGATGCACTTTGAGGCGGTAAAAGAAGGGTGCCTTTTTAAAGACATCACGGATTTCTTGCGCGAAAGAAGTGATGCCTTGATGAAAGCGGGAGTGAAGCGAAGCCAAATTTCTTGGGATCCAGGCTTCGGGTTTGGTAAGACAATGCAGGAGAACATCGAGCTTCTTAATCACTTTGAAGACTTTGATAGCGACGGTTTTCCAATCCTTATCGGCGTTTCCCGTAAACGCATGATTGGTCAACTAACAGGCATTGCCAATCCTAAGGAGCGTTGCGCGGGTTCTGTGAAGGCAGCGCTTGAAGCCGTCAAGAAAGGCGCACACATCGTGCGTGTGCACGATGTGAAAGAAACGCTTGAAGCGTTAAAGACTGCAGGTCTTCGTTAGAAAATAGCGGATTCAAAAAAGGCTTGTAGCAAGGACAGCAAGCCCCAACGAACTCTTCGCTAAAATTTGGGCAATCAAAATTAAGGAGAGCTTTTATGGCACGACGTTACTTTGGAACCGACGGTGTTCGCGGAAGAGTCGGGAAAGACCCCATTACGCCGGATTTTGTCTTGCGGTTAGGCCAGTCTGCTGGCCGTGTATTTCGCGCTCGAAAAGTCGAATCTCGTGCCACAGTCTTAATTGGAAAAGATACGCGCGTTTCTGGCTATATGTTGGAAGCCGCCTTACAGGCGGGATTTTCTTCAGCAGGCGTTGATGTAGTTCTTTGTGGCCCGATACCGACGCCAGCGGTGGCGTATTTAACGCGCGCCTTAAGGCTTGATGCAGGGGTCGTCATAAGCGCAAGCCATAATCCTTTTGATGATAACGGGATTAAATTTTTCTCGGAAAAGGGAATGAAACTACCCGATGCGGTTGAAGAAGAAATCGAGAGCGAGATTGACCGTGGATTTTCTTGCTTAGCAAGCGACGCTCTCGGGAAAGCGCATCGCTTGGACGACGCAGCAGGGCGCTATGTGGAATTTTGCAAAAGCACGTTTCCCAATAGCCTTGACCTAAAAGGCATGCGGCTTTATATCGATTGTGCCAACGGCGCGGCCTATCACGTTGCCCCCGCTGTTTTTAACGAATTGGGAGCCGATGTTGTTGTTGAGGGTAACGAACCCGATGGCTTTAATATCAATCGCGGGCTAGGGGCTACGCACACCGATGACCTATCCGAGCGCACAAAGAAAGCTGACTGTGAATTGGGTCTTGCCTTCGATGGCGACGCAGATCGCCTCATTATGGCCGATGACAAAGGCCACGTTTATAACGGCGATGAGCTTTTGTACGTTATCGTAAGCGATAGAAAACGTACGGGAAAAGTTGGTGGCGTTGTGGGCACTTTGATGACGAACTTCGCATTAGAAAAACAATTTGCCGAAGAAGGAATTGATTTTTTACGCGCTAAAGTCGGTGACCGCTACGTGATGGAAGAGCTCCTTAAAAAAGGGTGGCTTTATGGCGGGGAATCGAGCGGCCACATCATTGCGCTAGACCGTCAGACAACAGGCGACGGGATTGTGAGTGCCTTACAAGTATTAGCAGCGATTCGTGCGCAAAAGAAAACGCTCTCTGAGCTTTTAGAGGGCCTCAAACTCATGCCTCAGGTTCTTTTAAATACGCGCGTTGCAAAAGATTATGTTTGGACGGAGGACAAAGCGTTTGTAAAGGCTGTGAAAGAGGCCGAAGCCGCAATTCATGGTCGGGGCCGTGTGCTGATTCGTCCTTCGGGAACTGAACCCTTATTGCGCGTTATGGTTGAAGCCGACGATAAAGCGTTTGCAACAGAGTTGGCTCAAAATATGACCGCGGCTATCGCGAAGTAAGAGCCAAAAAAAGTCCTTCGAAGCCTAAAAGGAACGCAAAAAGAAAGGAGCAAAGCTTCGAAGGACGAAAAAGACGTTTTATTTAAAGGAATCGAGTCTTCTAGAAGGTGTGATTTAAACCAAGGCCGACTTGGACTTGATTAAAGGCATCGTAAGAGGCGAATTCCTTTTTGCCTTTCACATAAACAGCACCTGCGTAAAGACTCGTGCGCTTACTAAATTCATAGGTGTAAGAAACACCCAATGTGTAGGCACGACCCTTCTTATCGGAATCGCTGTATTTGACGTTGGCGTATTGGCTAGCAATGGCAAGAGTGCCGCCTGCGACGGGGGCTGTCGCACCTAAGATAAAGCTATCGATTTTCCCTGCGGCATCACTCTCTTCGGTGTCGAACCCGCTTTCCAAAGCACCATCGGAAAAGGCGCGTAGACCAGTCTTGCTGGCGTGTTGGTATAGAGCCATCGGTTTAATAAAGCCTGCGTCCCAAGAAACGCCTGCTGTGAGGTAGTAGGCATCGCGATCGAGCGCAGCAGACTTTGAACGACGAAGGTTTTCTGCGGCAACAACAGCTGCAAAGGGTCCGTTTTCGTAACTGACGCCTACGCCATAGTAGTGTTCACGCTCAGACCACTTGGTAACAGTCTTATCGCCCATCGAGGCTTGAAAACCAATTTTGAGTCCCTCAACGGGAGTGATTTCAACGGACGCTGCGGAGCCAGGGGCTAAGTCTTTTGTGGCAATAAGACCCATGCCGCCTAAACCATAAGCGGCTTCCAAGGGATCAAAGGCGGCTGCCATATCAAAATCACCACCGCCCGAAGTGATCGCTCCTCCGAGGTTGCCGAGAGAGAACTTCACCTTATCATTGCCAACCCAAAGGTAACTCATCGAGTTAAAGAGCTTTCCAGCATCGGTCATTTCGCCCGTGGCAGAGTCATATTCACTTTCGAGCGCGAGGCCAACAGAAACTCCACCGCCGAGGTCTTCTTCTGCCGTAATGCCCCATACGGAGTCTCCAGCCCACGCCGATTCCATCGTAAGTGACGTTGTCGAGTTGTGATTGTTTTGCGCCGTGGCCTTTGTGTGCGTCACAACTACGCCCGTGGAAACCGAGCCGTAGATATTGACGTTCGCTGCGTTTGCGGCAATGGCCGTGAACGCTGCGAGAGCGGCAGTGGCAAGTTTGAATTTCATCGTCAGAGTAGCCTTTCTTTAAGAGGAGAGCAATAAAAGAAAGACGGTCAACTTAAGCAGGAGTCCAGGTTGCGGTTGACCGTCCCGATGGGCGCATTCTAAACACAAATGAGAATCATTCGCAACTAGAAAATGCAATTGACATGAAATTTTGTCTTTTCTTGCTGTTGCTTTAGACGAAAGAAGCCCATAGATTTTGCGAAAAAGAAACGCACCTACGGCATTTGCTTAAGCGCTAGTGGATTAAAATCGTGAGTCTCTTAACTTATCTACAGTTTTTAAGCATCTATGAAACCGTCTACCTACATGACTGCTTCCGAAATTCGGAAGGCGTATTTGGAATTCTTTAAAAGTAAGGGCCACACGATTGTGAAATCAAGTCCCGTTGTCCCGCAGGACGACCCGACACTACTTTTCACAAACGCAGGCATGAACCAATTTAAGGCCAATTTCCTTGGGTTGGATAAGTCGCTTTCTCGTGCGACAACCTCGCAAAAGTGCATCCGTGCTGGTGGTAAACACAACGACCTCGATAACGTCGGCTACACCGCACGTCATCACACCTTCTTTGAGATGCTCGGAAACTTTAGTTTCGGCGATTACTTTAAACGCGAAGCCATCTCTTGGGCCTGGGAACTTTTAACAACTGTTTATAAGTTACCTCCAGAACGCCTTTGGGTAACGGTTTATGCCGAAGACGATGAGGCCTATGGCATTTGGAATCAAGAAATCGGAGTTCCCGCCGACCGTATTGTTCGCATCGGAGACAACAAGGGTGCACGCTACATGTCCGATAACTTCTGGATGATGGGTGACACGGGGCCTTGCGGTCCATGCTCGGAAATCTTCTATGATCGTGGCCCCTCGGTTCAGGGCGGCCCCCCGGGAAGCCCCGATGAAGATGGTGACCGGTATCTTGAAATCTGGAACTTGGTTTTCACGCAATTTAACCGAGATGCCAGCGGCAAGATGAATCGCCTCCCAAGACCCAATATCGATACGGGTATGGGCTTGGAGCGTATTGCAAGCGTCTTACAGGATGTGCCGACCAACTACGACATTGACCTTTTCCAGAACATTATGCGTGCGGCAAAGGCCGCAGTTGAAGAGGCAGGAGCCACAAACGTTGATCCGCAAAGCCCCTCGTTGAAAGTGATCGCTGATCACATTCGCGCCTGCGCTTTCTCGGTTGCCGATGGCGTCAATCCCGGCAACGAAGGTCGCGCCTATGTCCTGCGTCGCATCGCACGTCGTGCGATTCGTCACGGCTACAAGTTAGGGGCCCGTGGTTTGTTCTTTTATAAGTTAGTCGAACCCTTAGCCCACGAAATGGGTGAGCTCTATCCAGAACTCAATAACCCGCGCATTGCCGAAGTTTTGCGTGCCGAAGAAGAGCGTTTTGGCATGACGCTTGCGACAGGGATGGAAATCCTAGAAGCCGCTATAGCCCAGACAAAAGGCGGCGTCTTGGATGGTGAGATTGCCTTTAAGCTTCACGATACCTATGGGTTCCCTGTTGACTTAACGGGCGACGTGTGCCGTGAGCGTGGTCTAAAGGTTGATATCGATGCCTTTAACTTAGCGATGAATGAGCAACGCGAGAAGGCTCGCGCTTCTGCGAAATTTAAGATTGCCGCTGGTCTCGTCTATAACGGAGAGGCAGGGCTCTTCACAGGCTACTCCGAGCTTGAAGAAGGGTCATCGAAGGTCCTGGCGCTTTATAAGGACGGAACTGAAGTCGAGAGCGTTAACGCGGGTGATGACGTCGTTGTTGTGTTAAATAAGACGCCTTTCTATGCGGAAATGGGCGGCCAGGTCGGAGACGCGGGGACACTCACTAATGCGACAACATTACTTAAGGTAAGAGACACTTTCCGCATCAAAGCCAATGTCTTTGGACATGCGGCTCACGTGGCTGAAGGGAAAGTCACTAAGGGCGACACGCTCACAGCCAAAGTCGATGCCGAGCGCCGTGCTGCGATTGCGCGTAATCACTCTGTTACGCACATCATGCACAAGGCACTGCGTGAAGTTTTGGGAGTACACGTTGCGCAAAAGGGAAGCCTTGTTAACGAATCGATGACTCGCTTTGACTTCTCGCACGAAAAGCCCATGACAGCCGAAGAAATCGCTGAAGTCGAAGCGATTGTCAATCGCGAAATTCTGGCTAACACAGAAACGCTTTGCCGCGAGTTGCCGCTTGAGGAAGCGAAAGCCACAGGTGCCACGATGCTCTTTGGTGAGAAGTACGGTAAGACGGTGCGCGTGATGAATATCGGCACCTCTTGCGAACTCTGTGGTGGCACTCACGTGCGTCGCACGGGAGATATTGGTCTATTTAAGGTTTTAGGGGAAGCTGGTATTAGCGCAGGCGTGCGTCGTATTGAAGCCGTCACTGGCTTTAATGCTTTAGCGTTAGCTCAGAAAGACGCCGCTCTTTTAGCCGCGGCTTCCGCGAAATTTAAAGCGCCCGCTGAAGAGCTTTCTGAAAAGATCGATCAAGTCCAAGGCGAAATCCGTTCGCTCGAACATGACCTCGAACGCGCGAAGAGTAAGTTGGCTGCACATCAGGTCGCAGGGCTTGTGCATCAAATTACAGAGATTCACGGTACGAAGGTTCTTATCACGGTTCTCGAAGACCTTGATCCGAAGGCGCTTCGTAGCACGGTAGATTTTGTTAAAGACCAGTTAAAGAGCGTTGTGATTCTCTTTGCGGTAAAGAGCGATGACAAGCTTCAGTTCTGCGCTGGTGTCACAAAGAACCTTTTAGGAAAAGTGAAAGCCGGAGAGCTCGTTAACGTTGCGGCAGCGGCCGCTGGCGGTAAAGGTGGCGGCCGTCCTGACATTGCGATGGCTGGAGCCACAGATGTCACGAGGCTTGAAGCCGCTTTCTCGGCAGCAAGAGCTTTCTTAACAGAGAAACTTTAACTACCTGTGAAAGAAATCGATTTACGCAACATGCGTTGTCCAATGCCTGTATTGAAAACCAAGAAGGCATTGGCTTCGCTTAGCGTATCTGAAGAACTCTGCGTTCTCACGGATGACCCGCACGCCATTGGCGATATTGCGCTTTTTGCTAAACAAAGCGGTCACGAGCTTTTGTCTCAAGAAATCGATAGCTCTGGTGTGACGCGCCACGTTCTTCGCAAAGCAGGAGCTTTGCACTCTTAAGG